>JADFMM010000033.1 GCA_022563885.1 Planctomycetota bacterium | reverse complement strand
TCTCGGGTCCCGACGCCAATGATCCCACGTGTCTTCGCGTCCCGGTGCCTGACATGCTAGCAGGGATCGATCGAGGCGTCGATGGCATTCGCCTCGGCTTCGACGCGCAATACGCCACAGGCGACATCGACCCCGAGGTGGCCGAGGCGGTGCTGGCCGCGGTCAAGGTTCTGGAAGGACTGGGTGCCGACGTCGTCGAGGTGAAACTGCCCGACGTGGATCAGTACGTGGCTGCGTGGCCTGTTCTATGTTCGGCCGAGGCCGCCGCCGCCCACGAGGCGACCTATCCTTCCCGCAAGGACGACTACGGCCCCTGGTTTCGAGGCTGGCTCGATAAGGGCGCGAAGGTCACGGGAGCGGAGTACGCCAAAGCCAACAACCTGCGCGCCGCCTGCACGGGCCATCTCCGCAGAGTGTTCGAGGAGATCGACCTGCTCGTCTGCCCATCGACGGTCGAACCGGCGCCCCGGGTGACGCGAGAGGAACTCTATGGCCCCATGCCCGAAAGCCGTCCCCCTAGGTTTCAGCGGTTCACGGTGCCGTTCGATTACAACGGCGCACCGACGCTCTCCGTGCCGTGTGGAATGAGTCGCGAAGGATTGCCCCTGAGTCTTCAGTTCGTCGGGAAACACCTGTCGGAACCACTGCTGTGTCGGGTCGGGCACGCGTACGAACAGGCGACGCGGTGGCATACTCTGCATCCGGACGTTTGAGAAGGACATGGCACCCATACCGACCAAATGATGGGAGAATGGGATTGTAAGGTACAACCTTTCCGGCTGTTTTCGCCGGTCGCCCTGAAAGATGAGTCCAAAACGGCGCCGGAGCGCCGAGATTTGATTTGTCAAGAACGGCCCTTGCCAACAAAGCCGAATGCCCTATACTGAGGACATGAGCTTCAGACGAAGACTTAATCTCATATTGGTCTTGGTGAATTGTTCTTTTTTGGTTTTGACCATCGACGCCTATGGCGCTCCCAAGCTCATCCAGGCCGGGCCCATGCTAGGGCATGTCAGCGATTCGCAGGCGACCGTTTGGCTCCGAGTAAAACAAGGCTCCGTTATCAGCGGAACCGTCGAGCAAAATAACCGAAAACAGGCGCATGCCAGCCTGACGAACCTGGACGATGGATTCCACCTGGTTCATTTCTCAAACCTGGTACCCGCGACACCCACCCAAATTGAACTCACCGTGAAGCGTGGCGAAAGCGATGCCGCAACGACAACGCTGTCCTTCAAAACCGTGCCGGCGCCCTCCAAGACCGGCAAGGTTCGCATTGCCTTTGGTTCGTGCAGCAAGTTGTCCCAATACGGCTCCGGACCGATTTACCACTGCATTGCCAAGGAACAACCGGATTGCGTGATCTTCCTGGGTGACAACGCCTACTTTATCGTCGCCGATGGCAGCGACAACCACTTCGGAACCACCGGAAAAACGGGTGATTGGATTTTCGAGGAGTCTATGACCACCCGGCATCTGATCACTCGTGTCCATCCGGATCTTGAACCCATGCTGCGGACCGTGCCGAGCTATGGCATTTGGGACGATCACGATTATGGACCAGACAACGCGGATCGTGAATTTGAACTCAAGGAAGAAGCGCTGCGGGCATTCCGTCAAGTCTGGGCCAATCCCGGATGGGGAACTGAAAAGACCCCCGGGATTTTCAGCAAATTTCGTCTGGGCCCCGTCGACGTATTCTTAATGGACGGCCGCTACCACAAGTACTCCCCGCAGCGGCACAAAGATGTGACAGTGGAAACAGGAAAAATATGGGGAGACGCACAGCTCGATTGGCTGTTAGAGGGCCTGAAAGAGTCAAGCGCCCCCGTGAAGCTCATCGCCAATGGCACCCAAGTCCTTTCCGCGGGATTGCGAGGAGAGGGACACAATCAAGAGGCGCGTGGCGAACTACAGCGCTTGCTGGACTTTGTTGCCGAGAACCAAATCGGCGGCCTCATTTTCATCAGTGGCGACCGTCACCACAGCGAGGCCATGCAGTGGCAACAACCCGACGGCACCTTGCTCGTGGAGGGTACCAGTTCGCCATTGCAACAGGGTCAGCGAGTTTCCCATTTTCCGAGAGCCCACGACAATCAACTATGGTCGATGCTCGGCAATAACTTTGGGCTGATTACCGTGGATATCAGCGCGCCGGGTCAAGGAACGGTCCGCTTTGAAACTCGGGACGAAAACAATGCCGTGCCCACGATTTATGGCCAAGCTTGCGCGACAACTTGGACGCTCGACCAATTGAATTACCGAGGAGGCGAAGCCGTTCCAGGGACGTGGACGCCTATTTTCAATGGCAAGAACCTCGACGGCTGGGTACAGAAAAACGGGACTGCCACTTACCGGGTTGAGGGAGGCGTCATCATCGGTCAGACAGCGGAAGGGAGTCCGAATTCCTTTCTCTGCACTGAGAAGGCGTACGGTGACTTCGAACTGATGTTCGATGTCCTCGTCGACGACGAGCTCAATTCAGGCGTACAAATTCGCTCCGAGAGTTGGCCGGATTACAAGAATGGACGCGTCCACGGCCCCCAAGTCGAGATAGAGAAAAGCCCGGGAAACGCCGGTTACATTTACTCTGAAGGGACGGGTCGAGGTTGGCTCAGTACCGATAGATCGAAAAACGCCTTTCGCAATGGTCAGTGGAATCACTTTTATGTGCGCGCGCAGGGCAACCGTATCCAGACCTGGATCAACGGCGTGTCCGTCGCGGCATTGGAAGAGCAAGAGATCTCCAATTCTGGATTCATCGGATTGCAAGTACATGGCATTCGTCGCGGAACGGGCCCGTTTGAAGTCCGTTGGCGAAATCTTCACGTGAAAGAATAGATTTTCCTCAGCAAGCGCTGAAACAGCCGACGACCAACGAAAGAAACGACAACATGTTGTTGAACTATTTTCGTCTGAACGCAGAATGAAAGCGAGGAGTTCATGATACTTCGATTGACGTGTTTGACCGGGTCGCTTGTGGGCGCCATTGCTTTTCCCGGATTCTCCGTTCTCGCTGCCGAGGTGCCAACCTACACGATTCATCGGACGGACGCCCCGATTACCATCGACGGTCGTCTTGACGAACCGGATTGGAGAGCGGCTCCGAGTGTCGGGGCATTCCAATTCCCCTGGTGGACGAAAGGCGAGAAGGAGCAGACCCAGGCAAGGTTGCTTTGGGACGACAAACACCTCTATGTTTCGTACGTCTGCGAAGACGCCTACATCTGGGGCGACCACACGGAACACGACAGCCAGGTTTACAGAGATGATTGCGTCGAAGTCTTTACTGCTCCGAATCCCGATCAACCATTCAACTATTTCAATATCGAAATGAACGTGCGCGGAGCTTTCCTCGACCGGCACCATCCCGACGGCCCCAGCAGCGAACTGCTCTATAACTGGAATTCGAAGGGCATCAAGATTGGGATCTCGATCAACGGGACATTGAATGATGACTCCGACACCGACCGCTCCTGGATTCTAGAAGCAGCGATTCCGTTCGCCAATTTTTCCAAAGTCGCCAAACACACTCCGCCTCAACCGGCGGACACATGGCATCTGAACCTCAACCGTTTGGGTGGCAAAACGAATCCGCAACACAGCCAATGGTCTCCTGGAGAAACGGACCGGCCTGCATTCCATCGACCCGAGTTTTTCGGCCGCGTGGTTTTCTCAAGTGAAACTGCCGCAAGCCTTGCAAGTAAGCCAATCGATTTCAAACCGATCATCAATTTCTTAGAGCTGCCGCCACACATCAAGTTGGGAGCCTGCTCGGGGGTCGCGGTTAACAGTAAGGGACACATCCATTTGTTCCACCGGGGACAGCACCCCATTCTCTGCTTCGACTCGGACGGTCGCTTCCTGCATTCCTGGGGCGATGGTCTGATTGGAAAAGCACACGGTCTGCGTATCGACCGGGACGACAACGTCTGGGTGACCGACGTTGGCCATCACCTCGTCCTGAAATTCGACCCGACGGGAAAGCTGTTGCTTGCTCTGGGTCAATCGGATCGACCGGGAGATGGAATCGATCAATTCGACCGACCGACGGACATTGCCTTTGGCTCCCAAGGAGTGTTCTACATTTCCGACGGTTACGGCAACAGCCGGGTCTTGAAGTTTACGGCGGAAGGAAAGTTGATCAAGTCCTGGGGAACGCCCGGCAAGGGGCCAGGCGAATTCAACCTGCCTCATACGATCGTGGTCGACGCCCAGGGCCGCGTACTGGTGGGTGATCGAGAGAACGATCGCATTCAAGTTTTCGGACCAGACGGCGACCTCATCGAAATCTGGCCCGGCTTCGCTCCCTTTGGAATCGCGATCGACAAGCACGGCGGAATCTTCGTGGCGGATGGGCGCGCGAATCAGATTCTACGACTCAACGCGAAAGGTCATGTCACACAGCGCTGGGGCGGGAAGGGAACAGCCCCAGGTCAATTCAATTTGCCACATTTGCTGTCTGTCGATCGTCAGGACAATGTCTACGTGGCCGAGGTTGCAGGAGGGCGCTTGCAGAAGCTTCAACGACGATAGAGGCATAGCTGTCCTACGTCGCGGATTGCTTGGGATGGGTTTTAGCTGCTATCGAAGCCAGCTTTGCTCCAAGGAAGCCGCTGTTTTCGCGATTGAGAAGCGATCAAAGATGGGGTGCAATTGGGCATTCAAAAGTACAAGTTATTTCGTGGTTCTTTAATGATGCTGCTATCGCAGACGGGATTGCACCAGGGAAGCCGCTGTTTTCTTGCCGGTCCCTAAGCAAGGAACGATACCATGAAACGCTCCGATCAACGCGCGGAAGAACACATCGAACTGTCCCGCCGGTACTTTCTCTCGCTCGGCGCCGCAGGCACGCTGGGCCTGGTCGCTTCACCGCTCTCGGCGAAGGGGGCAGCGCGCGACGCGGCGCTCGAGAGGCTCGTTGGTGAGCTGGAGTACTTGACGCCACCCCTCGAGTTCCGCTCGGTCGAGCGCGGCAAGCCCCTGCCGTACAAGTTGCCGCTGGAGAAACGCCGCGAGGTGGGACTCGAACGCGACACATGGAAGCTCGAGGTGATCCCGGATGCAGAGACGCCGGCAGCCGTCAACAACCCGCTCACGATCGAGGGCGGCAACGCGTTCACCTTCGCCGACCTCATGGAGCTGGGAAAGCAGCGTGCCGTCCGCTTCCTGAAGATCATGACCTGCAACAACATCGGCCGGCCGCTGGGCATGGGGCTGTGGGAAGGGGTACCGCTCCGAGACGTGATCTGGAGAGCCCAGCCAGTGCGAAGAGTGCGGCGGGTTTTCTACTACGGCTACCACAACGACGACCCCGACCAGATGTTCCGCAGCTCGCTGCCGATCGGTCGCGTCCTCGAGGACCCGCCAGGATGGCATCCGGTCATTCTCGCGTACAAGCTTAACGGCGACTTCATCCCCGGCGTGCGCGGTGGACCCGTGCGGGTGATCGTGCCGGAAACCTACGGCTTCAAGTCGATCAAGTGGCTCACCCACGTCGTGCTCACCGATCTCTACCACGCCAACGACACCTACGCCACGGAGAGTGCGAACGATGTCGATAGCATCATGAAGACCTTCGCTCGGTTCCTACACCGACCCGAGTCGGTCCCTGCCGAGAAACCGATTCCGTTGACCGGGATGGCCCAGGTAGGGATGTCTGGGCTCGAGAAAGTCCAGTACTGGCTACGTCCCGCAGGAGCCGAGCACCCGGAGGACGATCCATATTTCGCGCGGGCGCCGTGGAAGGACGCTGAGATCCTGGGGCCGCCGGAGAACTGGGGTGGCGGTCTCCCCGACGGCAAGCTGCCGGTCGGCGTGCGCGGTTTCGACCCGAAAAGCCGCAAGCCAAGGATCTGGCCGATGCGCTACGCCATGGCTCACTGGGCAGCGCTCCTGGATCCGCTGCCGGCGGGCAAGTACGAAGTGCGCTGTCGGACGGTCGACGCGAACGGCATCGGGCAGCCCATGCCGCGGCCCTTCCGCAAGTCAGGGCGGAACGCGATTCAGGTCCTGCCTTTAAAGGTTGAAGGGTAGCGCGCTGGCACACGATGCACGGCGCCAGCGATCTTCCTCGCAAAGGTCGGCCGCCTCGCGCGCCGTCATCGGTCCGCCGGCTCGACATCCTTTCGATATTTTGATATAGAGGAATCATTCGCAGTCTTCAATGCTCGATCGGTAAAGGCACAGAAGCAATGGTCAAGTCGAAGAATCAATGGATGCGGGCAAAAGCGAAACCTTCAAAGGTTCCAGACGCCCTAAAGCAAGAAGTCACTGAGAAAGCCAAGGCCCTTGTCGAAGAGCACATCCGACCGGAGCATGTAAAGCCTCCCCCCGAGAATCCAAGGTTCAACTACATAGACGACATCTTCACAAAGTGGCATGGTCGATACTTCTACTTCATGGCGAAATATGCGTGTTCTGGCCCTAGGTGTATTTCACCTTTCTTTGAAATTGGCTTTGCTCGGCTTGAGTTTGTCGGTGATAATCGATTCGATTTGGCATACTTCAGGCACACGGGGAAATGGTTGCCTATTTTTTCTGCCATGACTGTCGATGAGGCCTTGGATCTTGTTAGATCAGGAGAACTCTTTCAACCATAAGGGATCGAGCCATGCGAAAGCTATACCTTGCACGCCAAATGAATCGCCGTCGTTTCCTATACCGAAGCGCGGTCTCCTCAATGGGACTTGGATTGGCTGCCACTGCCGCTGAGCCAGAGACAGGTGGGCAAATTCGCCCCGATTCGGGCGCCGCATTCGAGTGGCGGAACAAACAGGGCGACATGGCCTACCGCAAGCTGGGCCGGACGGGGCTGATGATTTCCGAAGTCATCTGTGGGGGTGACCCCATCGGGCTCAACAATTATGGCCACATAGAGTTGGCCATCGACATGGGGCTCAACTATCTGGATATGGCGCCCATGTACCGCCGTGGCGAGACCGAGCAGGCGTTCGGCAAGCTCATCGCCCGGCCATCGCTTCGAGATCGTGTGCTCCTGACGACGAAGGTAAGCCCTTACACCTCTGCCCGGGACAGGATGTACAAGGACGTATTCGACGGCCTTCCTTCGGAAAAACAAACTGCCATCATGAAACGCGCCGCAGAACTGCGGCGTGAGCGCTTCGTCGACAAGCCCGGCTACTTCCTCGAGTACTTCTCGGGTCAAGGCAATGGGATCGACGGTGCCTTCCGAAGCAACGCAATGACCCGGGACTACGGGCACCTCGTCGAGGGGAGCCGACCGTTTCGCAAGGTCATCATGGACTCCGTCGAAGGCAGCCTCAAGCGGGTAGGCACAGACCATTTCGACATTCTGATGTGTCCGCACGGCGCCTGTTCGAAAGAGGAACTCGAAAGCCCGGAGATCCACCAGACCTTTCTCGAACTCAAGCAACAGGGGAAGGTTCGGTTTCTCGGCGTCACCTCCCACAACAATCCAGCGGGTGTACTCCGCGCGGCGAGCCGGCTAGGATACTACGACGTGGCGATGATCGCGTACAACGTCATCAATGGCGGGTACGTCGAAGAGGCGATTCGGGAAGCGGCCGCAAGCGGAATGGGTGTCATCGCTATGAAGTCGGCGAACCCGGTGGCCCGGCGTCACCGCAAGGGGCTTGAACCAATCCCCGATTGGCGTATTCAGAAACTGCAGCGGATCGTACCGGGCGACTATACGGTCCCGCAAAAGGCCTACATATGGTCGCTCCAGAACCCCTCTATATCGGCGGTGATATCCGATCTATGGAACGAGAACTACGTCACCGAAAACCTCTTCGCAGCCGGGAAACGGGTTGATTTGAGGCTTGCATAGAGAGCGCTTACGTCCATTGCCTGTTAGACAGTCCAGTGGACCCACGGACCCCTCGATATGCCCATAGGAGTTTTGGGATCGTGACTTCTTGTAAGCTAAAGCGTGAGATCTCACGATGGTTCTCTATTGGCCCTTGACGAACACAAGGAGGCCCATGCTCTTCAGAACAAATCTGCTTCGGAATCTGCTCTCGTTGACGTTTCTGTCTGCTCTCGCAGCCGCAGCAGATAAAGGAGCAATCGACTCCAATGATTGGGACGTCAACGAACCGCCCGGCGACTGGCGCACCATCGTCATCGATACGACCGAGACCACCTGGTCGAACGTCTCCGTTTCCCCGGACGGCCAGACGATCGTGTTTGACGTGCTGGGCGATATCTTCACGGTTCCCATGGAGGGGGGAGAGGC
This sequence comes from Planctomycetota bacterium, assembly GCA_022563885.1. Lineage (GTDB taxonomy): Bacteria > Planctomycetota > Phycisphaerae > Sedimentisphaerales > Anaerobacaceae > JAIPFM01. Next base: position 24,540 of record JADFMM010000033.1, on the reverse strand, counting down.
GACCGCACTGACCGCGGGCATTGCCTGGAACTATCAGCCCAGGTTCAGCCCCGATGGTGCTAGAATCGCGTTCATTTCGGACCGAGACGGCGCGGACAATCTGTGGGTCATGGAGGCCGACGGGTCCCACGCTCGCCCGATCAGCGACGAGTCGACGAACCTGGTGCACAATCCGGCCTGGAGCCCCGATGGACAGTATTTGGTGGCGAAGAAGTCCTTCATGAGCAGCCGTAGTATCGCTGCCGGCGAGATCTGGATGTTTCACGCCGGCGCTCAGGGCGCGGGACTGCAGCTAACCGAGCGGCCCCATGGCGAGAAAGACCAAAAGAACCAGGCTGACCCGGCCTTCTCCGCGGATGGCCGCTACGTCTACTTTGCACAGGACACCACCGAGGGACGCATATGGAAGTATGGTAAGGACGCCACGGGTCAGATCTTTGTGATTCAGCGCTATGACCGGACCACCGGCGAGACATACCCCTTCGTGATAGGACCGGGCGGTGCGGTGCGCCCCACACCCTCCCCCGATGGAAAGTACCTCGCGTTCATCAAACGCCTGGTCGATCTCCGTTCCGCCATCTATCTCAAGGATCTGGAGTCTGGACGCGAATGGGCCATCTACGACAATTTTGAACGCGACCTGCAGGAAACGTCCGGTACGGAGGGCAACGCACCGGCCTTCGAGTGGACGCCTGACTCCAAACATCTCGTGTTCTGGTCCGGTGGAGGACTGCACCGCATCAATGCAGAGAGCCGCGAAGTCACCACGATTCCTATCCATGTTCGCAAGGAAATGAAGGTACGGAAGACCCTGCGCCGAAAAGTCGACGTGGCGCCGGACACCTTTTCGTTGAAGATGCCGCGCTGGCCCATCGTTTCTCCGGACGGAACAAGTCTGGTCTTCCAGGCCTTGGGTCTGCTCTGGCGACAAGGTCTGCCGGAAGGCGAGCCGAAACGCATGACGGAGCAGAATGATCATTTCGAGTATTACCCGGCCTTCTCACCGGACGGGCGGCGCGTGGTGTACACCACGTGGTCCGACGCGGAGCAGGGAAGCGTGAGGATCATCTCGGTACCCGAGGACGGCAGCGTCGGCCTCGGCAAGACCCTTACCGATAAACCCGGCAACTACCTCGAACCGGCGTTCTCGCCCGACGGCGAAACCGTGGTGTATCGACAAATCGGGGGTGGCTATCTCCTGTCGCCCGTTTGGTCTCTCGATCTCGGCATCTACAGGGTGCCAGCCATCGGCGGGCAATCCACCCTAGTGACAAAGCAAGGCTATGCCCCAAGATTCAGTGCCGACGGCCGCCGGATCCTGGTCAACGTACAGGTCGAAGGCGGCCTGGAACTGAGGAGTTTCGACTTGACGGGCGAAGATGAACTCGGCCATGTGCGGGGTGAAAAAATGGTGGCCATGAGTGTCTCGCCGGATACCCGATGGCTGGCCTTCATCGAGAACTATAACGTCTATGTCGCGCCGCTGCCCGCAACGGGCAGGATCGTGGACCTGGGAGCCGGCACGAAGTCCATCCCTGTCAAGAAGTTGTCCGCCCGAGCGGGCGACTATCTGACGTGGCAGGACGAGGACACCGTGACCTGGAGTCGGGGGCCGACACTCTATCAACGAAGCCTCGACGAGGTATTCGAGTTCCTCGCCGAAGGAGACGCGGAATTGCCCGAGCCCCTGGAGGAGGGCTTGGAGATCGGCTTCGAATGGACGCAGGACGCGCCGGACGGATCGATTGCCCTGGTCGGCGGACGTGTGGTGACGATGCGCGACGCTCGGGCAGGACGGCAGGAAATTATCGAGGACGGCGTCGTTGTCGTTCGCGGAAACCGCATCGTGGCAGTCGGCTCTCGGGACGAGGTGGAGATTCCCCCGGGCATCACACAGATGGACCTGAGCGGAAAAACCATATTGCCCGGCCTGATTGACGCCCATGCCCATGGTGGTTTCGCCCGGGAAGAGATCATCCCTCAGCAAAACTGGATGCAGTATTCCAACGTGGCCTTCGGCGTGACGACGATTCACGATCCGTCCAACACCACCACCGAGGTGTTTGCCGCCAGCGAGATGCAAAAAGCCGGCAAGCTGGTGGGGCCGCGAATCTTCTCCACCGGTACGATTCTCTATGGCGCCAAGGGCAATCGGTCCCATGTCGAGGTGAACTCACTCGAAGACGCGCGCTTTCATGTTCAGCGCATGAAAGACGTCGGCGCCATCTCGGTGAAGAGCTACCAGCTTCCGAGGCGCGATTCCCGCCAGCAACTCATCGCGGCCGGCGCGGAGATGGATGTGATGGTCGTACCCGAAGGCGGCATGAAATTTCAGCACAACATGACGGAGGTCGTCGACGGATACACCACCATCGAGCATTCGATGACCCTCAAGGACATCTACGACGACGTCCTGCAACTCTGGTCGCAGACGGGAACGGCCTATACGCCGACCCTCGGCGTCTGCTTCGGTGGATTGGAAGGCGAGCGCTACTGGTATGACCGCGACAACGTGTGGGAGAATGAGCGACTGATGCGGTACACACCGCGCTCACGCGTGGAACCGCGCTCGATTCGCCGCCAGACCGCTCCCGATTCCCATTACAACCACATCCATGTCGCCGCGTCCGCCAAACAGCTCAACGACCGGGGCGTGGCCGTCAACACCGGCGCACATGGTCAGCGCGAAGGCCTGGCGATTCACTGGGAAATCTGGATGCTGGGGCAGGGCGGTTTCACACCCTGGGAAGCCCTGCGGGCCGCCACGATCAACGGCGCCTGGTCACTGGGCCTGGACGGCGATATCGGCTCCTTGGAGAGCGGCAAACTCGCGGACCTGGTCATTCTCGACGGCAATCCCCTCGAAGACCTCCGCCAGAGCGAGCACATCTACGCCACCATGCTGAACGGCCGACTCTATGAAGCGGCGACCATGAACCAGATCTGGCCCGACAAGGTCGAACGCCAGCCATTCTTCTGGGAGCGCGAGGGCGGGGACACAGTCCATCCCGAGACGGAAGCATGGTCGGCCGAGCGGGAGGCTCGGCATGCCTGCCGGCATTGAGGACGGGGTTCTGAGCCGCTTAGGCCTTGAGTCCTTCAAAATCGTACTCAAAACGCTGCGTATCGGCCAGGAGTTCCTGCCATGTCACTCGAGTCTGCCGATAGGCCGCCGTGCGTCCCAGGATGCTAGTCAAGTTGCTCTGCACGCTCGGCGCCACGGTCTCGTTGCTGACATTGCCGTGGGTGATGTTTTTGTGGAATGTGGCGATGTTGGCGACGGCCCCGTCTTTGTAGATTCCCGGTGACTTACCGCCGCGGTAGAAATTTTGGCCGCGGATGATGACCAGCCCACCATACTGGGTTTCCAATGTCCCCTCGGCGCCGAAGACCCGATTACGAATGCCGTCAGGAACGGAGCCGTGTCCGTCGAACTGACGGGAGCTGAAGGTCATACCGACTTGGTTGGGGTATTGGTAGAGACAGGCGAAATGGTCGTAGCAGTCACCCAGGGGTCGAACCTTCCGTCCTCCCGTTCCCGTGGCAGACAGGGGTGGCGTTTCCATGATCCAACTCATCACATCCAGGGTGTGGATGTTCTGCTCGGTGATGATGTCCCCGGAGAGTACGCGGCTCATGCCCCAGGCCCGCAGCTTGACCTCCGGGTTGTGGGGCTCCGCCTGCAGGGCCTTCATGTGACCGCCCCAGGGGATGCCCGCGTGATAGGTCGCTTCACCGAAGGCCAGCTCACCCAGGGCCCCTTGGTGTACCCGTTTGACCGCCTCCCTATAAAATGCATCCGCACGAGTTTGAAAATCTACCAGAAAACCCAGCTTTTTGTGGGTCGCACGCTGGCCGCTCTCCTCTACGCTCTTGCACCCCGGCACGTCCACGGCAATCGGCTTGGCCAGGTAGACGTGCAGGCCCGCATCCACGGCCGCTGCCGCCTGCATAGGGTGAAAGTAGGGGGGGCTCACGATCGCTACGGCCTCGACACCGCAGGCCAAGAGGTGCTGATAACCATTTAAACGCGGAAAGCGGCGTGCCGGGGGAATGCTGAATTTCTCCCCACAACTGTCCACGCGGTCCTGGAAATAGTCGGCGCAGGCGTAGATCTGATAGCCCCCGTGCTGCTGAAACAGGTTGGTGATCCATTGCCCCCGCCCGCCGCATCCGATGAGACCCAGCTTGATCTTGGGGGCGTTTGGAGATTCAGCGCCTAGTACGGAAAAGGAGAGTGCCGCAGATCCAGTGGCGGCCAGGAAGGAACGACGGTTTAAGGGTAGTGATGATTGCATGGATTTCTCCTTAGAGTGATTCACAGAATAATTCGTCTCAAGCCTGAGTCATTTTGTTGAGTGCTCGTACCTCTTTTATGGAACCCTCCGTCCCTAACGGAGGACCCGCAGAGGTTCGACCGATCCAGTGAGGGATTACATCCAATAGCTTATCTCATGTCCGCCTGCACTACAAACAACAATAGCAGTAGCTTGCGTGAACTGAGTCTCCGGGAATGTCCCTTAAGTGGAGCGTCCGGCTCAGAGATACCATGGCACAGCATCGCCTCTCAGGCAGCGTACCATCCTCGGTAACACCTAGGCTGGCGCTGCCTATGCGCATAGTGTCACCACGCTGAAAAGAGACCAAAATTCAAGCAGGCGATATGATGGATTGCGCTCACTGCTCAAGCACAATTATGTTATAAGCTGGTCGAACGAATTAGACCCTTTCTCAAGGAATGATCGGTATGGCCCACATGATTGAGACCAAGAACATGGCGGTTTTCTGTGACTTCGAGAATGTTGCCTTGGGTGTGCGGGATGCCGATTATGCCCAGTTTGATATTCGCAAGATTCTCGAACGACTCCTGCTCAAGGGCAACATCGTGGTCAAGAAGGCCTACGCCGACTGGGCCCGTTACAAGGAATTCAGGACGGGCATGCACGAGGCCTCCTTTGAATTGATTGAAATCCCGCATGTCCGACAATCGGGCAAGAATTCCGCGGATATCCGTATGGTCGTGGACGCGTTGGATCTCTGTTACACCAAGGCCCACGTCGACACCTTCGTGATCATCAGCGGGGATTCCGATTTCTCGCCCCTGGTCAGCAAACTCCGTGAAAACAACAAGACCGTGATCGGCGTGGGTGTCGAGAACTCGACTGCGGATTTATTGATCGCTAACTGCGACGAATTCATATCTTACGACGATCTGGTACAGTCTAAGCGTCCCCGCCCCGGGGCACGCACTGCGACGGCCGATGGCCGCAAAACCACCCGTAAAGCTAAGGCTAAAAAGGTTTCACCGGTAGACGCCAAAAAGCAGGAGGCGTGGGATCTGATCGTGGAGACCTACGAGGCCCTGTTGGAGGAACGAGGGGAAGAAGAGCGGATCTGGGGCTCCATGATCAAACAAACTTTGAAGCGTCGCAATCCCGGATTCAGTGAATCGCACTATGGATTCCGTTCCTTCGGCCAGCTCCTGGAAGAGGCGGGAGCCCATGGCATTCTCGACCTCATTCGTGACGAGAAATCCGGCGGTTTTATCATCAAGGGATCGCAGGTGCCGTAGACTAGCGGCCGCTTAGTCGAACAGGTGGGATCGGTCAGGCTTCTGGCTCTTGTGACAAAATGGGGATCTGGAAGGTGAGGGTACTTCCCTGGTCGATGGTGCTCTCGGCCCAGATATGGCCGTTATGCATTTCGATGATGGCTTTGCAGACGGAGAGGCCTAGTCCCAAACCGTTGACACCGACCGGGCTTTTCAGACTGACCTGTTCGTATTTGTTGAATATACGTTCCAGATCCTCCTCGGCGATGCCCAAGCCCGAATCCGTCACAGAAACTTCAATGAAAGAGTCGTCGTCTATATCTACCGTCGTTCCCTGCACACCGATGTGGCCGCCGTCTGGTGTGAATTTAAGCGCATTGCTGATGAGATTCGTGAGGACCTGATAGATCCTTTCGGGATCGCAATAGAGGACCGGCAGCGGGTCGGTATGGATGTCAATGGTGATCTGCTTGTCTGCCGCCCAGGAGTCCAGGGAATGGACTGCGTCTTCGATGATAGGCTGTAGCGGCGAATCATCCATCTTAAACACCATTTTACCGGTTTCCAGTTGCCTCACGTCTAGAACCTTGTTGATCAGCTTGTGCATACGATCGATGTGACGCTTGCAGGCATCGAGAAATTTCCGTTGTTCGCTTGCGGGTATTTGTTCGGGACGATTCACAAAATCGGAGATCAGATCGATATTTTGTTTGACGATGTTCAGAGGGGCACGCAGATCGTGTCCGAGTACATCCAATATGTCATTCTTGCGTTTTTCCAGGTCACGATGTGTCACGACGTCTTGCAAGGCTGAAACGCCTCCGATGGATCTGCCGTTTTTGTCTTCAATCACAATGCCTGATTCTCGTATGGTGTCGATGACGTCTCTGTGCCCGGACTCGATCGTCACCTGCTTGGGGGTGAATTCATCGGATTCCTTGTTCCAATCCGATACCACTGACATCATGTGATGGTCCTTGAGGACATCGCCTGCCGCTTTACCCCTGGCCTCTTGAGAGGACAGTCCCAGCACTTTTTGGGCAATCAGATTGAGTTCCAAAATGCAGCCATTGTTGTCCAAGGTCATGACCCCTTGGTTGCTTTGACGCACAATCGCTTCTCCTCGTTCCCGCTCGTCGGCGAGTTTCCCTTTTAAAGTGCTGATAAGGTGAAGCGATTTTTCCATGCGTTCTGGGAGATCGGACAGAGACTCTCTTTCTATCTGACGCAGGCGTGCCAGTTCGGCCTCGCCAATGGTGACCGTCTGGGGATGAAGGAGCCGCTTCTTGATGTTGGCAACGGCCTCTTCCGGAAACCCAACATCAAAGAGCTTCTGTTCGAGATGTGCCAGGAAGGTCTCGATGCAGGCCTGTTTGGCCGCCATATGGTGTAGGGCGCGAACGAGCACCTCCGGTTTCGATTGGGCGAGGTTGATCAGATCGGGATGCTGCGATACAAAATCGGAAGCATCCAATCGATCACTGAGGTAGTTTTCCCAGGTAGAGGCAAAGGCCTTGTTCCTCACCGGCCCATCCTTGGGCAACGGTTCCTGGGTCTGATTCAGCAGCTCTTTCAATGCCATCTCAGTCACGTCTGAAACCTTGGTGCCTCCGGACTCGCGCGCCCCTTCGCTAAGCAGCTTGAAGCGCAATTTGTTGAGTTTTATGTTCTTTATGCCGTGCCTACTAAAATAGCCCGCCAAACCATCCTCCAGCTCTGGGTCTTCAGGGTTCAAGTTGATGGCACAGAAGAACCGACCCAACTCCTCTCGAGTCAGTCCTTTTCTAAACGTGAAGCTCTGAACGTTGAAACGCCTAAAGATCTGCTCGATCTGAGCAGCACTGCCCCCGGCGCCGAGTGGGTGCGAATCTGCGCCCTTTGACCCCGAAGCGTGGGTTACAAGTTCTACACCCTCTTCTTTTTTGACTAAAGAAAAGCTCGGTACGGTCTTGAAGAACTGCACGAGTGCATGGTGGAAGTCTTCAATGACCTGTTCCGATTGGGGCATGGACGGACCATACAGACGAATCTTACCTTCCGTCTCCCTCCATCTAGCTATTATCTCAAACACCTCGCTGTTGAGGGTCTTGTAATCGGACACGCTACCTCCGGAAGAATCTCTTATCACGGTGTTCTCTCGCATACGCACCACTTGACCTTGCCAGGCTCGGTCTGAAATCAGGTTTTCTTTTCCTCGCTACACAAACAATACAAATGGCAGGTACCAGACTCAAGTGAATACCCCCTATTACGAAATTCGGGGGGATTGAGTCAGTTTATCGATCTTACAGTCTCATGAAAAACGCCCAGCGCTTAGTAATCAGCGATTAGAGACCTTAAGAGGGGATGGCAGTTGCTGGTGAGGAATGCCCGGAAGAAGGACTGAGGGGATGGAGAGACACGCCTGAGGCAGGTCAAATTGGGCGTCCTCTCTGGATGTAAAAAGCGTAGGATGGACTCAGTCTATGGCCGTCATCAGACTATTCCACAAGGGCTGAAGCCCATCCTACCAAAGATTTACTAACAACCCGCCTTATTTTGCACAGCAGGGCTTGGTACAGTTGGGACCGCAGGCCTTCTTGGCACAGCAGGCCTTGGTACAGTTGGCGCCGCAGGCCTTCTTGGCGGGTGCCGCCACATTTTCGGGCGTCACCACATTGGCGGCCAGCTTGGCGGCAATGGCGGCAGTCGGATTGGTCTTCGACGCACAACAGGCATCCGTCGCCGCGGCGCCTGTCAAGGCTGCGGTGGTTACGGGGGTCGTGGCGAGCTTGGCCATCGCGAAGGAGATGGACACGGGCGCGAATTTCGCCTGTTGATCCACGGTCAGGGCCGCCAGGACGTCTTGGCGGGCCTTGGCGACGATGGCCTGGATTTTCGTCTGCTGGGCGCTGGTCAACTCGATACCGGCAGCCTTGAAGGGGCAACTGGCCGCAGTAGCAGCCGTTGAAGCACAGGCCGATCCAGAGGCAGGACAGCTCGCTGCCGTCTTTTGAGCGCTACAGGGGGCATCAGAGGACCCGGCGTTCTGGGCAGCCACATAGGAAATGCCAATCGCCAATACTACCAGCAAACTTACCGCTACTTTCGTTCTTGTCTTCACTTTGGTCTCCTTTCGATCCTCATGAGATCGATTGTGAACCGTGGGTAGCCGTCGGGTCCGGGGCAAACAATGCCCAGGCTCGCAGCCTCACAGTCCAAACAACAATTATCGTTTTCCCCATTTTTGTGTAAACATACACGTTGGGGTTGTTCATGGTCTTACCCTCGCAGGGTACTGTCAACACTTTCTTCGTAGGTGTGACTGCCTCATCTGACCCATACGTGATGCCCGGGAACAGGTTCGGGGCCATTTTTCCGTGGACCTAATCATACATGATCGACCCTCGCAGCGTTCGACTCTAGTCAGTCTGCGATATCAGTTTGCGAAAATCCGCTACCGAGGTGACCGGCCGCTTGCAGGCATAGTTTTCACAGACATACGCCGTGGTAAGCCCATCCATGGCGATTTGGGCGTCGGTGAAGGGTGCCAAAGAGGCCAGACGGTTTTCCGAATCGTCCAAATCTTTGAGCAAGACCACCGCGTTGGGCAGATAGGTCGCATGGAGGACCCCAAGCATCTCTCGGGTGAGTGCGTCTCCCCGCTTCCCCACGATGGTGATCTCGGCGCTGGGACCCAACTGAAAATCAACCGCGCAGAGAAGCTGTGTGAGGCCCAAGGGCGATCCCGCCATGCGGCCGCTCATACCGGTCTGGATCTGCTCGGCGATTTTGGCATAGTCCGCATTGCCGTTGATCCGGTTCAGGCGGAGCAGGGCCAGGGCTGCGACGGAGTTGCCACTGGGGACGGCCCCATCGTAATCCGGTTTGTTGCGGACCAGCAACTTTTCATTGTCGACCCCCGTCATGAAGAGGGCACCGCCCGTCTCATCCTGAAACAAGGCCAGCATCTGGCCGGCCAGCTTATCTGCCTGAGCCAGCCATCTCACCTCGAAGGTCGCCTGGTAGAGATCCAACAGTCCGGTAATAAAGAAGGCATAGTCCTCCAAAAAACCCGGTCCGCTGAGTTTGCCCTGGGCCACACTCCGCTGCAGACGTCCCGCCGGCGTCATCTCCGTCAACACGAAATCGGCTGCCCTTTCGGCGGCGGCCCGATACCGCTGCTCTTTAAGGCTCGCCCCGGCCTTGGCCATCGCGGAGATGAACAGGCCGTTCCAGGCCGCGATGATCTTGTCATCGCGGTGGGGTCGAATCCGCTGAGCCCGCTTCTGAAACAACTTCTCCCGGGCCTGGGAGAGTTCTTCGCCCAACGCCGCTTCGCTGAGGTCATGCTTTTTGGCCACTTCGGCCAAGCTCTTCGTGACGTTTAGGATGCTGGTGTTGTGTTCGAAATTGCCCTGCGGCGTGACGCCATAGTAGTCGTTGAACAGTTTTGCCTGTCGCTCGCCCAGTACGGCCTGGGTCTGCTCGGGGGTCCAGACGTAAAAGGTCCCTTCCTCCCCCTCGCTGTCGGCATCCTCCGCGCTGTAAAAGCCGCCCTGGGGATCGGTCATGTCGCGCAAGACGTAGTCCATCGTCTCCCGAACGATTCGTGCATATTCTTCTTCGCCCGTGATCAAATAGCTATCCAGACACACCTGGGCAATCAGGGCCTGGTCATAGAGCATCTTCTCGAAGTGCGGAACCAGCCACTTGGCATCCGTGGAATAGCGATGAAAACCGCCACCCAAATGGTCATAGATGCCGCCGTTGGCCATCGCCTTGAGCGTGTACAGCACCATCTGCAGGTGTTTTTCGCTCCCTGAACGTCGCCAGTAGCGCAGAGACAGGGCCATGTTACTGGGCTGGGGAAACTTGGGAGCCCTGCCAAATCCACCGTGGGTCGGGTCAAAACTACGTTCCAGGCTTTCGGCCGCGGCTATAATCAATTCCTCAGTAACCTTTCCGGCCTGGTCCTCCGAAGTTGCCGACAACATCTGCTTAATCTTCTCGGCCGGCCCCAGCAGCTCCGACCGGCTGTTTCTCCATTTGTCGTTTATGTCATTCAGAACGCGCTTGAATCCGGGCCGGCCGAACCGGTCGTCCGGTGGAAAATAGGTGCCGCCGTAGAACGGGGTGCCCTCCGGGGTCAGGAAAGCCGACAGGGGCCATCCTCCCTGTAGTCCCATCATGTGAATGGCGTCCATGTACAGGGCATCCACATCCGGACGTTGTTCCCGATCGACCTTGATGCAGACGAAATGTTCGTTCATGACCGCGGCGATCTCTTCGTTCTCGAAGCTCTCATGCTCCATCACGTGACACCAGTGACAGGTCGAGTAGCCAATCGAGAGGAAAATGGGCTTGTCCTCGGACACGGCCTTGGCAAAGGCCTCGTCCGACCAGCTATACCAATCCACTGGATTGTGCGCGTGCTGCAAGAGATACGGGCTCGTCTCGTGAATGAGGCGATTCGTATGGGCGTGCGTTATTTCCATTGCTGCCTTCCCTTTTTCGACGGCCGCGGGTCCCTCCGTCTGGGCCTCCGTCCGCTGGGTCACCTGGGCGAGACCCCGTAGAGCAACCACCATCGCGAGACCGACCAGCCCCAAGGCCCAAATTCTGGGCACGTTTATGAGTTTTTTCTGTCGAAGCACCAGCTCAATCCTCATGAAGCCGCCATTACGTGGTACGCGAGCAACCCTTCCTACTAGCCCTTGCCTACGGACTGTCTCACCATGAACGGACTGTCTCACCATGATAGGCCCGCATTACCTCTGTGTTCAATGATAAATTAACGCCCAGGTAGGAAAAATGGTTCCTGGGGCAGAGATTCTCAATGACCGGGCGCGGCCAGCCATGGTAAAATGACGTGCATGGAACCCTAAACCCTTCTGCCATCGTTACGGTATCGGTAAGGGGCAAAACTGCGGCCTCGATCCGAGTTTAACGAATTCGAACGTCAAAGGAGAAATCATGAGTTCAGCAAGAAACAGCCCACTCCTGAGCGTGTTACTCGTCATCCTCATCTGCATGATCGTCGCGGCCTCCATTGCCTTCGCCAAGAGGAGCCCGGGACGAGACGTCGTCTACTACGACACCACACCGAAGTATGATCCCGAAATCGTCGAGCTAGGCTTGAGGGCCTCAAAGTTTGGCGGCATGGCCATCCATATGGACAGCCCCAGCGTCCTGCTCAACAAGGCCGAGCGGCTCGACCTGACCGACGCACAGAGACAGGGCCTCCAAAACATCATTGACGCAGCACGCCGGGATGCGATCGCCGTTCTCACGCCGGTCCAGTTGGAACTTATCTCTCCCATGGCGACCGAGCCGGTGATACTCGGCAAGCTGGCGCGGGACTATGCCTCCTGCAGCGATGTGTGTGCCCTCCCCACCCAATGCCCGGAGGGATGTGAGCTTGAACATGCCCACAAAGCCCTAGACGGCGGTGAGCATGCCGCAGGCCACGATCACGAACAGGGTCATGATCATGACCACAACCACTGATTTACCGGCCTAGCGGCCTTCACCAAGAGAAAAAACACCTCTCTCGGAGAGGCCCCCTCCCTTGGGGTCTCTTCTTCTTTTTCATGCCCTTCCACATCCACGCCCACACGCCGCACCGGCATGCCACAGAATCCCGGTTACTTTTGCACCGCGCGCCGCCAATTGTGTAGAATGGCGTCTGGCCGTTTGGAAGGACATTGAAGAACAACCTGGAGAAAAGAGAAATGCAGAGACTGAAAAACTTCGTGAAATCAACGGTGATCGGTGGTCTGTTGGTCGTGTTGCCGACCGGCATCCTGTTGGGCGTGATGGCATGGCTGATTAACACTGTCCGCGGCTTTCTCAGCCACCTCCCCGGTAGAAACGCCGACGAAAAATCGCTTGCCCTTGACATACTCGCGGTCCTCCTACTCATCGTATCCTGCTTCGTCATCGGTGTCCTCGTTCGTACGCGACTGGGTAAGTTCATCTACTCGCTTATCGAGACCAATATCTTGGCCAAAGCGCCCGGCTATTCGCTGGTCAAAGAAACGGTTTTTCAATTCCTGGGCAACAAGAAGTCCCCCTTCTCCTCGGTGGCCCTGGCCCAGATATTCGGCAATGAGACCATGGTTTCCTGTTTCGTCACCGATACGCACGAGGATGGCAGTCGTACGGTCTTCGTGCCCACCGGTCCCAATCCGACCTCCGGCAACATCTACCACCTCGAGGCAAAATACGTTCATCCCGTGGACGTCTCGGTCGAAGATGCCATGCGATCGATCATCAGTTGCGGAGCAGGCTCCTCCACGCTCCTGAAAAAGCTCAAGGACACAGAAAAAACATGAACCATCCTAAGTCAACCATCCTCAATGGCTTGGCCTGCCTGAGTGTTCTCACGGTCTCCGCTCTCAGCGGCGCCCAAGTCGATCCCAATGAGCCGGCCTCTCTGGCATTCGCCGCGACGCCCGACAAGGTCTCCCTCTTCGACGGCCGCTCGCTAGGCAACTGGAAGAAGACGGATTTCTTCGGTCAGGGAGAGGTCTCCGTCGAGAACCAGACCATCGTGTTGGGGCAGGGCCAAGACATGACGGGCATCACCTGGGCCGGCCCGCTGCTGCGCATGAATTACGAAATCCGGCTCGAGGCCAAGCGAGTGGCGGGCAACGATTTTTTCTGTGGCTTGACTGTTCCCGTCGGTGATCAATACTGCTCCTTCATCTGTGGTAGCTGGGGCGGCGGCCTGGTGGGGATCTCCAACGTGGACTGGTACGATGCCGCCAACAACCAGACGAGCCGCCATGTGGACTTCAACAATGGACAGTGGTACACGATTCACGTCCGGGTCACCGAAAAACTCCTGCAGGCCTGGATCGACGGAGAACTCATGGTCGACCTCGACACCGAGCAGCATCGCTTCTCCGTACGGATGGAGGTCGACAAGTCCCGTCCCCTCGGCGTGGCCACCTGGCAGACGGCGGCCGCCCTGCGCAACATCTCCATTCGCCGCTGCGACTCCGTCGACCGCTATCTGGAGACCTTTGGCTATGCCCCCAAGCCCCTAGCGGGATGGACCCTGCAGATCAGTGAGACCCTGGAATACGAACACCCTGAGACGCTGCAGGAGATCCTCAAAGAATTGGAGTACCCGTTAGAGCGAATCCGCCGTGTCGTGCCGGCGGGCCCGTTGGCAAAGCTGCAGAAGGTGCCCCTCTGGCTCGAACATCAGGACAGAGACCTGGCCACCACCTGCTATCACATCAGCCGCGAGTGGTTGCGCGTGCGCGGGTACAACCCCGATAAGGCGGACGGCGTCGAGATTGCCCATGCGGGGAGGTTTCTGGAGGAGAGTGTCGGCCCCTCCAACCTGATGCTGCACCCGCTCGCCCGCGCCTATCACGACCGTGTCCTGGGGCACGACCATCCAGGCATCAAGAAGGCCTACGCGGCCGCCCAGGAAAAGGGTCGCTATGAAAAGGTGCTCCATATCGGTGGGTCACACAGACGCCACGAGGCCCTGCAAGACGAGCAGGCCTATTTCGCGGAGGGCACCGAGGCCTTCTTCGGCACCAACGACTACTACCCCTTCGTCCGGGCCGAACTCAAGATTCACGATCCGACGTTGTATGCGTTGTTGACGGAGGTCTGGGAGGTACGAGAGCCTTGATGGGTTAAGAGCCTAGTCGGAGGTCCCTTCCTCTTCTTCTGCCTCTTCCTCCGCCTCTTCCTCCGCCTCTTCCTTGGCACCCAGGCGCTGCTCAAAGTCATCGAGTCGTTCCGCCAGTTTCTTGTTCTCTTCGGCGAGGTCCGTGACCCGTTTCCGCAATTCGACCACCTCTTGGGCCACGATGGGGGTCTCCTTGCGCAGTGCCTCCAGTGCGTCCCGTGCCGCGCGATCGACTCGCCTGCGGCCAGTCGATTCAAAGGTCTCGACGATGGCGATGGCCTGTGGGTCGGCGAGTCCCCCCAGGCCGCTGATGGCCCCGGCCTGCACGCGTGCCCGGGGGTCATTGACAAAACCTGCCAGGAAGTCACGGATGGAACCTTTCTCATCCAACTGGCCGGCCAGGCGACCCAGCGTCCGCAAGGCGCTGCCGAGGCCCGAGGCGGTAAACTCGGCATGGCGATCTCTCAACGCTTGCCGTAGGGGTGTGACAAAGACCGGGTCGGCTCGTTTGCCCATCGCCGCAACGGCGGCCTCGGCAATGCGGTTCTGGAAAGAGGGTCGGTCGAGGCTGCTGATCAGGAGACGATCGACGTCAGCATGGTGGTAGCGTCCCAGGCTACGGATGCAGGAGGTGACCACCACGGGATTGCTCTCCCCTTCGATCTGCTCCAGCAGGATGATGCGGGACCGGTCACGGTAAAACTCACCCAGGTTGACGAGGACCCGCTCGCGTACCCGCTCGTCAGGCTGCTCTACAGATGCGACCAGGGCCTCGTAAGCCCTATCGTTGTGGATCTCCTCCAGCGTGTTGGCCGCCGCCATACGCGTTCCGTAGAACGCAGCCTGATTGAGTTGTGTCTTGATGTGATCGATGGTGGTCTGATCGTCGTGGGACTCCAGGGCCCGCAGGGCCAGAAACTGCCCGATGACATCCTGCTCGTGCGCCAACTGGGCGTAGAGCATAGGCTTTGATTTCTTGAAATCAATCTCGGCCAGCAGGGTAAAGTCCGGATCGAATCGCACGATCTCGGGTTTCGCATCCAGGACCACATAGACATCCTGAGGCGCCTCCTCGATGACCACTTCGTGATCAACGGCCACACCGTCGACCATGAATCGAAGAGTGGCGGGAAGACGGAACGCAATAGCCCCCTTGTCCTGGGAAGGCGTCTGCTTGATCGAGACCTTGGCCAGACCATCGGTCTGCGACCAGGTGTAGCGCAGGGTGAGCTTGGGAAAGCCCGCGTAGTAGACCCACTGGTCGAAGAACTGATCATAGGGCTGACCCGACAGATCTTCGATGACCGAGCGCAGGTCGGCGGTCTCCACGGTGCCCAGGGCGTGACGTTCCAGGTAGGTCCGAATGCAGCGACGATAGAGGTCCTCACCCAAGCGGGATCGCAGCATGTGCAGGACCCAGCCACCCTTCGCGTAGGCACGGTAATCGAACTGCTGGCTTTCCGAGTCATAGGTCCGATGGTAAATGGCAAGTTGATCCGCCTTCTGACGGAAAATGCGTTGGGCGTCCCGATAGAGATCATAGAGAAAACGATCGCGGCCAAAACGGTGCCCGAGATAGAGGTTCTCGTAGAAGGTAGCGAAGCCCTCGTTGAGCCAAAGGTTGGTCCAGTCCTTGCACGTGACATAGTCCCCAAACCACTGGTGGGCCAATTCATGGGCCACCAGGGAGAGACTGCTGCGCAGCCGGCCGCAGTCGGCGGTGAAGAGCGTTCGATGGGTGAGGATGGTGGCCGACGTATTCTCCATGCCGCCGGCCACGAAGTCCTCCACCACGATTTGATCATATTTTACCCAGGGATAGGGCACGCCGATCTCTCGCTCGAAATAGTCCATCATGTCGGCGGTGCCGGCAAAGGAATTGGCCGCCACGGCCGCATAGCTCTTCGGCACATAGAATCCCAGGGGAATATCGCGATGCCGCAGCGAGATCTTCTCGAAGTACCCCGCGGTCAGGGCGATCAAGTAGCAGACATGGGGTTTTTCTTGATGCCAATGGGAGACCTTCAGGCCGTTGGACACCTCTTCGGACACCAAACGTCCATTTGAGATGACCGTCATGTCGGCGGGGACACGGCAGATGACCTCCGAGGTGAAGCGTTCATTGGGATAGTCATAGCAGGGAAACCAGTGGCGGGCCTCATGGGGTTCCCCCTGGGTGAAGAGATGCATGTTCTCCGGCCGGTAGCCCAGTTCCGGCGTGCGAAAGTAGAGCCCCTGCTTGGGTTCGGCTCGGTAGCGAATGTGGACGGTCGCCTGCTCTTGCGGGTCGATGGCCGTCTCAAAGTGTACCGTGATTTGATGGTCCTCCGCGTGCCAGGCGGAGATGTCCCGCTCGGACCAGACGGCTTCGACCTCCAGGTCACAGGCATCGAGGACCAGCTCGTGCAGCGGCTCGAGGAGCGGTGTAAAGGTGATGTCCGTGACACCCGCAATGCTGCGGGCCAAGAAGTCGGGAGTGATATCGATCTTGGTGTGCAAGATATCCACCCTCCGCTGCGGCGCGTACTTGCGGCTGGACTCGGTAGCCCCTGCGCTCCACGCCAAGCTGACCAGCAGTGACGCGATGCAAAGCTGTCGTTCTCTCATGTTTGACACACCCATCCTTTCCACGAAGTATACAAGTGCAGGGTCAATGCCCGCCCGGCGGCAGATGCTCTCTGAGATAGCGAGTCAAGAGCCCGTACAGGTGCAGGCTCGTGTTCTTGCCCTTGCTGATGCGATGACGGCGATTGGGGTAGGCCATCATCGTAAACACTTTGTTGTGTTCGACCAGTTTGTTCACCAGGGCCTCGCAGTTCTGATAGTGACAGTTGTCGTCACCAGTACCATAGACCAGTAGTAGGTCGCCCTGCAGGTGCTGCGCAAAGGTGATGGGTGAGCCCTGGACATAATCCTCTTCATTGTCCTGGGGCAGCCCCATATAACGTTCCTGGTAGATGGTATCGTAGTAGTGCATGTCTGCCACAAAGGCCACGGCCATGCCCACGTGGTAGAGGTCGGGGTAGCGAAAGAGCGCGTTGAGCGTCATGGATCCGCCCCCGCTCCAACCCCAGACGCCCACTCGGTCGGCATCAATATAGGGCCGCTGCTTGATCAGCGTCCTTAGGGCCGCTGCCTGATCCTCGGCAGGCAACAGGCCAACTTTGCGATAGACGCACTTGCGCCACTTGCGGCCCTTGGGGGCCGGCGTGCCGCGATTGTCGATACTGACC
Source organism: Planctomycetota bacterium (assembly GCA_022563885.1). Lineage (GTDB taxonomy): Bacteria > Planctomycetota > Phycisphaerae > Sedimentisphaerales > Anaerobacaceae > JAIPFM01. Next base: position 7,121 of record JADFMM010000033.1, on the reverse strand, counting down.
ACCAGGTAGCCCTCTTGCGCCAGCATGCGATGCCAAAGGACTCGTTTGCCGGCCCAGCTATCCTTTACCGTCTGGCCCGCCGGCTCGCCGTAAACGTAGATCAGCAGCGGATACTTCCTGGTGGGATCAAAATCGGGCGGCTTGATGCACCAGCCATCGAGTGTCACGCCATTGGCATCCACCCGAAAGAACTCCGAGGGTGTCGGCGTCAAGGCGTCCACCAGACTGGCGAGTGATTCATTGGCCTCTAAGACGCGAACGGGATGAAGGTCCGGCAGACGTACCAGATCGGTCACGGGCACGCGGTCAAATTGTGACCAGGTATGTACGGCCCAGTCTGCCTTCTCCGAGATCGAATAACTGTGCGTGCCCGGTTGGTCTGCGGGTGTGACACGCTGTGCTGCCCCTCCGGCCAGCGGCAGGCGATAGAGATAACGCTGGCCCGGATCCTCCGGAGAGGCCATCACATAGATCCACTGGCGGTCTTCATCCACCTTGACCACGGAGATCACGTCATAGAGACCCGGACTCAGGAGTGTGGCCTCGCCCGAGTCACGTGATACACGGTAGAGATGACTCCAGCCATCTCTTTCGCTGAGCCAGAGAAAGGAACGTCCATCCTTGGACCAGAGCGGACGCACATCGGGATTCAACCAAGCGTCGTCCCGATCGGTAAACATCAGCCGCGGCTCCGAGGGGACACCCTCGACGACCTCAGAGAGATAGACATGGTGGGTATTCTGCAGACGGTTCAGCTGCTGAACAATCAGATCGTTGCTGTCTTCCAGCCAATCCATGGCCTGGATGTAATGCTCTCGCGGGTCGCCCGGGATATCAAGCCAATGGGTTTCGCCGCCGCGGGCCGAGACCACCCCCACGCGAACGGCGGGATTGGTCTGCCCCGCCTTGGGATACTTCAACCGTGTCACCTTATGATAGAGGGCGTCGGTGGTATTGACCAGGGAGATGGCCTCCACGCCCTCCGTGTCGAACTGCCAGTAGGCCAGGTGTTCTCCGTTGGGACTCCAACGGAACGCGTCGCGAACTCGCAACTCCTCCTCATAGACCCAGTCGGAGGTCCCGTTGATGATCTCGTCCGAGGCACGCTGGGTCACTTGCCGAATCGAGCCGTCGGCCAGAGTTTGCACATAGAGATTCTTCTCATGCACATAGGCCACCTGGCTGGCATCGGGACTCAACTTGGCAAACATCAGGCTGGCCGCCTCGGCGTCGCCGCCGATCTGAAAGAGGTCATTGCTGTCCACGTCGAGCAGCCAGTAGTCGCCTCGGGTCTTCGTACGCCATACCTGCACGGCGTCACAGAAGAGCAGGCAGGTCTTACGATCCTCGGACCAGTGGTAGTCCTCGATGACCAGGGGTTCCGAGTGCGAAGGAGGCACCAACTGGGACACAGCGATGTGCACCGTCGACTCACCGGTGTTGGGATCGGTAAACACCACCTCCTTGACACCATTGGCGTCAACGACCTCTTTGAGTTGCATATACCCCGAGCCATCCTCGAGCCAACGGACCCGTTCGACCGACTTCGCCTTAAAGTCGTTTGAATCGTATATGCGCTCTAGGGTCAGCCGGCCGGGATCTGTCGCGGAGACCGCGCCCTCTACCTTATCGTCGGTAGCCCAACTCTGTTTCACTCCCCAGTTCGACCGACCGGTTGCACAGCCCCCGGCCAATCCCAACACACCCAGTAGAAAAAAACACAGGTGCCTCTGTCGCATGATAGTATTTCCTTGCAAGAATAGAGCCTCCAGTTTGCCAGCAATATCACCCAAGATCCTACCCGTAATGGTCTCCGCCGTCTACGCCCAGGGCTATCGCATGTACATACCGGATTCGTGTACTATTCGGCGTGAACGCCACTGATCTAGGGTTCCCACAGTTGAAGTAATCAGTAATCAGTAATCAGTAATCAGAAGAGTATCTGTGCCAAAAACTGATTACTTTTCCACTGATTACTGATTACTACCGGTGAGATACGCGGGGAAGCGACTAAAAAAAGGATTGTTCATATCAGAGAAAGTTACTTGCGATTGCCCTGCGTCTACGCCGGAACTGTGACGGGGCGAGTCGATCCACCCTGGCGGGCACGGAAGTCCTGGCCTGGCAACGACACGTTCCCGAACGGGTCACCGGCATTCAAGAACGCCGATGTCACCGCATACGTCGTACCCATCGTCGTCTTCAGCGCGGCCATCGCCGGCGTCGCCAACACCCTGATGATGTCGGCTTTCGAAAGGACGCATGAGTTTGGCATGCTGCTCGCGGTCGCATGTGGGCCCAGGCGAATTGTACGCTAGCGCGGCTTAGGGATCGGCAAGAAATAAGTTGGACAATTGGGCACTCAAAAGTCCAAGTTATTTCTTGCCGGTCCCTTAGCCGATACCCAAAGGCGATGGCTGCTAACCGGTTCTATTCCCGGAAATCGGTCGGTTTCTCGTAAACTTGATCATAAATCTCGTCTGTCCTCCTTTTTCTCTTGCAATAGTGTTAGCCTTGGCTAAGTTTTGCAGCAGGCGTCATGATGTGGTTTGGTACTGGGGTCAAGGCTGAGAACCTTCCGGTCATGTGGCGGCAAAAAGCTCGGCTTTGTCGGAAGACTCCGTCGTCGGCCCGAGAGCGAGACATTTTTTCGCCTGGCAAAGACGGCGAGACAGGCGATATTGGTTTTATCGTCGATGGAGCTGGATGCAGCCAGGCGGATAACTGCGGCTGCCTTTGCCCGACAGCGGCTGCGCCAGCAGCAATTAAACCCTTCAAAGAAAAAGGGCCGCCTGAAGCCAGATCGAGTTTTCCGACACAGCCTAAAGGCAGAGGAGCCTATGAGACACCATGAACTATCCGTTGGCATCGTCACATTAACGCTGACCCTGGCCTGGGGAGCCAAGGGGTTCGCCGCCGAACCCAAGCTCCCCCTGGACCTCAATGATGTGTCGATTGACAGCCCCTTCGTCAAGGACGGTCGGCTCGATGTCGAGGCGGCGGTCAAGTACTTCGAGGATCTCTATCGATCCACCAGTAGCATCGCAGAGGTCCGCATGCGGGTGACCAAGCCGCGGGCCCAGCGGACCATGGAGATGAAGATCTGGACCCTCGGACAGGAGAAGGTGCTGATCCTGCTCCAGTCGCCCGCGCGCGAGAAGGGAACGGCCACGCTCAAGGTGGGCACCCATCTGTGGAACTACCTGCCCAAGATCAAACGCACCATACGCATCCCTCCTTCGATGATGCTGGCCTCCTGGATGGGCAGTGACTTTACCAACGACGACCTGGTGCGTGAGGCCTCTTTTTCCGAGGACTACACCTATACCCTGGTGGGTCGGGCACAGGAGCCCCAGGGTTGGCTCATCCGTTTCGAGGCCAAGCCCGAGTTGGTCGGCCTGTGGAACCGCATCGACCTGATCCTGTCCAACGACGGCACCCAGCCATTGAAGGCCGACCACTATGATCGCAGGAATCGATTGGCACGCACCATTGTTTGGACGGACATCCGCAAATTCGGAGAGAAGCTGATCCCCGCCACCATGACACTGGTGCCCAAGGACAAGCGGGGGTATCGCACGGAAATGACCTATACCGCCATTGACTTCGATGTGGAGGTGCCTGAGCATTTCTTCAGCCTGTCCCACTTGGAAAGCCTCCGCTGATGGGCCGTACGCTGCAGATCGCCTGGCGGAATCTGGGACGAAGTAAGAAGCGGACGGGTCTTGCCCTGTTGGCCATTGCCGTGGGGCAGTTCGCGCTGCTGGCCACCAGCGGCCTGATGCACGGCTATGCGGACAACATCCAGGCGGCCATCACCGGTCCCATGATCGGACACGTGCAGATCCACGATCCCAACTGGCGCGACGAAAGGGCCTTGGATCTGATGCTGCAAGACGTCAATGCCCTGCTCCAAACCGTGGCGGCCTATCCCCAGGTCGAGTCGGTCGCGGCCCGGATCTACAGTCCGGTCCTGGTGGCGCCCCAGCAGGAGGCCTTCGTCGCCATGATCGTGGGCGTGGAGCCCGAAGTGGAATCCAGGGAGTACGGCCTGCTCTCGGGCCTGGACACGCCTCTCGAACCGGGCAAGGTGCTCATCGGATATCGACTGGCCCGCAAGATGCAGGTGGAGCCGGGACAGGAGATCGCCGTGATCGGCCAGTCCGTGGACGGCTTCATGGCCAATGCCCTCTATCGCATTCAGGACGTGATTCGATGCCCCGCTGACATGGTCAACCTCTCCGGCATCGTCATGAGTCTCGCCGACGCCCAGACCTTTCTGGCCATGCCCGACAGCGCCCATGAGATCGTGGTCCGGACCGGACCTTTGGTGGACTCCCAAGGCCTTGCCGACGCGCTAACGCAGGCCCCTCAACTGGCCGGAACCGAAATCCTTGCCTGGCAGCAAATCGTGCCGGAGTTGGTCATCGTCATCAAGAGCGCCGACTTCACCGCCTACTTCGTGCTGGTGCTGGTATTTATCGCCGCGCTCGCCGGCATCGCCAACACGCTGATGATGTCGACCTTCGAGCGCACGCACGAGTTCGGCATGCTCTTGTCACTCGGCTGCCGACCCGGACGCATCGCGCTCATGATCGTCATGGAGGCCCTGCTCATCGCCCTGCTGGGCATTCTGCTGGGCACGATCCTGGGCTATGCCTTCGTGGCAGTCACGGAAGAGTCGGGCATTGACATGGCCTTCCGGGGGGACAGCGAGGCCGACGACTTGGCCTTCAAAGGCCTGGCCCTCCCCCTGAATGTCTACCCCCGACTCGAACCGGGTGACAGCCTCCGGGGCGTCGTGGCCATCCTCCTGACCTCGTTGATCGCCTCGATCTGGCCGACCTGGGTCGCGGTCCGTCTGGAACCTATGGAGGCCATGCGTCAATGAGCCACGATGTCGCAACGCGATACGCAGGACGCAGCCTCTTTCGGCACGCGCGACGCACGGTCCTCTCCATCCTGGGCATCGGGGTGGCCTCGGGCCTGAGCCTCTTCATGGTGGCCTTCGTCCGCGGCGAGAGCCAGATGATGCTGCGTGCCGCGTCGGAGAGCGGCATCGGCCATCTGCGCATCATCCCGCGGGGCTGGCTCGATTCGAGGGACAACGCCCTGCGCCTGCCCGACTGGCAGGACATCCGGGATCGGCTCCGCAGCCATAGCGAGGTCGGCATCATCACGGCCCACGCACGGATCGAGGGCCTCCTGGCCATGGGTACGCGGTCCACGGGCGTGGAGATCGTGGGCGTGGATCCCAACACCGAACAGCAGATCAACCGCCTCGTACGCACCGTCGCGGAAGGACGCTACCTCTTGGCCGGAGACCGGGGTACCACCGTCGTGGGCCGCACCGTGGCCGACCGACTCGATGTCACCCTCGACGACGCCCTCATGGTCACGGTGACAGATGTCCACGGCCAGATGCAGGGCGCCATGCTCCGCATCGTCGGCATCGTGGAGACCGGCAGCCGTGATCTGGACAGTACCATCTGTCACGTCTCACTGGCCGACGTGACAGCGCTCAGCGGCTCAGCGGGTGCCGGTGACGTGACGCTGATGCTCAAGGCGCCCCGCCAATTGGAGCAGTCGCGGAAAATCCTGAGCGCGGACCTACCCGCGGGCGTGTCGATCGTCACCTGGCAGGATATCATGCCGGAGATGGCCTCGGCCATGAAAATCGACCAGACCTGGACTCGCCTCATGATCGTCATCATCATGCTCGTCGCCTTCCTGGGTATCGCCAGCGCCCAGTTGGCGGCCGTGCTCGAACGTCGACGGGAGTTTGCCGTGCTGGCGGCCCTGGGCATGAAAAACACGCGGCTCGTCTATGTCATGCTGGTGGAGGGCGTCATCCTGGGCGCTTGCGGCGCCGGCGTCGGCCTGCTGCTGGGCGGCGGCGGGGCCTATTATGCCGCCACACGCGGCATCGACTTCGGCAAGTTTTACGGCGAAGGGGATTGGAGCATGTCCAACATGCTCCTGGATCCCGTCATGTACAGTGATTTCGGCTGGTGGCTGATCCCGCTGGCATGCGTCCTGTCGCTGAGCGCCACGCTGCTCAGCAGCATCTACCCGGCCTGGTATGCCGCGCGAACGGACCCCGCCAGTGCGCTGCGTGTGGATCACTAGGAAGGAAGGAGAACCGTCGATGTCTCAGCCCATTGTCCAGACCTTCGGGGTGACCAAGATCTATCGCAGCGGTCAGTTGGAGTCCCCGGCCCTGCAGGGTGTGACGTTTCAGGTCAAATCCGGGGAGTTCAGCGCCATCGTGGGCCCGAGCGGCAGTGGCAAGACCACCCTCTTGAACCTGATCGGCGCGTTGGATGTGCCCACCGAGGGCAGGGTGCAGGTACTGGGACACGATATCGAAACCTTAAGCAAGCGCCAGCGCTCGGATCTGCGCCTGCACTCTCTGGGCTTCGTCTTTCAGGCCTACAACCTGATACCCGTACTCACGGCCCGGGAGAATGTAGAATTTGTGCTGGAACTGCAGGGCGTCAAGAGAGATCGGCGCTCGCGGGCTCAGGCCTTGCTGGACCAGGTCGGCCTCGCCGAGTTCGCCGAGCGCCGTCCCAATCAACTCTCGGGCGGTCAGCAGCAGCGTGTCGCCGTGGCCCGAGCCGTCGCCTCGAATCCCCAGTTGGTCCTGGCGGATGAGCCCACCGCCAATCTGGACGGTGAAAACGCCGAACTTCTCCTTGAACTCATGAAGACCCTCAACGAACAACAGGGTATCACCTTCCTCTTCTCGACGCACGACGCCCGAGTGGTAGCCCATGCCCGGCGCGTCATCACCCTAGTGGATGGGCGAATCGACCGGGATGAGCAGCGATAGGCAAGCAGCGATCATGAGTATCGATCTCAGACGGTCCCTAATACTACAGCGCAAGTTCGTTTCGAGCACTGGTCATAAGGTACTATTCTGTAAACGCCTATGTTACTCCGGTTAAACTCGAAATCCGAATCTCGAAATCCTAAACAAATTCAAAACTCAAATGACCAAAATACCAAATGTCTGTTGCGGCTGGATGGCGGGTTTTGTTTTGAAAATTTGTATTTTGGACATTCGATATTGTTTAGGATTTCGGATTTCGTGCTTCGGAGTTTAGTTCCAAAACAGG
>JADFMM010000235.1 GCA_022563885.1 Planctomycetota bacterium | reverse complement strand
GTATTGCGTTTGGCTTTTTGTCGCGTTCGGTATCGGAAGATTTCGCATCATGCCTGCAAGCACATCACGTTTCATTGAGTGTGCATAGACATATGCATTGGCAAGTGGAGAGTTTAATAGCGCCCATAGGTATTCCAGCGGGATATCAGCGTTCTTGGGACGAACAACCAAAAATCGACTCGTCACAGCATGGCCGGGTGAATCGATTAGGGCTTTAAGACGCCATGGTCCACGTCCCACGCAAGCATAGTTCATCAAGACCTGTGGTTGCTTTGTCGTCGCTCCTGCACGCTTTGCGCTGATGACATCGTCGTCCAAACTCATCCATACCTCGACGGGAAGCTCATGATTTAACAGGGGGAGGGCACGCTCAAACTTGGCAAATCCAGGGACTGCTTCTTCGAAGGGCTTGGTCGAAATTGTCTGCTTGTTTTCTGGAAGTTTTGATTGCCCAATATAATCCAGTCCCTTTCCCACATATGCAATGTCGCATAATTTCTGACAGGTATCATCAAGCAGCATCCATAGTTCATCCATTTCCGGCAGTCGGAGACTCCATGCATCCTCCGCTTTGAATCGTTCCTGTGAAAAATGACTCTTGGACGTTACTTTATAATCCAGCTTAAAGCTTTCCGCATCAGATTCGCGCACGCGGCGATAGGATGCCTCCCTGATCTTTTCTTTGGCGTGAAGTCGTCTTCCCAGAATCACTACTGATTCTGCATCCGAGAATACGAACATCTTGTCCGGAAACAGGCAGATTTCCTGGATTTGGAATTCACTACAGAGTAGTTTTCTGATGTCGGTGGCGTTTTTGCTGTGGAGAAAACCTTGCGGCAGCACGACTCCAAAGACCGATCCCGGTTTTAGGTGAGGGAGTGTTCGTGCCAGCAATTCCGCGGCCTTGTTGTGATGAGACAGACGCACATCGGCATGGGCATAGCTGGTTTTGTCTTTGGTGCTGAAGTTTTCAAAGGGGGGATTGGCCAGGAGCATGGCGGCTCGGGCAGCGTTGGTTTCGAGCAGGTCGCCTTTGAACATGTCACCGGTCTTCAGATCCCAGCCATTGGGATTGGGTATATCGGCCAGGGTCAGGGAGAGGCGGGCGATTTCCAGGGCAAAGGGATCACTGTCACAGCCATGGAGTTGTCTTCTGAGGTAGTCCCTGCGAGTTGGCATCTGGTTGGCGGGAAGGGATGACCTGAGCACGCGCATGGCCGCAACCAGGAAGGCCGCATGGCCGCAGGCGGGCTCGAATACGTGTCGGTCTTCAATGGGAATCTCATACAGCCAAGGGGCCAGTTTTTCGACTATGTAGTCAACTAGGTACGGAGGCGTGCTGTGAGTGCCCAGTTTGGCTCGAGTGGCCTTATCGATAAGGGTGTTCTCATACACATAGGCCAGAGATTCGGTCGAGGTGTGGGCCAGCAAACCGGTTTGTCCTATAGTTGCCCCGGCGCCCTCAAGAGCAGCCAGGTGCTTCTTACTAGGCATGGCGATAGCTGACGGACAATGTGCCTGGCTGTTGTAATGTTTGTCGATTCTGCGAAAGACGTCTTGAACGTGGTCTAACCGGGCAGTGACAAAGCCGCGCACGGCCTTGTCTTTGAGGATTTTGGCGGCCAGCAACCAGAAGATGGATTTCATGAGCCAGGAACCATCCTGAGGCCGCATTTGTTTGGGGTCGGGCCAGATAGCGTCACGGGCCTGCAAAACGACACGCTCAAGCAAGTCGGAGACGTATTTACCGATGTCGCGTTCAACTGCCGGCATTAATCCGGCATCCACGAAGGATAATTGATAATCCTTCTCGAATTTGCCGAGAGTCTTGGCACGATAAATCGCCTCCGGGCTCAGTTCGTCCAGATGCTTTCCGAAAAAGGCCTGTACCTTGGAGGCAGGCAGTGTCTGTTCTTGTGTGGCTGCATTGGCCCCTTGTTTCCACCATGTGAGGTGCGAACGATTGCCAACAAATACCACCGGTGCCCCAATGCCACGGGCTTGCTCGACAAGGTCCTTTTGATGTGTCTCATTGAGGGGCATTTCAATATAGGCAATGCAAGCAGATCGGACATCCGTGGGGGTATGTGCAAAGGCCACCAGATTGAGCGAATAGTCTGATCCCAAGGGATAGTCTTCGCATATCAACGCCGGACTATACCCGCAACGTTCAAGGAACGTGCGTATGAGGCTACGATCTACAGAGGAAATGTTTTCGATTTTCAATCTCCTTCGACAGCCTAAATCCTTGCACTTGATTTATTCTGCCATCCTTTACTTCAACAATCCCATCAGCCCCGGTATCCACATGGACAGCCCTTCGATGTAGGTACAGAGCAACAGCGAGACGATCATGGCCGCGAAGAAGGGCAGGATGGGGCGGATGATGCGGGTGACGGTGGTGTCGGCGATGCCGCAGCCCAGGAAGAGACAGGTGCCCACCGGCGGGGTGCAGATGCCGATGCAGAGGTTCATGATCATGATGATGCCGAAGTGGCAGGGGTGAATGCCCAGGTTGATGACGACGGGCAGGAAGATGGGCGTGAAGATGAGCACGGCCGGGGTCATGTCCATGAAGGTGCCGACGATCAGCAGCATCACGTTGATGAGCAGGAGCAGGAGTATCTTGTTGTCCGTCAGGGACAGGAGGGCGGCGCTGATGTCCTGGGGTACCCGCTCGGCGGCCAGGATCCAACTCATGGCCATGCTGGTGCCGATCAACAGGAAGACCACGGAGGTCGTGACGCCGCACTGAAGGAGGATGCGGGGGATCTCTCTGACTTTAATCTCTCGGTAGATGGGGACGGCGAGGATGAAGGCGTATAAGACGGCCACGGCCGAGGCCTCGGTGGCGGTGAAGATGCCGCCCAGGATGCCGCCCAGGACGATGACGATGAGCAGTAAGGCGGGGATGGCGCTGGCAAAGGCCCTCAAGCTCTCTTCCAACGTGAAGGTCTCGCCTCTGCCGTAGCCCTCTCTTCTGGACACCACGCCGGCGACGAACATCAGGCCCAGGCCGACCACGATGCCGGGTAGAACCCCGGCCATGAAGATGGCGGCGATGGAGACCATGCCGCCGGTGGCCAGGGAGTAGACGATCATGACGTTGCTGGGCGGGATGAGCAGGCCGGTGGTGGCGGCCGTGATGGTGACCGAGGCGTTGAAGTTCTTGTCGTAGCCCATCTTGTTCATCAAGGGGATCATGAAGCCACCGACACTGGAGACGGCGGCCGCGGCGGAGCCGGAGATGGCGCCGAAGAGCATGCAGGTCAGGACATTGACGAAGGCCAGGCCGCCGCGGAACCGACCCACCAGGACGTTGGCGAAGTCAATCAGCCGCCGGGCGATGCCGCCATGTCCCATGAGCAGTCCCGAGAGGATGAAGAAGGGGATGGCCAGGAGGGAGAAGCTGTCGATGCCGGTGGCGATCTTGTGGGCGACCGCGACGAAGGAGGGCATGTCCCCCATGGTCAGGGCGGCCAAGAGGGCGGCGATGCCCATGCAGAAGGCGACCGGGATGTTCAGGACCAACAGGATCAGGAAGCTGACGACCAGTACCATGATGGAGAGGCTCATTGCACGCCTCCTTCCCGGGCGGCGGAGAGCCGTTCACACAAACCGATCACCCCGTAGAGCACGAGAAAGATGCCGCTGATGGGAATCGCGAGATAGACATAGCCCATGTCGAGTCCCAGGGCCGGGGAGATCTGTTCCAGCCTGAACGTGGTGCGTACCAGACCGATACCACCGACGACCATGACCAGGAGGGAAAAGAGAGTCACGCAGGCGAAGGCAAAGAGTTCCGTTTGGATGCGGTTCTTCTCGGGCAGTTTGCCGACGAAGTAGTCGATGCCCAGGTGGGCGCCTCGACCCAGGGCCACGGCGGCGCCGAGCAGAGAAACCCAGATCAGCAGGAAGGTGGCCAGTTCTTCCGTCCAACTGCTGGCGTCCTTGAGAACGAAGCGGGTGAAGACCTGCCATAGCACATCCAACACGAGGACGGTCACCGACACCATGACCAGGCATTCCAGGAATCTATCGAGGATCTTCTTGATGGTTGCCATCGTTATTGGATCTCCTGAATCTGTTGGATCAAGGGTCCGATCTCGGTCTCTGCGAATTCCTGCCACATCGGTTCGACCGCCTTCTGAAAGAGGGCCTTGTCGGGATAGATGATCTCGACGCCGGCGGCCTTCACGGTTTCCAGGGAGGCCTTCTCTGCCTCATTCCACAGCTTGCGCCCGTAGGTCACGGATTCGTCCACCGCTGCCTGTAGCAGTTTCTGCTCTTCGGCGCTGAGTTTTTTCCAGACCTTTGTGCTGATGACGAGCATGTCGGGCAGGCGGACGTGTTCATCGAGACTGTAGTACTTGCAGATTTCATAGTGACGGGAGGTGTCGAAGGAGGGAGGGTTGTTCTCGGCCGCATCCACGACACCCTGATCGAGGGAGGTGTAGAGTTCTCCCCAGGAGATGGGCGTGGGAGAGCCGCCCATGGTTCTTACCATCTTCATGGCCATGATGCTGCTCATGACGCGGATCTTGAGACCCTTGAGATCCGCGGGGCTGTGGATGGCCTTTTTGGCGTAGAAACTCCGCGCCCCGGCGTCGTAGTAGCAGAGGCCCTTGAGTCCCTTGTCCTGGCCCTCGGCCAGCAACTCCTTGCCGATGGGGCCCAGGGCAAACTTCCAGAAGTGGTCGCTGTCCCGGAAGACATAGGGCAGGCCGAAGATCTTGATGCGGGGCACGAAGCTCTCCATGGGGCCGGTGCTGGTCTTGGTCATGGCCAGGTAGCCCAATTGCAGGGCCTCGATACATTCCTTTTCGTTGCCCAACTGTTCGCTGGGAAAGATCTGCACGATCATCTTGCCTGCGGAGGTTTCCTTTAGCCGCTCGGCCAGGAACTCCATGGTCTTGTGCACGGGGTGCTGGGTGTTGAGTCCGTGGGCGAGTTTGAGGATGCGGACATCGCTCAGGGCCTCGTCCGTTCCTATCACGAAGCGTACGGCGAGCATGACCAACAACAGGACAATGAAGATCGTCAACGCTTTTTTCATGAGCTGATCCTATTTCAATGCCATCGGAAAGTAGTTTTTGGCGTTGTTGAAGCAGATGTCCTCGACGAGTTGGCCCAGGAGGGGCATGTCGTTGGGCAGCTCGCCGTTTTCGACGTCGGTGCCGATCAAGTTGCAGAGGATGCGGCGGAAGTATTCATGTCGGGGGTAGGAGAGGAAGCTGCGGGAATCGGTCAGCATGCCGACGAAGCGAGACAACAGGCCCATGTTGGACAGTGCCGTTAGCTGCGCTTCCATGCCATCCTTCTGATCGAGAAACCACCAGCTCGAGCCAAACTGCATCTTGCCGGGACAACTCCCATCCTGGAAATTTCCGATCATGGTCGCCATGAGATCGTTTTCCCGCGGATTGACGTTGTAGAGGATGGTCTTACAGAGTTGGTCGCTCTGATCCAGGCGGTCCAGGAAGCGACTCAGGTGGGCGGCCATGGGAGGGTCGTCCATGGAGTCGAAGCCGGTGTCCGGACCGATCTCTTTGAAGAGACGCGAGTTGTTGTTGCGTAGGGCGCCCAGGTGGAATTGCTGTACCCAGCCGGCGGCATGGTCCATGAGGGCAAACTCTACCAACATGGCGGACTTGAACTTGTTCTGCTGATCGACGTCGAGGGCCTTACCCTGCCGCATCACGGCGAAGATAGTCATGATCTCCTTGTCGGTGTAGTCGTAGGCGTAGGGCCGATCGAGTCCGTGATCGCTGAGACGGCATCCATGCTCGTGGAAGGTGTCATGTCGCTTATTCAGGGCCACCAGGTAGGAGGGAAAATCTTTGACCTCGACATCGGTCAACTCGGCCAGCCGATCGATCCATTCGTTGAGGACGGGGACATTCTCGGCGGCCATGCCCCGGTCCGGCCGCCAGGCCGTGTGCACGGTCACCTCAAAGTCCGTCTCGGCCAGCATGCGGTGGTCGTCGAGGGAATCGAGAGGGTCTTCGGTGGTGCAGATTAATTTGACGTTCATCTTGCGGAGCAGACCCCGGACCGAATAGTCGGAGGTCGCAAGTTTTTCATTGCAGAGTCCGTAGATCTCCGCAGCGTTTTTACCGTCGAGCAACGTGTCGACGCCGAAGTAACGCCTTAGTTCCAGGTGGGTCCAGTGATAGAGTGGGTTGCGCAGGCAGTGGGGGACGGTCTCCGCCCATTTCTGGAATTTGTCCCGATCGGATGCCTCACCCGTACAGAAACGTTCATTGACGCCATTGGTCCGCATGGCCCGCCACTTGTAGTGGTCACCATAGAGCCAGACCTGGGTGAGGTTTTCAAACTGAAGGTCTTGAGCGATCTGTTTGACCGGCAGATGACAGTGGTAGTCATAGATGGGCATGGCCTGGGCATGTTCGTGGTAGAGCCGGCGCGCCGCTTCGTTCATCAGCAGAAAATCGTCCGACATGAATGCTTTAGCCATAGGTGTCCTCAAACCACATAGGTTGAGGCGGAGGTGCTTCCCCCGCGTCCCGTCCAATTGGTGTGGAAAAACTCCCCGCGTGGCCTGTCCACCCGTTCGTAGGTGTGAGCGCCGAAGTAGTCACGTTGGGCCTGCAGCAGGTTGGCCGGAAGTCGGGCGCTGCGGTAGCCGTCGTAGTAGGACAGAGCCGCGCCGATCGCCGGCATGGGAATGCCCAATGCAATCGCGCTGCAGACCACGCGGCGCCAAGAGGCCTGGGCTCCGTCGATGGCCTCTCTGAAGAAGGGAGCGAGCAAGAGGTTGACCAACTCGGGGTTGGTGTCGAAGGCCTCTTTGATCTTGCCGAGAAAGACGGAGCGAATGATGCAGCCACCTCGCCACATCAGGGCGATGCCGCCGTAGTTTAGATTCCACTGGTGCTGCTCGGCGGCGGCCCGCATGAGTTGGTAGCCCTGGGCATAGCTGATGATCTTGGAGGCGTAGAGGGCCTGCTTGAGGTCGGCCATCATGGCCTGCCGGTCACCCTGGAAACGGGGTTCGGGGCCGGATAAGACCTTGGCCGCTTCGACGCGCTCCTCCTTGAGGGCCGAGAGACAACGGGCGAAGACGGCCTCGCCGATGAGGGTCAGGGGTTGGCCGAGGTCCAGGGCGGCGATGGCGGTCCATTTGCCGGTGCCCTTTTGACCCGCGGTATCGAGGATCAGGTCGAGCACGTCGTGGCCCTCTTCGTCTGCATGGCCCAGGATGTCGCGGCTGATTTCGATCAGGTAGGAGTCCAGTTCGCTGTCGTTCCATTCGGCGAAGATGTCGTGCATCTGGCGGTTGCTCAAGCCGAGGCCCTGCTTCATCATCTGGTAGGTCTCGCAGATCATCTGCATGTCACCGTACTCGATGCCGTTGTGTATCATCTTGACGAAATGGCCTGCGCCATTCTCGCCGACCCAATCGCAGCAGGGCTCGCCGTCCTCGGTATGCGCCGCTATCGTCTGGAAGATCGGTTTCACCGCGTCCCAAGCCGCGGGCGAGCCACCGGGCATGATCGAAGGGCCAAGTAACGCGCCTTCTTCGCCTCCGGACACGCCCGTGCCGATGTAGAGCATGCCCTTGCTTTCCACATACTCGGTACGTCGCATGGTGTCGGGGAAGTGACTGTTTCCGCCGTCGATAATGATGTCACCGGCTTCCAGGTGAGGCAGCACTTGCTCGATGAAGGCGTCGATGGGGTCGCCCGCCTTGATCAGCACCATCACCTTACGGGGCTTGGCAAGGGTCGCTACCATCTCTTGCACCGAATGACAGCCCACGATGGTCTTGCCCTGGGCTCGGCCCGCAATGAAGGCATCGACCTTTGAGGTGGTACGATTGAAGCAGGCCACGGTAAAGCCCTTGCTGGCCATGTTGAGGATGAGGTTTTCCCCCATCACGGCCAGACCCACGACGCCAATGTCTGCCTTTGGCATGTCTGTGTGTCTCCTAAATGTAGTTCGCTGATTACAAATGGTTAGTGGTTAGTGGCTAGTGGCTAGTCACCGATTACTGACTACAGACCCACAGACCCACAGACCATCTTTTCACTCAAACCGCTCTTTCCAAGACCAGAGTCCCAACGCGGGGTTGGAGATGTAATAGATCTCTTCGCCATCTACGGTATTGAAACCGTCTTTGAGCCGATCCGGATTGAATTGCTTCATGGCATCGCCCAGATCGCGATAACCAAACTTGACCGCCTCCATGGCCTCGCGGTCAATATGGCCGGGACAATAGGTGACCTTGAAGCGCCCGTCGGTGGTGCCGTGGATCAGATGGGCGGCGGCACTGAGATTGTTACCCAGATCTTCCTGGGTCTTGACGAGGTCCAAGATTTCGTCTGTGTGCAGGTAACCATATTTGGCTATCAAGCGGTCGATCTCGGAGTCTTCACCAAATTCCTTGAGGCCGGGGGCCAAGACGATCAGTTCGCCCTCATCGGCCATGGCCATCCGTGTCCGGTAGATGCTCTTGTTGCCCAGCCAGGTGCTCTTGAACTCTTCCGGCTCCAGATAGACGACGACCTTGGACAGGGGCTGGTCCATCATTTGGAAGTTGACCTGCAGGGAGAGGTCGGCGGCTTTCTGGAAACATTCGATGTCGTCTCCGGCATAGAACCCGCGCAATACCGGGCCATCAGGGGTGCCTTCGACAACTGTTTGCAGATAGACGATCGGCAGCTCCTGGGCAAAGTGTTCGGAGGCATAGTTTAACAGCCGGCGCACCGGTGTGTCGGCCCGTCCCATGATCCGCTCCATGCCGTAGACGGCGCCGAGGAAGTGACTCTTGTTGATGCCCTCGACTCCGCCCGTGCCCACGAAGACGTTCTTGTTGTAGTTGGCCATGCCGGGGTCGGGAAGCAGGAAATGGTAGATACGCCCGTCCCGAACCGACAGCATAGGTCTGTTGTTGTGGTCTTTGAGCCCCTCACCCAAGCCCTCGGCATCAGCCTCCAGCGTCGTTTTCACGGCTGATTCCCCGTGGTTTCCTGTGGAGAGAGTCGATATTTTTATCAGGCCATACGGGTTGAGTAAAAATCAGGTGTTTGTTTATGAATATAAGAGATCAATCACACACGAACGTCTTGCATATTCCCGGCACAAAATGTAGGCTGTCGTCCAACTTACCGAGTTGGAGAAATTATGCGCTTGCAAACGGCTGCAATTTGCGATGACTTTGAATCCGTTCCGAGGCATGGCTTCACAATCAAGGGTGTCACCTCCAGAATGATTGTCGATGCCACCTACGATGGGCCAGGGGACACACCTGACGCCTCTATTCCTATTAAAAAGAAACTCGTTCTTATTCTCGTGGATGGGCAGGCTGGAACCCATCAACTACTTCTTACCGTTCAGGATTCCGAGCGCGACATTCCGATAGCAACCAACCGTGTTCCATTCGATTGGCCCGATAATAAGCCGACTTATTTATTG
>JADFMM010000001.1 GCA_022563885.1 Planctomycetota bacterium | reverse complement strand
GCGCAGCTAAACTCTTGAAGCGAGCGACTTCCCAACACTTCCGCCACAGTTTTGCCAGCCACCTGTTGCAGGCCAATTACGACATCCGAACGATTCAGGAATTGCTGGGGCATAGTGACGTCAGGACCACCATGATCTACACCCATACTGTTAAGAGCCGCACCATCAAAGAGAGTATGAGCCCTTTGGATTTCTAGAAGTTATTTGAAAACCTGTCTTGTTACGAGATTGTGCGAACAGGCCGTGGATGACTCAGAGGTGGACGTCGAAGGAGCCCCCGCAGCGGCAACGGCTCGGAGGCGTACTGAAGTACGTCGAGAACCCTCTTCGCCGACAACGCCGATCCACGTGTTTTGCAGCCAATCGTAGTCGAAAGAGGTTTTGGGATGACTTCTAGGTCGTTCCGCTTTTCTTTGGTGTGACCTCTCCGTGCCGGGTGAGACGCTGCCTGGCAAGATCGCGGCCTCTGGCGGCCATGTCCATTTGGACGCTGTCCCCGTCGGGCGCAGGGTGTCGCGCCCAAGCCTAACAGATCGTACTGAAAACGTTGCGGGAGAGGACCGACCTTGGCCACTCCCCAGTCTTTCCAAGACACTTTATGGTAATGTTCGCGGAGAGGATACGCAATCTTCAATAGCTCATCTGCGCGGCGTCCGTGTGGGGTTAAACACAGCGATCTGGGTAAGTTTTTTCCCAAAGACTTTTACTACGCTTGCGCGCATGTTTTTGGCCGGCCTTCGGCCGGAACGAAAAGAGTTCCCTCACAGAGGCACCAAGGCACTGAGAAAAGCAAGAGGACAGCAACCGGGACAGCCCTCTGCGGCCTCTGCGATCTCCGCGAGAGACATGCTTTTGGGTTGCGGCCGGAGGCCGCACTTGTTCTGGCCTTTAGAACAGATTCACCGGGTCCACATCGATCGTGGTTCTGACGGTCGGGCGTAGGGGTGGCTGGGCCCGGAGGGATTGGAAGAGGGTCTGCAGGATAGAGGGCCTCTCCGCCTGGATCACGATTTGCAGCCGGTGGAATCGTTGGATGCGGCTGATCAAGGGCGGGTGGGGGCCTCGGACCTGGGCCTGCAGGTCCAGGGAGGCGAGGAGGTGGTCGATGCGTTGGCGGAGTTGCTCGGCGGCCTTTTCGAGTCTTTCGAACTGTTGGTCGCGGAGGACGATGGTGGCCATGCGGCTGTAGGGGGGGAGTTTGCAGCGCTTGCGTAATGCGAGTTCCTGGCGGGCGAAGCCGTCGAAGTTTCCGGCCTTGGCCAATTGGATGGCGGGTTGGTCGGGCATGACGGTCTGGACGATGACCTCGCCTTTTTTCTCGGCGCGGCCGGCCCGTCCGGCGACTTGGGCGATGAGTTGGTAGGTGCGTTCGCTGGCCCGGAAATCGGGGAGGAAGAGGGCGGTGTCGGCGCTGATGATGCCGACCAGGGTGACGTTGGGAAAGTGGAGGCCCTTGGCGATCATCTGGGTGCCGGCCAGGATGTCGACCCGGCCTTCGCCGAATTGCTTGAGGATCTGGTAGTAGTCGCGGTGGGCCATGGAGTCGCTGTCGATGCGGGCGACGCGGGCCTGGGGCAGTTTGGTGGCGAGTTCTTCTTCGAGCCGTTGCGAACCCAGGCCCATCATGATCATCTTGCCGGCGCAGAGGGGGCAATGACTCGCTACGAGAGCCTGGGCCTGGCAGTAATGACAGATGGCGTGGCCGAAGCCGAGGTGGCGTCCCGAGACGGTGTTGACGGTGGGGGCCTCACGGCCCTTGCGTTTGTGGAAGGTGAGGGTGACGTCGCAGTTTTTACACTGTAGGGAGTGCTTGCAGGTGGGGCAAAAGATGAAGCTGCTGTAGCCGCGGCGGTTGAGCAGGAGGATTGCCTGCTCTTGCCGGCTGAGCACGGTTGCAAGTTTTTCGGTCAAGATGCCGCTCAAGAGATTGAAACCGCTCTTGGTGGTGGGTTCCTCACGGACGTCGACCAGGCGCATGCGGGGCATGGGGAGATCGTTGACCCGTTTGGGAAGGACTAAGCAGGTAAAGGCCTCTCGGGTCTGACAGTTCAGCAAGGTCTCCAAGGAGGGGGTGGCGCTGCCGAGGATGCAGTGGGCCTGGGCGAGTTGGGCTCGCTTGATGGCCAGGTCGCGACCGTGATAGCGGGGCAGCGAGTCCTGCTTGTAGCTGCTCTCGTGTTCTTCATCGACGACGATGAGCCCTAGCGTGGCCAGGGGGGCGAAGATGGCGGAGCGCGCACCCACGACGACCTGCGTTTCTCCCGACCGGATGCTCTGCCATTGGGCGTGACGCTGGGTGGCACTGAGGCCGGAGTGGAGGACCGCGACGCTGCCGAAGCGGATTTTGAAGCGTTGCAGGGTCTGGGTGGTCAGTGCGATCTCGGGGAGTAGGACGATGGCGCCCAGGTTCTGTTCCAGGGCGGCCTGGATGGCGCGGATGTAGACTTCGGTCTTGCCGCTGCCGGTGACGCCGTGCAGCAGGCTGACGCCAAAACGCCGCTGCTTGATCTCCTGCAGGATGTGGTTGAGGGCGTTCTGCTGGTCCTCGTTGATGATGAGGTCCTGCTCTTCCGGGACCAGCA
Organism: Planctomycetota bacterium; assembly: GCA_022563885.1. Classification (GTDB taxonomy): domain Bacteria; phylum Planctomycetota; class Phycisphaerae; order Sedimentisphaerales; family Anaerobacaceae; genus JAIPFM01. The sequence continues at coordinate 88,829 of JADFMM010000001.1, read as the reverse complement.
ATTCGCCGGGCAGGGCGGGCAAGGCGGGCAGCTCGTGACGCGTGGTGAATTGCACGATTCCCTTTTGCGCGAGGGCCTTGGCGGGCTGCGAGGTACAGTTGAGGCGCTCGGCCAGTGGGGCCAGCGCGATGGCACTCTCGGAATCGTGGGCGCCTTCTTTCTCCAGGGCGGCGAGTATCTGCTTCTGGAGCGTACCGCGGATCTTGAGCTTGGCCAGATCGACGCCTGGGGCCAGGTGGAGATAGGTTTTCTTTTTCACGCCGGCGGATCGTTTGACTGCGCCGGGGACCATGGCGGCCAAGACCTGTCCCAGCGGGCAGACGTAGTAGTTGCTGATCCACTCGGCCAGCTCCAGCAGGGTTGCATCCAGGAGGGGTGCCGTGTCGACGACTGCGGAGATGGCCTTGAGTTTGAAGGGCAGGACGGCTGCCTCGGGGTCTTGCGCTGGCGGCAGAAGCGACTGGGTCTGGACGCAGAAGCCTGTCTGTTGTTTGTTTCCGCGACCGAAGGGGGCCTCTACCCGCTGACCGGCCTGGACGGGCCAGATCTCATCCGGGCACAGGTAGCTAAAGACTTGATCGGCACCGCTTTCGAAGGCAACCCGCAGGATGTGACTGCAGGGAGCCGTCTCCTCGGGTGGGTCTAGCTCGAATAGGCTCGGCGTTTGCAACTTTGGCATTGCTGGGTATTTCTCTGAAGTTGATATCGAAACCTGTCTCTCACGGAGGCACTAGGACACAGAGATTTATTGGTTTGTAGACTGTTTTCTCCGTGTCTCCGCGGCTCTGTGAGAGTTGTTTTTCTTCTTCCGGACGACGCAGATGGCCTCCTATCCCTTGAGGTTGAAACGACTGGTGCACAAGGCCTGGATATGGCTCCCGATGGCCAGCGCGGCCGTGGCGGCGGGTGAGGGGGCATTGAGCACATGGATAAAGTTGTGCTGATGCTCGATCTTGAAGTCGTCGACGGGTTCCCCGTTGCGGGAGACGGCCTGGGCCCGAACGCCGCAATGTCCCCGCTGGAGGTCTGCTGAGGTAACGGAGGGGATCAGGCGTTTTAACTGGCGGACGAGCAGGGGCTTGCAGAGCGATTGGGCGTATTCGCGGATCCCATAGCGGAGGTTTTTCCGGAAGAGGGCGCGTGTGCCTGCGAAGGAGAGGGCATCCCAACTGTCCCGAAAATCGAAGGAGAGGCGGTGGTAGCCTTCCCGCTTCCAGGAGAAGACGGCGTTGGGGCCACATTCCACCTCGCCGCCGATAGTGCGGGTGAAGTGAACGCCCAGGAAGGGAAACCGGGGGTCCGGGACGGGGTAGATCAGGTGCTTGACCTTGTCCTTGGCCGCGCCGATGAGCTGGTGGTACTCTCCGCGAAAGGGGACGATTCTCATGTCCAGTCGGACATCCACCAGGTCGGCGATGCGGTCACTCTGCAGGCCGGCGCAGTTGACGATGTTGCGGACGCGGAAGGGGCCCTGGTTGGTGACCAGCTTGGTGTAGTAGTCGTGTCGGTCGAAACCGATGACTCGGTGCTCCAGCTTCAAGCGGTTCTCCGCATGAATGGCCTGGACCTGCTCGGCCAGTGTACGGGCGACCTGGACGAAATCGATGATCCCGGTACAGGGGACCCGTAGGCCGGCGATGCCGGAACATTCGGGTTCGATCTCCTTGATCTGGTGCGCGTCGATCTTCTCGACCCCCGCAAGCTGATTGGCTTGGGCGCGCTCATAGAGCTGGTCGAGACGGGCCACCTCTGAGGGATGGGTCGCCACTACGATCTTGCCGCACATGTCGAAGGGAATGTGGTGTTTCTGAGCGAATTCCACGAGTTCCCGGCGGCCTTCACGACAGGTCTTCGCCTTGATCGATCCGGGCTGGTAATAGAGGCCGGAATGAATCACGCCTGAGTTGTGGCCCGTCTGGTGGGCGGCTATCTCCTTTTCCTTCTCGAAGAGGCAGATCCGCAGGCTGGGGTGGGCCAGGGCGATCTTGTAGGCGGTCGCCAGGCCGACAATGCCGGCACCGATGATGGCGATGTCGAAATCGGTCTTCGGTTGCATGGCGGGCATTATAAGAGAAGAAATGGGGCAATGGTACTGTCTGCCTGGTTCGTTGTCGTGATCAGCGAAGCGCTTGTCGTTGTCGTAATCGATAACGTCATTCTCATTAAGCCGCTTACTGATTCGATTAAGACAACGACAACGGTGGGGAGTGCCGACTTTCGCTGGAACAGGCTCGATTTTGGAATGGGACCGATGTGGACCCACTGGGTTTTTCCAGCTCTGCTTATGTTTTTGACTAATACTTGCCGATTTGATAAATAGAACACACAATTGTTAACAGGGGCTAGTCTGTACCTATGGATAAAACAGGATACAAATTGAGTCGGATGGGTGCAGGGTGCTGCTTGTTGATCGGTCTATGGGGGGCGTTCCTCCTTTGCGGCTGCCAATCGTCCAGTCGTCTGCCGCGGGCCGACATGCTCTACGAAGAATCGAGCCTCGAGACCCTTCTCCCCGCGGTCCAGCACCACGTGGGCGGACGGTCTGTGATGAACCGGCTCATCATGTACCAGACGCTCGGCAATGGAGCCGACTGCATCTTGATCATTGCCTCGCTTCATGGCAGTGAGCCGGCGGGGACACCGCTGGTGCGCCGTCTGTCCCGATATCTGCAGGAGCATCCCTATCTGCTCAAAGGCAAGACGGTCGTCATCATGCCGGTGGCCAATCCCGATGGGCTGGCGCGCCGCAATCGTCACAATGCCCGTGGTGTGGATTTGAACCGCAATTTTGCCGCGAACAACCGTGTCAACAACAGCACCCATGGCATGTCGGGTCAATCCGAGCCCGAGGCAAGGCTCATTGCCCGACTCATCAAAACGTATCGACCCAACCGCATCGTCACCTTGCACCAGCCTCTGAACTGTGTCGATTACGACGGGCCCGCTTACGATTTGGCCAAGAGCATGGCGGATGCCTGCGATCTTCCGCTGAAGAAACTCGGTTCTCGGCCGGGATCCTTGGGGGCCTATGCGGGCGAGACCCTGGGTATCCCCATTGTCACGTTCGAGATGCTGAAGCGAGATTCCGCCCTGAGCGAAGATCAACTCTGGAGCCGCTATGGCAGGGCGATGATGGTGGCGGTGAACTATTGAGGCTCTGTCTGAAACCCCGATCTGGCTTCGAGCGGCCCTTTTTTCACCTGGCTGCATCCAGCTCCATCGACGATAAAACCAACATCGCCTGCTTCGCTGTCTTTGCCAGCCAAAAAAATGGCTCGCTCTCGGGCCGACGATGGAGTCGTCAAGAAAGAGCCTAGTCAAATATCTTCTTATGGACGTGACAGTAGGGGGCTTTCCCGGTCTTGGTGTAGTAGTCCTGGTGATACACCTCGGCCGCCCAATACTGGCTGGCAGGGACGAGTTCGGTCTTGACGTCGTAGCCTTTCTGCTTCAGCGTCTCGAGGATCGTGTTGAGGGTCTGATGTTGTGCCTCGGAGTGGTAGAAGACGGCCGAACGGTACTGAGACCCGATGTCCGGGCCCTGTCGATTAAGTTGCGTGAAGTCGTGGATCTCGAAGAAGAGTTTGGCCAGTTTTTCATAACTCACGACGTTGGGGTCGAAGAGGATCTCAATGGCCTCGGCGTGACCCGTTTTCTTGGTACACACCTGCTCGTAGGTCGGTTTGCTCTTGCCGGGGCCACCGGTGTAGCCCACGCTGGTCGATAGGACGCCGGGCTCCTGCTTCATGAGGTGTTCGATCCCCCAGAAGCAGCCTCCCGCAAAAACGGCCGTTTCGGTGGTCTCTGTGTCGGCCTGGGGCGCGAAGTCAAGCGAGAGGGAATTGACGCAGTAGCGAGTGTCTTTGTCCGTCATCAGTTCTCCGATGAATACATGCCCCAGATGACCGTCGCAGGCGGCACAGACAATCTCGGCGCGTCGTCCGTCGGCATCGCGCTTTGACGACACGCTGTCGGTAATCTGATCGTCGAAGCTCGGCCACCCACTGCGCGAATCGAATTTCGAACTACTGTGGAAAAGCTCTTCTCCGCATTGCCTGCAGGTGTAGATGCCTTCTTCATCGTGCTTGACAAACTTGCCGCTGAAGGCAGGTTCCGTGCCTCGGTGCAGGATGACGTTGGCCTCTTTTTTGGTCAATTCTTTGAGTTCCATGTTTGCCTTCCGGGGGGACTTCTGCTGCGGGGCGTTTTTGGCCTTGTGTACGTTGAAATCTTTTTCGGTTTGCGTGCTTTGGCCTACGCTTGTCAGGCTCACGACGGTCCAAGTCAGGCCGCCAATTCCCAACAGGATCATCAGTTTGTATTGGGTCGGTTTCTTCATTCTGACTATATCCCTTTATCTATTTGCAGGTTCACGCACTATTTAACAAAAACCCCTGGAAAAAGCAAAGATAATACCGGTCTCGCTCCGGGCGGGGAAAGGCAGTAATCAGTAATCGGTGTGCGGCCTGAACCGATCGCCGACTACCGACCCACCGACCCACCGACCCACCGACTCACACCCCCACATTGAAGTCCCATCCTAACTGTGGTAAGAAAGATGCCCAGGCTATGGTGTTGATGACAGGGATTGTCCTATGGGAGTTCAATTTGTTCTGGGTCGCAGCGGGACCGGCAAGACGCGTTATTGCATCGATGCGATCTGTGCCGAACTGAAAAAAAAGGAGACTGGTTCGCTGCTGCTGCTAGTCCCCGAGCAGGCCTCCTTTCAGGCGGAGCGAGCCGTTCTATCCCACCCGGACATTGCGGGATTTGATCGCCTCTCGGTCCTCTCCTTCGAGCGTTTGCAGTACCAACTGTTGGGTAAGCACGCGACCAAGACCAGGCTATCGGCCTTGGGACGTCAGATGGTCGTACAGCAGATTCTCAAGGAGCATTTGGACAGACTTCAGGTCTTTGCGGCGTCGGCGATGTCGATGGGATTCGTCCGACAGTTGACCGAGACCCTGGAGGAACTGCAACGGGCCGCCCTGGGCCCGGAGGATATCGAGAGATTCTTGGATCAGACCCATGACCTCTATCGAGATCAGACGCAGTTCTGCAAATTCGCCGACATCCGGCTCATCTACGAGGCCTACCTCTCACGGGTCGAGGGGCGGTTCATCGATCCCAATCGACAGCTCTGGGAGGCCCGCGCGGCAGTGGCCGAGAGTCCTCTGGTCAGGGGCGCTCGCCTGTGGGTGGATGGATTCTCCGGATTCTCGACCGCTGAGCTCCTCTTACTGCGCGAGATGCTGGCGGTCGCCCAGGAGACGGTGCTGGCACTCTGCCTGGATCCGCGGGGGATGGCGTTCACCCGTGCCCCCGCTGCACAGGAGCCCTTGGATCTGTTTGCGCCGACCCGGGCGACCTATGGAGAGTTGTGCGGGATTCTGAGGGAATTGAAGCTGCAGCCCAGAGAGGCACGCGTTCTCCAATCGGCACGGCGTTTCGCCGCATGCCCTCCCCTGGCGCACATCGAGCGGTCCATTTTCCAGACCGATGTCGGGCGGTGTTCTGCCGAGGATCGTGTCCACTGCATTGGCGCGGCCGACGCGCGGGCGGAGTGTCAGTTCGTGGCGGGAAAGATCCGCGAACTGGTACAGGTGGGTGGATACCGTTACCGTGACATTGCGGTCATCGTCTCCGATCTGGGCCGCTACGAACCCTATGTCTATGCCTACTTTTCGGATCACCGTATCCCCTTCTTTATCGACAAGCAACGCGCTATGGATCAGCACCCCTGTGCGATGCTGATTCGATCCGCCCTGAACATCGTGACGGAGGGCTTCAGCACATCTGAAGTGCTGACCTATTTACGGACCTCGCTAGCCGATGTCCGTCGGCAGGAGATCGATACCCTGGAGAACTACTGCGTGGCCTTTGGTATCGGCGCCGGTGACTGGTTGGCCCAGGCGGATTGGTCCTTCGCGGCTGGGGATCCTGCCGGCTTTGATGAGCAGACGCTCAACGCCACGCGCCGCCGCATCTGTCGGCCGCTGAAGAAGCTGCGTGAGTCGCTGCGTCTAGACGGGCCGTCCGATCAGATGGTGAGCGCCCGAGAGTTTGTCGAGGCCCTGTTTGCATTTCTCAACGGCCTCGAGGTTTCGGAGGCGATCCGGCACCTGGTCAGACAGTCCCAGGCCCAGGGCGATCTGGCCCGGGCGGATCGGCAACATCAGTTCTACCAGGCCACCATGGACATCGTGGAGGAACTGCTGCTGGTCTTTGGTGAGCAGCGGTATCCGGCCGAGTTCTATAGTTCCCTCTTGTTGGATGCCTTCCGCCAGATGACCTTGGCTCAGATCCCCCCCAGCATGGATCAGGTGTTGGTGGGGTCGATTGAACGGAGTCGTCACCCCGACGTGAGGGTGGTCTTTCTGGTGGGAACGACCCAGCGACAGTTTCCCGCCGCCCTCAAGGGCAGTGGCGTGCTGACGGATCAGGACCGTGACGTCGCCGAAGCCGGTGGCTTGATCTTGACGGGAGGTACCTTGCATGTGTTGCGTCAGCACCGCTATCTGGCCTATATTGCGTTTACCCGGGCCTCCGAGCAGCTCTTCGTCACCTACCCCCTCGCCGATGAGAAGGGCAATGCGGGCGTCCGTTCGCAGTTCGTCGACGAGTTGATCTCACTCTTTACGGATGTCCAAGAGACCTTCACAGAGGGCACGCCCTCGGGCTCCCATGCCCTGCACAGCGTCCAGGAATGGGCGGAGCAGCTGTGTCGTCGGCTCAGGGATCAGCCGGCGGCTGGGACCATTGTGGACCTGCTGAGCCGAGACGAACGCCTCGCGGAGGTGGGGGAGGTCATGGGCAAGGCCGCCACTTTCACCCATGAGGCAACGCTCAGCGCCGATGTGGTCCAGCGGCTGTTCGGGCAAGACCTCGATACCTCGGCGACTCGTCTGGGCGTCTATGCGGCCTGTCCCTATCAGTACTTTGCCAAGTATGTGCTGGCCTTGCGGCCCCGCCAGACGTTTAGCTTGCAGCCGGTCGACCTGGGCAACTTCTATCACCGAGTGCTGGAGCTGTGGATTTCAGAGAGGATCCGCCGGCAGGCGGATTGGGAGGAGATTGATGAGGACGCACTATGGGAAGAGGTGGGTGCGATCATTGAGCGAGTCTTGCAGGAGAATCGCTACTGGTCCGATTTCATGGGGCGCAGTCAAACCAATGCGTTTCTGGTGACGTCTGCCAAAGAGGTTCTGAAGGCGGCAACGCGTGACATCCTCGAGATGATCCGTGCCGGGCAGTTTCGACCGATCCGGACCGAGGCCAGTTTTGGCGGGGCGGACAGTGACCTGGGACCCTATGAGATCGCGTTGTCGCCGACCCGGACGATCAGGCTGCATGGCAAGATCGACCGGGTCGATACCTGTACCATTGGGGGTCAAAGTACTGCCATCGTGTTCGACTACAAACGGAAGGAAAAGGCGGTTAACTGGTCCAAGCTCTACCATGGCCTCGACCTGCAACTGGTGATCTACCTGAACGCGTTGGCGCAGTCCGGGATGGCGGGTCGAACGGCGGGGGCATTTTTCCTGCCGGTGGAGGCGTCCGCCCCGGTCGGCAGGCTGAGTGACATGGCAAGGGAACGCGACGCATTTGGCCGCAAGGCTAGAGGAATCTTCGCCGGTGATATCGCGTCCCACTTGGATGCGGCCGCCCAAAAGGACAGTCGCTACTACAACTTCTACGTGAAGGCCGATAGCGACCCCTATGGCAGCTATTTGCAACGCGGCGTCTTACAGCCGCGTGACTTTGCCCTGGTGCGAGAGTTCGTGGACGGCAAGATAAAGGACCTGGCCACCCGACTGATGGCGGGGCAGATCGACATCCGGCCGGTGCGACATGGCAATGAAACACCCTGCAGCCACTGCGATTACCGAACGGTGTGCCGATTCGACTGGCAACGCCACGAGCCGATTTTTCTGAGCACGAAGACGAAGGCCGAGGTGCTGGAAACGCTGGCGGGGGCTGCAGGGCATGAGTGAGCCCCTGAGTGAAACAGTTCAGTGGACCGAGGGTCAGAAGCGGGCCATTGCCTGGCGCGGCTCGGATGTGCTGGTGGCGGCCTCCGCGGGCACGGGCAAGACGGCCGTCCTGTCTAGTCGCTGTCTGTCGCTTTTGAGCGAGTCGCAGGGGCAGACGGGCATCTTGAACATGCTCATCCTCACCTTCACCGAAGCGGCGGCGGAAGAGATGTCCCTGCGGATTCGCCGGCAGTTGACGGCCCAGGCACAGAAGGACCCGCGCTATCGGCACCTACAGCGGGAGGTATTGCTCCTGCCGTCGGCCGATATCAGTACGATTCATGCGTTCTGCAAGCGTCTGATCACGGACCACTTTCACCTGTTGGGCTTGGATCCGAGCTTTCGCCTGATGGACAGCGACGAACAGTGCCTGTTGAAATCGGAAGCGCTGGAGGAGACCCTCGAATGGGCCTGGCGGGAGCCGTCGCTGGCGGAGGCATTGCCCGAACTGTTCTATCAGCGAAACTTGCAGGGACCCACGGGCTTCCCCTCGGGCATCATCGGCATTCACGATTTTCTGGAAGGGCAGGTGAGCCCTCGGCGCTGGCGTGAGCGGGCCCTGGCCCTGGCACGTGCCGCCGACCTGCCGGACAGTGACTACGCGAATGCGCAGTGGCGGAGCGTGCAAGACCGGCTGGCCGCCGCCGGCGCCAAGCTCGAGCGAGCGCAGAGCCTCTTTCATTTGCATGGGGGCACGGGAACATCAGCCGCGGTCGCCCTCGTGACGTGGGTGGAGGAGATGCAGGGGCGCTTGAAACGGCGGGCCTTCGATGGCTGTGTCGAGGCCCTGCTGTCCTTCAAGAAGCCACGGGTGACGAAACCGAAGGGGTGTGACGAGGAGTGGGCCAGGCAGATTCAGGCCTTGATCAAGCGTGCGGTCGACGAGATCAGCGGCCTGCGCGACTGGGCGGTCCTCTGTCCTGACTACCGAGATCGGATGGCCGCGCCTGTCCTGCGACAAACGGAGACGCTGCTGGGCCTGGCGCGACAGTTCTCTCTCGACTACCGCCGACTCAAGCGACGGTCGAATTGCCTGGACTTCGCGGATCTGGAACACCTCGCCCTGAAACTGCTGGTCGAGCCGGATCCGGCAGATCCGGACGCCCTCAAGAGCACCGATATCGCGCTGGCGCTGCGCAGACAGTATCACCACATCTTCGTGGACGAGTACCAAGACATCAATGCCGTGCAGGAAACGCTCATCGGCGCCTTGGCACGAGGTGACAATCTGTTTGCCGTGGGCGATGTCAAACAGAGCATCTACGCCTTCCGTGGGGCGCAGCCCCAGCTATTCTTAGCCCGCCTGGCCCAGGCCGAGCCGAGTCCCGAGCGGGGGCAGGGCCAAGCCCTACGCGTGGATCTGAACACGAACTTTCGTTCGACGCCCGGCATTCTCGCATGTGTCAATCACCTCTTCGCGCGGCTGATGAGCGTCGAATCGGCGGGCATGGCCTATGACGCGGGAGCACGCTTCACGGTCCCCCCGGCTGCCGCCGAGGCGGACACCGACGCTGCCTGCGGGCCGGCGTTGGAGTTTCACCTCTTGGAGGATCTGCCTGCCGGACCGACGGAGGGGCCGACAGAGCCCTCTAGCGAGGAAGCCTGGAGCGTCTCCTCTCGCCAGCGTCAGGCCGCTCTGGTGGCCCGCCGCATCAGGCAAGTGATGGGCCTCGAAGAGGGCGAATCCCCTTACCAAGTCTTCGACAAGGCTCGGGGCTGCCGACGGGACCTGAGGTTTGGCGATATCGCCATCTTGATGCGTTCTCCGGCGAAACGGGTGGACGATTATCTGAGGATTCTACGGCTGGCCGGCATCCCTGTGACCTGTCCCGGGGCCTCCGGTTACTTCGAGGCCACCGAGATCGGAGAGATGCTAAGCCTGCTGAAGGTCTTGGACAATCCACAGCGTGACATCGAGTTTGTCTCGTTCCTGCGGGGATCGCTGGGCGCGGTCACTGACACCGAGCTGGCGGAGATCGCCCTACTGGGCCGGACACAGCAGAAACGCCTCGCCTTCTCGGAGCAGGTGGAATTGTACTGCGAAGGGGGGACGGATCGCCGGTTGGTGGCCAAACTGAGGTCTCTGCTGCAGCAACTCGATCGATGGCGGCAGGCCGCCCGCGAGGGGACCTTGGCGGATCTGATCTGGGATGTCCTCAGCGGCGGCCGGTTGCTGGCCTTGGTGCAGGCGCTGCCCGGAGCCGAACTGCGCCGGGCCAATCTGCTTAAGTTCCATGATCGGGCCATCCAGTTTTCGGGATTCGCCAGTAGCCGGGGGGCACCCTCCTTGCGACGCTTCGTGGAATTCATCGAGCAGTTGCAAGCCGCCGGGGCGGACTGGTCGTCGGCGGAACCTCCCGCGCTGGAGAGAGACGCCGTGCAGATCACCAGTGTGCACAAGAGCAAGGGGCTAGAGTTTCCGGTGGTCATTCTAGCGGAGCTGAACAGCCCCTTCAGCAGCAAAGACTCGACGGACGATTTGCTCTCCAGTGCCGATCAGGGGATCGGTCTGCAGGTGGTGGAGAAGCAGACGGGCCTGCGTCTGCCGTCGCTGGCTCACCAGGTCATCGCCGAGGAACGGCGGGCCGTGGCCATGGCCGAGGAGATGCGGGTGCTCTATGTCGCGCTGACCCGGGCCCGGGACCGCCTCATCTTGACGGGGTCGTGCAAGGCTCAAGAGGTGCGGGACCTCTTGGGCACGCTGAATGTCACCGCTGCCTGCGTCGATCACGATCTGCTACGGTCCAGCCGGTGCCTCATGCAGTGGTTGATTGCGGGGTTTGCCGATCAACGGTCCCTGTGGGAGGCCGTCGGATTGGAGACGACGGGTCAGCGTCTGACGGGTGAGTTAATGGAGGCCCATTACTATGACCCGGCGAAACTCTCGTCGCTTTCTCGCTGGATTCGCACCGTGGAAGCCGAGCAGGACCCACCCTGTGCTGAGGCCGGGGAGGTGAAGGCTGATGCCCTCGTTGAGTCCCTGAAAAAAAGCCTGCTCTGGGAGTACCCCCATGCTGCCACCACCCGGATGGCCGCCAAACGCACGGTGAGCCAGTTGCTTCACGCTGCTGAGGGCGAGGAGAAGACCGAGCCCTACCGGCCAACCGAGTTCAGTTTTGCTGAGGATCACGACAGCAAGCTAAGGCAACGGGCGATTGGGACCGGGACGCATTGGGTCCTCTCTCGGATTCCTCTGGAGGCTCCAGTGACTCGGGCCGCTGTGGACCGCCTGATTCAAGGGGATGTTGAATCGGGCGCCCTGGCCGCGGAGACGGCGGGGTTGATCGAGGTCGAGCCGATCTTGGATTTTTTTGCCGGCCCCCTGGGCAAGCTGGCGCTCGATTCGGGAAACCGAGTGCTCCGCGAGTGGCCTTTCACGGTTCGGATCGTAGTGGGCGACGGTGACCCCTTTGCGACTCACACCGCGGGATATGACAGCCAGATCGTGCAGGGCATTGCGGACATGGTTGTCCTGACCGATCAAGGTGCTCAGGTCATAGATTTTAAGACTGACAGGGTGACCGTCGAACAGATTCAAGGGCGAGCATCCTTCTACCGAGACCAACTCGTGCTCTATGGCAGGGCGGTTGAGAAATGCATCGAATGTCCTGTACGGGGTCTATGGCTTTATTTCTTGGCTGTGGGACGCGCCGTGGAGATCGTACCCTAAACCGACCCACAAACAAAAAAGCCTTCCCAGCAGTGTGAGGAAGGCTTAGATAGGACTGGTATGAGGACGACTGGTGTTCTAGAACGCGCTTCCTTCCGGAACGTCCACCGCATCCCAACTCTTTGGGGGCTTGGGTCCAGTCTGCCCATCTGCCTTGTCCCGGGGATGAGCCGCGTCATAGACCTCTTTGATCTTGGCGGTCGTCAGGTGGGTGTAGACCTGGGTCGTGGAAAGCGACTGATGGCCTAGGAGTTCTTGAACACTTCGCAGGTCGGCGCCATTGTTCAGCATATGGGTGGCAAAGCTGTGGCGGAGGGTATGGGGACTGATAGCAGGGTCCAGGCCGGCGATGCGGAGGTATTTGTCCATCTTGCGACGCACGCTTCGGGTGCTGAGTCTGCGGCCATGCTTGTTGACAAACAGGACCTTGCCATCGAAGTTGCTGTTGCTCTGCGCCCGCTTGTTCCTGAACTCCATATAGTGTTGAATGGACTGGAGGGCGGAGGCACTGATCGGGGAAATCCTCTCTTTCTTGCCCTTGCCCCGCACGTGGACCACCTCGCCGAGAAAGTCGACGTCTTCCATGTTCAGCGCGACCAACTCGCTGACGCGGATCCCGGTGCTGTAGAGAGTTTCCAAAATGGCTCTGTCGCGGGCGCCCAGCCAATTGTCCAGTGGCGGGGTCTCCAAGAGTTTCTTGACCTCTGCGTACTCTAGAAACATAGGAAGCTTTTTGTCTTGCTTGGGGGTCTTGACTGCAGTGAGGGGATTCGACTTGATGTGACCTGTCTTGACCAGATACTTGTAGAAGCTTCTGAGCGTCGCGAGCTTGCGGGCGATGGTTGCCTTTGAATACCCTTTTTCATTGAGCAGCACCAGATAGGAACGGGCGACATCGACATCGGCGTGCACCAATAGGTGGTTGACATCGACCTCCTGTTGGACCTGGACGGCGGTCGCGGTAACCGGATTGCCATGGACCCCACTGACGGAGACGGGCTCAGCGGCCTGCTCGTTCTTCGGACTGGTCAAGAAATGGACATACTGGCCAAGGTCTGCGCCGTAGCATTTGGCGGTATGTTCGGAAAAGCGTCTTTCGAACCTAAGGTAATTCAGAAAATGCTGAACAATTGGGCTGCTGTGATCCATCTTGAACCTACCTTGTACGAATAATTCAGGCTTTCCCTAGCACTGTGACTAGAGCCACGATTCCATCTCATGGGCTATTGGACGATTTTCCCCATCCTTATTAAGTTAGGGGCGCATTCTTGTTTTCACTGATGATCTCTTCAGCCTGGCCAATGAGAGACTGGGTGAGCTTGAAACTCAGGACCGCGGCATCAAACCAATCGAAGCTGGTGCTCTTGTTGCGAGCTTGGTCAATCAACGCATCCAGGAGGTGATCCTCGTCGCCCTGTTCGTAACGAAAAACAAACTTCTCGTCACCCTTGTTCAGAATAAGTTGTTGCTGCGTTTTTTCCATAGTCAACCGTAGCATAGCCTAAAATAACAACGACCGGATCGACGTGTCCATTCAAGGTGTTTGTCGTTGTTTTCTACAAGAGGTCCGTTATGGGGCACTAGGTCCCCACCTTGCATACTCTGTCTTGCGCTACACCGCTATTATCGGCCAGAGCCGCTCATGTCTTTACAATTTGGTTTGCAAAAATGTGAGATTGGGCAAAATTAGAGGCGGATGATGTTTTGGTGTGACAGTGTGTGGTTAGGTGGGATAGGAAGGTATCCAGAGAGGCTGTTCAGTGGAGAGAGGTACTCTCGGAGCCGGTTGTGTCTGTACTATTGCTTTTTGATATTGGGAGGGACTTTTCCGGCCGTCCGATAAGGGGCTCTCTGTTCCTAATCGTTGTCGTAATTGGTGTCGTTGTCGTAATCGACACCCCGGTCAGGGCAATTCTCTGTTCTGATTACGACTACGATTCGCGGGGTGACGCTGGAACCGAACCTGCTCGATAAGGGGCTTACGCCTCTCGCACAATGGACATGATGCGACGACACTGGTCCAGCAAGGTGTCTATGCCTTGCAGCGGAAGGACACAGGCGGCGTCGGACTTAGCCTCCGTCGGCCGAGGGTGAATCTCCAGGAAGAGGCCATTGGCGCCGGCGGCCGTCGCGGCCCGAGCCAGCAGGGGCGCCATCTCCGGTCGGCCGGCACTGGCGTGCCCCAAGCCCCCGGGCTGCTGTGTGCTGTGGGTCGCATCGAAGACGACGGGGCAGCCCAGTCGCTTCATGGTCTCGATGCCGGTGAGATCGTTGACCAGCCGGTGGTATCCGAAGAAGGTTCCCCGGTCGGTGAGGAGGATCTGATCGTTGCCGTAGGCCCGCAGCTTGTCCACCACGTTGGCCATTTCTTCCGGCGAGAGAAACTGGCCCTTCTTCACGCTGATGGGTTTGCCCGTCCGGGCGCAGGCCTCGAGCAGATCGGTTTGGCGACACAGAAAGGCCGGGACCTGCAGGCAGTCTACCACGTCTCCTACGGGTTCTGCCTGGTGCGATTCGTGCAGGTCTGTCATGATAGGCAACCCGGTTTTGTCACGGACGGCGGCGAGGATCTTGAGGCCCTCCCTCAGACCGGGTCCACGAAAGCTGGAGACGCTACTGCGGTTGGCCTTGTCAAAGCTGGCCTTGAAGACGACCGGAACCCGTGTCGTTTTCTGTAGGGTCAGGAGGTACTCGGCTATGTGCAGGCATAGGTCCAAGTCCTCAATGACACAGGGGCCGGCGAAGAGGAAGAGGGGACCGTCCAGGCTGATAGAGATGTCACCAATACTGAAACCGGTTTCGGTCATGCATTCATCCTAAACAGAATCAAGGCACCGTGCAAAATCATATCCCGGTAGGATCCAGGCGACCTACCTCGTGATCGTTGTCGTCACCGTAATCGACATCCCGGTCAGGGCAATTCCCTGTTTCGATTACGACAACGATTACGACAACGACAACGAGCTAAACCATTTAAAAAAAGTCCCATGCCAGGTCCGGGGCTCAACCGATGGCTCTGACAATGCGCGTACGGATCCCCGCAGGTTTTACGCCCTCCGGCACCATCACTCGAATAGCCTGTGGCTTTATGGTGATTTCGGCGGGGAGTGGAGGGCCGGGATCTCCATCGATCTCGGTCTTCATCTTCGAGTAGGGAGACGAGACACGGACGTGCTTGCCCTGGGCATAGATGACGTCCTTGCCGCCCGTGTGTCGTTTCATGACCGTCAAGAGGGCGTGCTTGACGAAACGCATGCGACTGGCGCACTTATAGATGCAGACATCCAGCAGGCCATCTCCAAATTCTGCCCGCCGCAGGATGTGGAGCCCCATGGCATAGCGGGAGATATTGCCCACGAAAACGAGGCCTTGACCGTTGAAGATCGTTTTCCCATCTAATTCCACGGAAATTGGCTTGAACTTGTAGCTCCAAAAGGTGGACCAGAGGGGATCGGCATAGTCGAAGTAGTCGACATGTCCCTGCCGGTGTTGTGTCACGCGGTGCACGACTTCGCCATCGAACCCGATGCCGGTGATGCAGGTGAAGCACTTGCCGTTGAAGGTGCACAGATCCAGGGCCTTGGTGTGGCCGCCTTCAAAGGTTTTGATCAGGGTCGTGAGTTTCTCATCGAACCCCAGCTCACTGGCCAGCAGGTTCTCATTTCCGCAGGGAATGAGCAGGAGTGGTTTGTCACAGCCATCCATGCCGTGTGTGATCTCCCGCACCGTCCCGTCGCCCCCGGCGACAGTGATCAATTGGCAATTGTCATCCGCGGCCGCGGCCGCGGCCAGCTCGCAGGCATTCGCCAGGGAGGTCGTGGGCTGGAGTCGCACCTCGTATCCCTCCGTCTGGAGGTAGGTGTGAAAACTGCGACAGAGCCGCTTGCCGCTGCTCGCCCCGGACTTGGGGTTGGCGATAAACGCGATGTATCCCTTATCAGTTTCCATCCGATGTCTGTCTCTGCCGGGCCACCATGGCGGCGTAGCTTTCCTGAACGTGAGGGCTGTCCTTCAATCCGATGGACTCCTGGACTGCTCGAATGGTGTGATCGTCCGGCCCCTCGATCTCGACGAAGGTCCCCAGACCGGCCAGCCGGTCGAGGGCCACGTGACAGTTCCCATAGCGCCAAAGATCCCGTTCCTTTTCCACGATGAGGATCCGCCGATAACCCAAGGCCGAGAGGAAGTCTTCGGCCTGATGGGCATCACCGACTTCCAGTTCCACTTCCTGTCTCTTCTTGATATCGGCGGCCTGCTTCGGGCCTTTGTAGGTCAGGTAGAGCTGTTCCGTGGACCCCGTTTTCTGACGCCGTAATCGGAGGCAGCGATCGGTCTCGGTGAAGCTGCGCTGAGCCGTGTCGAAGTAGATGTCCTTCTGAAACTGAACGGAGACAGACTCTGCCGCAAGCCTTTTCAGTGCCCTCCGTACGGGTTCGTGGCTCGGCACCGACAGCTTCGTTTCGATCTCTGTGTAGGCCTCCATGTCCGTGTGCCGTTAGACTAAGATATTGACCAGGCGAGACTTCACGACGATCACCTTCTTGGGCGCTTGGCCTGCCAGGGCCGAGACGACCTTCTCACTGGCCAGTGCCGTCGCGCGGATGAGGTCCTCATCGGCATCGGCGGCCACGACGATGCGATCCTTGATCTTACCCCCCACCTGAACGGCCAATTCAACCTCTTTTTCTCGGGCGAGTTGATCGTCAAATTGGGGCCAAGGTTCATAGGCCAGGCTCTGAGAGTGGCCGAGCAGGGCCCACAACTCTTCGGCAATATGGGGGGCGTAAGGCGCCAGGATTAGCACCACGGATTCCAGGACTGCGTGTGGACGAGTTTTCAGTTTGCCCAAGTGGTTGACCAGGATCATCATGGCACTGATGGCCGTGTTAAAGGCAAAGTTCTCCGTGTCACGAGTGACCTTTTGTATGGTTTGATGCAGGCGGCGAAGGGTCGTTTCGTCCGCCTGGATCTCCTGGACGGTATCGAGCAGGCCGCCCCGGTCTTCATCGACGATGAGTCGCCAAGCCTTCTGCAGAAAACGATGCACACCCTCAACGCCCTGCATGTTCCAAGGTTTGGTGGCCTCCAGAGGTCCCATGAACATCTCATAGAGACGCAGGGAGTCCGCCCCGTAGCTTTTTATGACGTCATCAGGATTGACGACATTGCCGCGGGCCTTGCTCATCTTCTGGCCGTCCTCGCCCAGAATCATGCCCTGATTGATCAGTTTCTTGAAAGGCTCTTTGCTGGAGACGAGGCCCAGATCATAGCTGAATTTGTGCCAAAAACGTGCGTACAGCAGGTGCAAGACCGCGTGTTCCGCACCGCCAATGTACAGGTCCACCGGCAACCAGTACTGTTCCTTCTCTGTATCCCAGGCCTGCTCTCCGTTCTTTGGATCGATGTAGCGTAGGTAGTACCAGCAACTGCCGGCCCACTGAGGCATGGTGTTTGTTTCCCGGGTCGCTTGGCTGCCGTCGGGCATCGTGACATGCACCCAGTCATGGGCTTTGGATAGGGGCGGTTCACCGCTGCCGGAGGGTTTGTAGTCGTCCACGTGAGGCAGTTGTAAAGGTAACTGGTCCTCGGGGAGTGCGACGATGCGGCCGCCTTCTGTGTGCAGAATGGGGAAGGGCTCGCCCCAATAGCGTTGACGGCTAAAGAGCCAGTCGCGCAGCTTGGTGTTGACGGCCTCATGGCCCAGGCCATGGTCCGTGAGCCACTGGGTCATCCTCTTCTTGAACTCAGCCGTTGTTAGGCCATCAAACTCACCGCTGTTGATGGCGGTCCCTGCGCCGGTGAAACACTGCTTCCCCTGCCGTACCATCGCCTGGTCCTCCGGCTGAGGAGGATCGACCACGGGGATGATGGGCAGGTCAAATGCAGTGGCAAACTCGAAGTCACGCTCGTCATGGGCGGGTACCGACATGATGGCCCCGGTGCCGTAGCTGATCAACACATAGTCGCCGATCCAGATGGGGATCTTCTCATTGTTGACCGGATTGATGGCGTATGCGCCGGTAAACACCCCGGTTTTTTCCTTGGCCAGGTCGGTCCGATCCAGATCGCTTTTGCGGGCCGCCTGTTCGCGATAGGCAATGACTTCGGCCTGCTTTTCAGGCGTTGTTATCTTCCCTACCAGGGCATGCTCCGGGGCCATGACCATGTAAGTGGCGCCGAAGAGCGTATCCGGACGGGTGGTATAGACACGGATAGAATCCTCTCTGCCCTCAATCTTGAAGTCCACTTCGGCGCCGGTGCTCCGGCCGATCCAATCGGCTTGCAGCTTCTTGATCGAGGGGGGCCAGTCCACCTCCGCCAGATCTTCCAGTAGCCGGTCCGCATATTTTGTGATGCGCAGCATCCACTGCCGCATGGGCTTGCGGATGACCGGGTGATTGCCCCGCTCGCTGACACCGCCGATGACTTCCTCGTTGGCCAGCACCGTGCCCAAGGCCGGACACCAGTTGACGGCCACCTCGGCTTCGTAGGCCAGGCGGTGCTCGTCGATGAAGGCCAGGCGGGCCTCCTCCGAGAGCCCGGTGGGAATGGGGAGTTCGCTGATAGGCTTAGCCTTCTTTTCAGTTTCGTCAAAGTAGTGGTGAAAGAATTGCAGGAAGATCCACTGGGTCCATTGGTAGTAGCCAGGGTCGGTTGTGCTGAGCTCGCGATCCCAGTCGTAGCTGAACCCCAGGGATTTGATCTGTCGCCGCATATTGTCTATGTTGGCCTGCGTGGAGACGCGCGGGTCTGTTCCCGTCTCGATGGCATACTGTTCGGCAGGCAGGCCGAAGGCGTCCCAGCCGATCGGGTGCAAGACATTGAACCCCTTCATCCGACGGTATCGGGCGACGATGTCGCTGGCCGTATAGCCTTCGGGATGGCCCACGTGGAGACCTTGGCCGCTGGGGTAGGGAAACATGTCCAGCACGTAGTACTTGGGTTTGGAGGCGTCACCGTCTACAGCCGCGAATGTCTTGTTGTCTTGCCAGAATTTCTGCCAGCGCTTCTCAATGCGGTTGAAGTCGTAGCGGCCCTGTCTAGAAGGGGTGGGCTCCATGGGTTCTGTACTTACTCCTTGTGGGATGACCGGAACAAAATAACCGCCCAACTCTACGCGAATCACAAGGGGAAATCCACAAGAAACCCCGGATGCTTGTGTTGCCGTGGAGTCGGCGCCTTGCTGTAAGCCGCGTGGCTCGACGCAAAACGATTGGACGCCCCTAAACGGAGCATCCCGGGGGGGGTGCTCACCACCGTTTAGGCTATTGACACGATCGATGATCGAACCGTCGCCTGAGAGCCTCTGGTAGGCGAAGCGGAACTGATCGGCCGTTCCCCAAAATATCCGCCCCTGCGGCACTCATGACGATGTTGCCGTCGGCATCCTCGTCAAAGGCAGGCGCCAAGCCACGGACATCCAGACTCAACTTTGAGGGCTGCGCCATCGGTGAAACTCAGCGCCAGGCTAAACGTCCAGATGACCTCGGAGACGGCCGCGCTCGATTTGTCCTAACTAAGGGAACGGCAAGAAATAACTTGGACTTTTGAATGCCCAATTGCACCCCATCTTTGATCGCTTCTCAATCGCGAAATCCGCGCAGTAGAACAGCTACGCCTGTGGTTTCGCTCAATCGGACGCGACCCAATATGGGGCACACTTGGACCCCAAATTGTCCAACTTATTTCTTGCCGATCCCTAATGGGCATCGATTGGGAGCCGTGCGAGACGATGGAACGCTCGCCCTCATTACTACTCGGGCCGCCAGCGACAAGGGAGCCATTGCTAGGATCGTCGAAACCATCGATCCACGTGGCCCCGATTTCCCACATCTGCGGTCCCAACGACGGCGGTGTTCGTCAAAACGTCTGCCTTGACATCACTGATGATTACCTTGTGCGAAGCCACACCGCGGCCACCGCGCCATCGAAGGATGGTGTCCAGGCCGTCCTCGACGCTAGCGTCGGCCGGTCGCGGTTCCCGTGCGGCCACAGGGAGACAGTTGAACTGCACTTCGGCGAGTCCAACTTGACCGATAAAGCCATGGCCAAACTGATGGTGACGCGAACGTGCGAGGCCGTCAGCATGCCCCATGTCTAAGGTGGTGTTGGCGAGGTCGGCCGGTGCGCCTGGGCCTTGGTTAATCAGGTTTGCCCCTTCGACTTACTGAGTAGGACAACTAACTCTGGGGGCATGCATCGCCATTAACGCGAGCATGGATTTTCAAGTGATCGGCGATTTTCGGGTGACAGAGCCTAGTAATCCGTCAGCGATTTCATCCATTTGGGCCATCGGTCCGGGTCCACGTTACCTGCCAGAGTCCAGGGACCCCGGGTAAAATAGTTCTTGTGCCATTTCAAGGTCCATAACTCCTTGAGTTCTACCTTGCGGATAGACCAGTCCGCGAAGGCGCAATTCACGGCATACTGATGGCGATTGAGACAGACGCGACGAATCTCATTGCTGCCCGCCATGCCTGCCGTGGCGCCATCCTCCTGGGGCGGTTGATCGACACTGTGCACCCAGACATCATACCAGTAGCAATCCAGAAATACCGGGACCTTGCTGGTGGGTTTGATATTGTTGATGTTCTGCCAGTAGTTGCTGGCCTGACCGCCGGCCGTATTGGACCCTCGATTCAGTACCCACTCATTCAAACCATAGCTGCCGAAGGTTCCGTCACTAAACACCCCCCACGCCGCCTCGGGATTCAACCCGCCCTCAGATTGGGGCTTGGAGGCCATCGGGCACAAGCGCATCTTATCGTTACCATATTTGCCGCGCATCACCACCGGCCACCTATCAATGCTGTCCTGGCTCTCTCCGCCCCGTCCCTCATGAAAAAAGCCGTCGTTCTCAGAGGTAAACATCGACCAGATAATCGTCCATTGATGTAGACTGGCCTGGCAAGCGGCTGCTTTGGCCTGTTTTCTCACTTTACTCAACACTGGCATCAAGATGCCCATCAAGATGGCGATGATGGCAATCACGACCAATAGCTCGATGAGGGTAAAGCCCTTCGATCGGTTCATCGGAAATCCCTTATCTCTCTGTCGTTCTAGCTGCGATTACGCTCTTCTTAGCACTGAGAGCACCTACGCAAAATGAGTCTGCATTCGAGCGACTTATTTTCCCTCTGGACGGCGTCAGGCTCCATCGACCATCCTCGGATGGCCTGCTTCGTCTTCCTTGCCAGAGGCACGAAACGCTCGCTCTCGGTGCGACGATCATTTTGCGTAGGGGCTCTAAATCTGTCAAGTTCCAGGAGGGGTTCCACAAATAGATCCCACCTAAACGGCCCTTTTGTGACCACCCTCCTGGATATTGCTTCTCAATCGCATTCAATAATCCATCAAGGTCGCGGGGTCCCCACGCGCAGTAAGTCGATGTACATCGTGCCGGTGGCGCCGCTGGGCGTCCCACCCGGTTCACCGAAGCCAATGGTGATCGACTTTATGCTGCCGAGATTCAGTGTGCTCAGACCGGCGAGGGGAATGGACCAGGGCTCCCAAGCCGGGATCTGGGTGGCTCCGAGATTGGGATGGACCGCGGTCTCTGCGCGGCCGGCGGCGTCGGTCACCACCACGTACAGCTGCGCGGCATCATTGTCCGGATGCTCGCCGCCGATCGCCTCGACTGTCCAGCCACCGCTCACGTTGCCGGTCGTGCTGACGTCTGAAAACTCTCCGACAACGGTATTTCCGGCACTGTGACTGGTCAGGGCCAAACCGATGAGGACGTTGGCGCCCATGGGAATGTTCCAAGGATTCCCGGCCAAGGCCGTCCAGTTGGTGGCAGTCTCTTCAAGGCTATAGTAGCCGTTGATGGTGTTGCCGATGCGCTCGATTCTGAGCCAGACCGGCTCATCACGGGCGATGTTCTGCTGGACGCCGTCCGGACCACCGGAAGCGCTCTCGGCATTGATGAAGGTGGCCCTGCGACCCTCGTACAGTACGCCTCTGCTGCCTGTATTGAACAGATAGACGTTCGCCGATTCCGGTGTCGCCGACTCACGGATCATCACGCCGGCCTTGGACGAGTCGTGCACCTCCGTTTGGCTATTGACGCGAACGATAATCGAACCGTCGCCTGCGAGCCTCTTGTAGGCGAAGCGGAATTCATCCTGGGTTCCCCAAATATCGGCGCCGGCGGCGCCGAGGGTGATGTGACCGTCTGCCTCTTCGATGAAGTCCGGGGCATTGCCTCGGAAGTGTAGGGAAAGCCTTTCCGGGGATCCCTTCGTCCAATCCAAGGGTGACTCAAAAGTGCGTGTCACCGTAGAAATCGGGGCACCGGTGTTGTCATAGTGAATGGGCAGGGATTGCCTCCCGCTATGAACAATGCCTGTTTCGGGGGAATAATCATCGAGTTGCGGATTCGTGCCCACCGTGGATCCGTTGGTCGGATCATCAAATCCATCGACCCATGTGGCCCAGATCTCTAAGAGCTCTTCATCACGGTAGGTCTCGAAGTCCTCGAAGGTCAAGTACTCCGGGGCGCTGAAGCTCCAGAGGGGACCCTCGTTGCGAGCAGGAGAACTCACGGCGTTGGTCTCGGTCACCTGCCAGTAGTAGGTTTCGCCGTAGATGAGGGGATCGGGCGCGTAGCTGTTTTGCTGAGTGACGACCGCGGCGGCGCTGCCGTCGGCAACGGCCGCCCGATCACGACTCAGCACGACCTCGTGTCCGGCGGCTTCTCGACCGGAACGCCAGCGGAGCGTGGTGTCCACGGCCTCAACGGTGGCGCCGTCGGCCGGCTCCGGCTCCCGCGCATTGACCGGAATGTAGTAGAACCGGACCTCACTCAGGCTGGCCTGCGGTGAGATGCCCTGGACACTGTTGACGGTCATACGGACATACTGGGCCACGGCACCCCCGAAATCGATGGTGTTGTTGTGTGCATAACCAACCGTACCCGGGGCCCGGGCCAAGGGCCCTACGCCTTCCAGGACGGTCCAGGTCTGGCCATCTAGAGCGTATTCGATGACCACATCTTTCCCGCCGAATCCCACGAAGGCCTCGATGGCCTGATTGGAGTTCCAGATCCAAAGCTCGTGCAGCTTGTAGGCCCGATCGAAGGCATACTCGATGGTGGCCGGAATGCCGGTGCTGATCCACATGTCGGCGGGTGAAGTTCCATGGAGATCATCGACCAGACCGGAGCCGTTGATGGTATTCTCAGGGCCGGAAACACCGAATGTGCCGGAGGCGGTGGCCGTGATGTTGCTAATGGGGATGGAGAAGGGTTCAACGGTAAAGCTCCAGACATCGCCCCTGAAGACGGCATTGTCCGGTGCCCCATTGACCTCATCGACACGCCAGTAATAGGTTTGGCTAAAGGGGAGCCGGCCGGGATCAAAAGAAGTCGTTCCCTGACCTGCGCTGACCAAGACACCTCCGGGATCGGCTGCACTCGCGTCGTTGACATCGCTCAGTACCGTGCCAAGATAGACATCGTGTGTGGCCGCGAAATCTCCGGCCTGCCAGGTGAGGATGGCATCGAGGGGCACATCCATCGCTTCCGTCGCCGGAGTCGGATCGGCAGCCACTACCGAGACCGCCAGCCCGGAGGGTATGTTCTCCACATACTCCCCTTCGTACAGATGAACAAAATCCAACCAATGGGTAACTTCCACGCCGGCGGCGTGAAACTCGAGCTTCGCCGAGTCGCTTAGGGCATCGGCGGTAAAGGTATACTCTGCCCAATCGGTCGTTAAATCATAATTGGTTTGTCCCCAATCCACCGAATTATCCGAGGCCTTCAACTTAGCGAAATAGGGGCGATCCTCTGCGGCTTTGGCCCAGAAGCTGACGGTGTAGGTCTGACCGACAACGAGTGGAATTTGGTCCTGCAGCGGAATGAAAAACCAGTTCGTGTTTCCCACTGGATCGACCTGAAGGCTCCGTGTGCCATCAATGGCTTCCGTATCGACGATCTCCGCGTTGCTGCCCGCCCCTTCGGCGGGATTCCAGGTGGTCCAAGTCGACCAATCCGGATCGTTGAGGACGAGTTCATCCTCCTCAAAGCTCGGATTTTTGATCAGATTCACGACCTGCCCGTGAGACGCCTGCGGGATTGCCCCAAAAGCCAATACGACCGCCATTACCCAGAAAACCGATTGCTTACACATGACCAGTCCTCGAAAATGTGCCAGACGCGGATTGAGAATTTGAGTTCGACATGCACAGTGAAGTATAGCACCATAAAGATACCCGTACAATCAAAATGAACACTATGGCTCTCAACCAATACCTTCTATCTGGCAGGTGATAATGGATCTACTTTTAAGATTCGATCCCCGATAAAACAATAGGAAAATGGAATATCAACGGATCGAAGCGCTTAATAGCAGACGCTGTGGGAAAGGAACACTTATGAATCAGAGACGAATGCAAGTGTTGGTGTTGTTATTCTGTAGCGGCGCGTTTCTCTCCGACTGCTTCTCTGAATCCCGTCAGGTCAATCTGTTCGATCAAATTGCGGATGATGCTCCCCGCTCACGACTCCTATTCGATTTTGGCTGGCGGTTTTACCGAGGTGGCGTCGACAATGCGCAGGCCCCTGATTTCGATGATTCCGCTTGGCGTCTGATCGACCTGCCGCATGACTGGAGCATCGAAGACATTCCCGGAACGAATTCGCCACTCGATTCCAAGGCAGTGGGAGGGATTGACACGGGCTATTTTGTCGGAGGTATCGGATGGTATCGAAAGACCTTCCATGTTCCACGCAGCTTCGCTGGCAAGCAGTTCCATTTACAGTTTGGTGGCATCTATATGAACGCCGACATCTGGCTCAACGGTCGGCCTCTGGGGAATCACCCCTATGGCTATACCGCTTTCTGGTACGATGTCACAGACAAGCTGCACTATGGCGCAGAGAACGTTGTGGCCGTAAAGGTCAGGAATGAAGGAAAGAACAGCCGCTGGTATTCGGGGTCGGGCATATATCGCCACGTATGGCTAACTCTGCTGAATCCCGTACATATTGCTCACTGGGGCCGTGCTATCACCACACCGGACGTCACCCCAGAAAAAGCGAAGGTTGCTGTCCAGACAGAAGTGGAAAACTCGACGAGTGAGGCCAGGGAGATTGTCCTGAGAACCACGATCCTCGATCCGCAAGGCATGCAGGCAGCTACCGTCACCACCCAGCAGCTGCTGCCGGCCGGCGACAAAACGGAGCTTCGTCAGGATTTGCAGGTCCATTCGCCGGCGCTCTGGTCAACGGACACGCCGGTTCTTTACACGGCCGTGACAGAGGTCATTGATCGCTCGGATTCAAGCGGTCGCGCTCTGTTGGATCGGATTGAAACACCCTTCGGTATTCGCAGCATCGAATTCAGTGCAGAGAAGGGTCTGCTACTCAACGGCCAGTCGATCATGATAAAGGGCGCTTGCATGCATCACGGTAACGGTCCCCTGGGTGCGGCGGCCTATGACCGAGCAGAAGAACGACGCGTGGAGTTAATGAAGGCGAGCGGCTACAATTCCATCCGCTGTGCGCACAATCCTCCCTCCGAAGCGTTTCTGGATGCCTGTGACCGGTTGGGATTACTTGTGATTGATGAAGCCTTTGATATGTGGGAAGTTCAGAATTGGCCGCAAGACTACCATCTCTACTTTAAGGAATGGTGGAAAAGGGATATCGCAAGCATGGTACTGCGTGACCGCAATCATCCTTCGATATTCATGTGGAGTACCGGTAACGAGATCAAGGAGATGGCGACGCCCGGGGGAGTTTCAGTCTCACAGGAATTGACGAATTATGTGCATGCCTTAGATCCAACCCGCCCCGTCACCGCCGCCGCCAATAATCTCGGACCCGACAAAGACTCTTTTTTTGCCACCCTGGATATTGCCGGGTACAACTATGCGTTCGGGGGAGATCACGGCAAGAAGAGCATCTTTGAACTGGATCGGGACCGTGTCCCGGATCGAATCATGTACTGTTCGGAATCATACCCGCTTGCGGCATTCGGGGCCTGGATGAACGTATTAGACTATCCCTATGTATTTGGTGATTACGTCTGGACTGGTTTTGATTATCTCGGTGAAGCAAGCATCGGCTGGTTGGGGTATCTCCATAGGGACAATTTCTACCCGTGGCACCAGGCCTTTTGTGGTGACATCGATATATGTGGTTTCAAACGGCCGCAGTCCTATTACCGCGATGCCCTCTGGCAACACCGGGAGGGTAGCCCGCTCTCGATTTTCGTAAAGCCACCGCAACCCTCCTTTGCGATGGTCCCCGGCAAGAAGAGTTGGAGCAAATGGAACTGGCACGATGTGGTAGCGGACTGGAATTGGCCTGGCCATGGGGGAGAGTCTCTTGAAGTGATCGTTTACTCTGCCTATGAGAAAGTGGAACTGATCCTAAATGATAGGTCACTTGGGACCCAAGAAACCAATCGTGGCACAGAATGGACCGCCAAATGGCAGGTACCCTACCAGCCGGGCACGCTCGTAGCGATTGGCTATGAGGGCGGTAAGAAGCTTGCTTCTTGGCAACTCCGAACGGCAGAACACGCCACGAGAATCAAACTGATTGCAGATCGAATGGAGATCCGAGCGGATGGACAGGACTTGTCGTACATTACAGTCGAACTGCTCGACAAGAACGGAACCCGTCACCCCAAAGCCCAAAATCTCATTGAGTTTGGCATCCAGGGTCCCGGCACAATTATTGCGGTGGGCAGTTCGAATCCACGAAGCACCGAGAGTTTCCGGCAGCCGCGCCGAAGAGCCTATCAGGGCCGCTGCCTGGCCATCGTCAAATCATCGCAGAGAGCAGGACCTATCACACTACATGCGGCGTCTCAGGGCCTTGAATCTGCCGAGGTAGCGATCACGTCGATCGCAAACAGCAAATGATTCCAGCATCATCAGACTGAGCCGCTTTGCCTTGGCCGCCCCCCTCATCCGCTGGCTGTTGTTTAGCCGCATACGCTACGAAATCATCATCCAACAGGCAAATACTTTCATCCGACACGCCCTTATGGCAATTCCACAGAAGGACTTATGCGAGATTACTATTTGCACCGCACGAGGTACTGTGGGGTTCTAGGGGATGAGGACTATTTTTCCGTGCGTACTCGACTCAATCACTGCGTGGTGCGCCTGGGCGGCGTCGGCGAGGGACATCTCGCGGCTGACGACGGGGTTAAGCGTGCCGTTTTCTAGTCCGATGTGGATCGCGGCGTGGATGCTGTCACGCTCCCGGTCCGAGATATTCATCAGCGCCATGCCACGGACCTCCGCGTCCCGCATCATGAGGTGGCGCGGATCGATCGTGACTTCGCCCCGGCTGCCGACGACCACGACTCGGCCCCTGGTCGCGAGCGCACCGAGATCTTTGCCGAGATTGACGTTCGCGAGGTTCTCGATAATGACGTCCGCGCCTCGGCCACCGGTCAGCCGTGGGATCTCATCGAGATGGTTGTCCTCGTGATGATTCATCACTCGCTGGAACGCGTCACGCTTGAGTGCAACACACCAGGCGAAAGTATACAGGAGAACGCGTGTGCAAGAGTACTGGGGAGACACCCTACTCCACGCCCACCGCCTCGCCCAGGGCCGGCCCGATCTCATCGTTCACAACCAAAGCGGCATAGGAGTCCAGCGGCGTCGCTTCGCGATTCAAAATGACCAGCTTCGCGCCGTTCTGCTGCGCCATAACCGGAAAATCTGCCGCGGGATACACGACGAGCGACGATCCAATCGCGAGAAACAGATCGCACTGTAGCGTCGCCTCCTGCGCACGGTCCATCTCATGTTCCGGCATCGATTGACCGAACGATATCGTCGCCGTCTTCACGATTCCGTCGCACGCATCGCAAACCGGCAACGTTTCATCCTGCCCAAAGGCCTCGAAGATCGGCGCCAACTCGAACCGCTTCTTGCAGTCCAGGCACGACGCATAGGTACTGTTTCCGGGCAACTCAATGATCTGTTCCGCATCGACGCCCGAATCCTCATGAAGGTTGTCGATGTTCTGAGTGATAATGCTAAAGACTTTTCCTCGCCGCACGAGTTCCACAATCGCGTGATGTCCGCGGTTCGGCTTCGACTTCTGAAGCACCTTGTCCAATCCCATTTTCCGCCGCCACGACTCCCGCCGCATCTCCTCCGAGGCCATGAAGTCCTCGAACGCGATCGGCTGGTACTTCGTCCATACCCCGCCCGGGCTCCGGAAGTCGGGAATTCCCGACTCCGTACTGATACCCGCCCCCGTAAAAACGGTGATACGTTCATGGGTATCGATGAGCGATTTCAAGGTCTGCATTTTATGGTCGCGGAAAAAACCCTATGTCTGGCCAAACCAAGTATCCTAATCGTGTGTCCAAGAGGAAATACCGTAGCGCGTTCACCCATATTTTGCAAGGTAGCATTTTTAATAAGGAAGCTGTGACTGCGGTGTAATTATTCATGGGTGCTAGGTCGCTGGTCTTTCAGA
This sequence comes from Planctomycetota bacterium, assembly GCA_022563885.1. Classification (GTDB taxonomy): domain Bacteria; phylum Planctomycetota; class Phycisphaerae; order Sedimentisphaerales; family Anaerobacaceae; genus JAIPFM01. The sequence goes on along the minus strand of JADFMM010000001.1, from coordinate 60,670 downwards.
AGTTACTTCTCAGAATGTTAGATGCAATCTGATATCTCAAAGGCGTTTTGGCAGTGGCTTGTCCTTTGATGAGGATGGCCCTGGGCTAGAGATTCTGTCATATGAAGAGACTTTCTCTGTGGGGACCCCATCCTGCGTTAATGATCAAGCGGTCACTCAGAGATGAGCCTGGTGAGTATTTTCAATATTGCTTGCCCCGAATATTCCCATAGAATTCATTCTTAATGGATATTCAGAAAGCTTACATAAGGTGTTGGAATTAAGCAAGTTCGAATTATTGAGTAGGACAACCTTCTTTCGTAATGTTTTGAATGGAGGAAGTCACAAAATGATGAAAAGAAAATGTTTGATGGCAAGGATAGCGGCGCCCTCAATCATCCGGTCACAGTGACTTCGTACGGCGAGGGACGTGCTACGATTTGTTCGGGCAGCAATGAGGGGCTATGGGCCTTCAACTGCGCTGGGCTCGTGGTCCAGAATCTGAATTTCGTTGGTTCTGGTGCGACGGACTCAACCGGCGGTACGGTCATTTTCCATCGGCTCATGGCCGACGCTCTCATAAAAATGTTTACATTGGCAATTGCAAAGTGTTCGACAATCGCGGCATTCCGGAGAAGAAGGGTCATTCCGGAACTGGAATTGTCATATCCGGAGTGGATGGCGCCGTCATTGAGTATTGCGAAGCGTTCAACAATGGGGAACTCAACAGAAGTACAGCAGGCGGGCCGATCGGCATTTGGGCATGGGAAAGCAGCAATGTTGTCATTCAGTTTTGCGAATCTCATCACAACAAGACAGGAACACTAGACGGTGGCGGTTTTGATCTCGATGGTGGCTGCGTCAATTCCACCCTGCAATACAACTATTCTCATGACAACTATGGGGCTGGTTACGGTCTCTATCAATTCAAAGGTGCCAGCGCGTTTAAGGACAACATTGTCCGCTACAACATCAGCGAGAATGATGGCCAGATTGGAGGCTATGGAGCCATTTATTTCCGGTCCACCCGTTCCCATGGCGGGATCCAGAACACGAGGGTGTATAACAACACCCTCCATGTTTCTGCCAAAACAACTGGAGCCGGGATCGGCGAAATTTCTGACGAACCCAGCATTTCACACGTCCATAATTCGGAGATTTATAACAACATCATTGTCACTGCTCCAGGGAAACATGTTGTTGATATACCGCGCCCTGCCGCTGGCTGGAGTTTCAAGGGCGATTGTTACTGGACAGCGGGCGAACATCCCGAAATCAAATGGAATGGAATAGTGTACAGCAGTCTATCAGGCTGGCGTAGCGCGACAGGGCAGGAGACACTTAAGGGTGCTCCAGTTGGCTTCCACATGGAGCCAAGATTGGCCAAAGTGGGTGGAGGCGCAACCATAGGTGATCCCGCTAAATTACAATCGATGACCGCTTACATGCTTCTCGCAGATTCACCCATGATCGATTCTGGGCTTGACCTACGCTCTCTTTTTGGAATCGAGATAGGAGAACGAGATTTTTATGGGGCGCAGGTGCCACAACTTTCGGGTTATGATGTTGGTGCGTGTGAATCCGAAATCGCTCATAATCGCCACGCCGAAAATACCACGAAGAATTGAAAGAGAATAGCGGTAAACCGTTATGATCTTGAAGTCAGCTCTCAGAAGAGGATTTTTGTAGTGAAAATATTGTTCAAACAAGTTGCGACAATTATTGTTGCCTGTGGCCATTTGCAGCCCCACATCGAACACTACGACAACCGTAGCACCTACCGACAACTTAATATCCTCTACGAGAACAAGGGGGCCGGTCACTATACGAGTATCTCCGAGCATGCCGGCACGGGTTTGTAGGTGAATCACGTGAGTCGGGGCGCCGGATTTGACGATTTGGACGGAGACGGAGATATCGATGTGGTGATTCTCGATTCCTGTGATAAACCCACGCTTTTGAGAAACCACACGCCCTCACCCGGGCATTGGCTTCAGGTGCAGCTCCGAGGTGTTCAGACCAATCGGGATGGTATCGGAGCCCAGGTGCGGGTTTTTGCCGGTGATCTGATGCTGCTGGACGAGGTCGCTTGCACGCACAAGCAGGCGCTTTGTGACGCCTCGAATCCGAGTGCCACCAGGCTATCGCGTTCAGTCTTTCGCCGGACCGATCGGTCTGGCCGTGGATTCACCTTCAATCAATAAGACATGCTGATCCACGTTGACATTCTCGTACGCATCCCTACCTCCGCCTATCCACAATACCTCAATTCGCTCGATGCTAGCTTGCTTCCCTAAGCCAAAGTAGAGGCGAGTGCCAAAATGACTCTGGTAGCTCCGTCCGCTGTGGACTTCATCGGACAATATCACGCCTTGCGTGAACACCCTCACCTGAGCGCCGATGCCATCCCGGTTGGAGGTGGTGCCCTGAAGCGTCGTCTGCAGCCAATGGCCTTGATTAGGCGTGTCGTTTCTCAATAGTGTAGGCTCCCGGCGAGAGTTCAGAATGACGACATCGACGTCACCGTCATTGTCCAGGTCATCCAGTCCTATGCCCCGGCTGCTGAGGTTGACCTTCATTCCCTCACCGCTGCGGTCCGATACATCGACAAACTTGCCGTTGCCGATGTTCCTATAGAGCCGGTTGGTCTGGAGATAGGTGGTTCGGTCATCAAACAGATCAATCTTGTCTTGGACGTGACCGCAAGCGACGAAGATATCACGGTCCCCGTCGTTTTCAAAGTCAGCGAAGCCAATCCCCCAGGTGACATCCGTCAGGGAACTCATCCCGGCACCCGACGTGAAGGTGACGTCTTCGAACGCCGTCCCCTAAGTTGCGGAGCAGCGATGCCCACTCGTTTTGATAGGTGGTGACATAAAGATCCGGCCAGCCGTCATTGTCGATATCGCCCAGGTCGATCCCCATGGTTCCCTGAGGGTTGCCATGCACATCAAAGGCCATGCCTGAGAGCAATCCGACCTCTTCAAAGTGCCCGGACCCGTCGTTTTGAAAAAGGAAGTTGGGTCGCGTGTCGTTGGCGACGAAGATGTCGGTGTCCCCGTCCCGGTCGAAATCGGAACAGATCGTACCCATGCCCGGACACCGCTGGAAGGCGATGCCCGAGGCCTGGCTGACATCGGTGAATGTGCCGTCGTTGTTGTTACGAAAAAGGGCTTCGTACGTGGACGTGTAGAGGCTGGGGCCCGGGTAGACAGGATACCCGTGGGGTGCCGAGGGGACATGCCTATCCCGGCTGTATTCCGTGTAGCTCGACACATAGAGATCGAGGTCGCCATCCATATCCATGTCCAAAAAATTGGCCCCGGCCCCCATATGTGTCCCGTGGACGACGCCTGCTTCGTGTGTGACTGCCGTAAAGGTGCCGTCGCTGTTGTTTTGATAGAGCACGTTGGGTCCGAAATTGTTGATATAGATGTCCAGATCTCCATCGTTGTCGTAGTCGCCCACGGCCACCCCCAGACCAAACCCCGGGTCACCCACGCCGGCCTCCTGGGTGACATCCGTAAACCTCCAATTCCCGTCGTTGCGATAGAGCGCATTTCGGGGAACGGTGTCTTGATGAGAGTCTTTTGGGTAGGCCCCGCTGAGGAAGTAGATGTCGATTCGACCGTCTCCGTTGTAGTCAAATAGGGCCAGGCCACTGGCGGCGGCTTCGGGAATTCGATAGAGACCCGTTGAGCCGTCGCAGTGCTGAAAAGTAATACCAGTGAGGCTCGTGACATCGGATAGGCGGGGCGTGTTGTCTGCGGCAGCTACGTCAGAGAGGACACACAGTGTGAGCGTCAGCGCGCAGCACAGAGGCCCAGCGGGTCGTTTACCGCTCGGTCGAGCGTCACTGGGGGGAGAGTTTGCTTTTGACATGGTCCTACGCAGCCTGGTAGTTTAGATTTGTGGGGTCGAGTTTGATCGCGGTCTCAATGGCCATGAGCGCCTGGGCGGTGTCGCCGTTGATGTCGTGCGCCCAGCTTAACAGAAAGTAGTTGGTGGCGGCTTGTCCCCGGTCTACCGCCTGTTGTGCCATAGAAACCAGCCGAGAGGGGATGCGATTGTTAACCAGGTAGAGGTCGGCGATCGTCATCTCTGCGACTTCAATCGTGTCCACAGCCAAAGCCTCTTCCGTGAACACGCGGCTCAGTGGATGATCAGGTTTGAAGGGAGTCAGTGGAAGGGCTGCGGAAGTTGAGCGAGGAGGCGGCGAGGGCGTCGTCGTCGTGCGCTGCATGTCTTTCGCTTGGCTCTGCCGAAGGGTTGGAACTCGGCGCGTTTTATCCCATCGGCCAATGATAAAGATTCCGATTGTGACCAGGCCTATAACGACCACGACAGCGGCCCCTCGTCTTAGCCGCTTCGCCGAGTCCTTGGGAGGCGTCTGTACGCTTAGGGAACGGCAAGGAATAACTTGGACTTTTGAATGCCCAATTGCACCCCGTCTTTGATCGCTTCTCAATCGCGAAATCCGCGACGTAGGACCTCTACGCCTGTGGTTTCGCTCAATCGGGCGCGACCAAACATGGGGCACACTAGTACCCCACATTGTCCAACTTATTTCTTGCCGATCCCTTAGCGACGCGTGTCGCCGTCTTCGTTTTGTCTGCCTTTTCATACGGAGTCCGCCCGATTTCTCGTTGGCTGCCGTGTATGAGATTCGGATACTTGGTCGTCCATTCATTGAATAATACTATCTTTTCGACCAACTTATTAGAAGATCTAATCGGCCGGTTTGGCCGCTCCTGGTTTTGATCCGCCTTCAACCCGGCGTATGCGATGGTCAACTGGGATGTTCCGACAGGGTTCCGTTTTTTGCCGATCCCTATAGGCAGGCCAACAGGCCCCCGTCGACGTAGAGAATCTGCCCGTTGACGTAATCAGAGGCCTTGGAGGAGAGAAACAGGGCGGCCCCGATCAGTTCGTCCAGTTCGCCCCAACGCTTGGCAGGTGTGCGGCGACAGAGCCAGGCATCAAATTCCGGATCTTCATAGAGTGGCTTGGTGAGTTCTGTCTTGAAGTATCCCGGCCCCAGGCCGTTCGTTTGAATGTTGTACTTTCCCCAATCGGTCGCCATGCCGCGGGTCAGCATCTTGAGTCCTCCCTTGGAGGCGGCATAGGGGGCGATCATGGGTCGGCTCATCTCGCTCTGCATGGAGCATATATTGATGATCTTCCCGGCGCGCCGCTTGATCATTCCCTGCGCGACGCATTTGGAGACCAGGAAGGCGCCGGTCAGATTGACATCCAACGTGGCTTGCCAATCCGCCAAGGAAAAGGCATGCAACTCTTTGCGGACCATGATCCCTGCGTTGTTGAACAGGATGTCGATGGGTCCTACCTGCGACTCAATTAACCCGATGCCCTCTGTGACGGCCGTTTCATCGCTCACGTCGAAGGCGAAGCCATGCGCCGCGATCTCCGTGGATCGCATGGACTCAACGGCTCTGTCAAGTCTGTCGGGGTCGCGGCCGTTGAGAATGATGGTCGATCCGGCCCGACCCAGCCCTTGGGCCAAGGCCAGGCCAAGCCCTTGACTGGATCCGGTGAACAACGCCGTCTTATCTTGGACTGAGAAAAGGTCTGTGGTCATAGGTTTTCACCCGATTCTAGTGCCTTGTGACGCCACTGTTGAGAGCGCGTTCACTCGCGACTGTAGATAAAGAGGAGGGTGCGCAGTCCAAGAAAAGAAGGAATTGACAGAACCGACTTTCATCAAGATACTGCCCTCAGTTACTGCGTAATCTTAGGCTTGGGTCATGACAAAACGACGTGCAAAACCAACGAGACGGTTGCAGAGTCACGCGCCCGCTGTCCAGACAGCGCCTGGCGGATGGGGCGCTAGGGGAACATCCTGGGCACTTCATGGCGTCGGCGCGGTCTCAGTGAGGGACGTGGTGTTGATCAGGGTATTTCCCTCTTCTTCGACGCGTCCCGTTCCACCCCAGCCAACGACCACAGAACCCTTTCCCTTATCCTCCGTCCCGTGTTGACATCAAAATAAGGAACTTGCTCCATGGCGACAGATCGGGTGGGAATTATCGGTGGATCGGGACTCGGCGATGCCTTAGTCGAGCATTTTACCGACACGGAGACAGTGAACATGGACACGCCTTTCGGAGCGCCCAGTGGTCCCATAACGGTGGGGACCTTCGGGGATCGCGAGGTGGCCTTCTTGAATCGGCATGGCCTGGGCCACAGGCTCAATCCGAGTTGCGTCCCCTATGCAGCCAACATCTATGCGTTTAAGCGTATGGGTGTGCGAACGGTACTGGCGAGTGGGGCGGTCGGGTCCCTGAGGGAAGAGATCGCACCCGGCCACTTGGTGGTGGTCGATCAGTTTATCGATAAGACCGTTCGACGCCTGGGGAGTTTCTTCGATGACTATGGGGCCGTTCATTGCGAAATGGCGGAACCTGTCTGTTCACGTGTTCATCAGGCCATTGTGGAGACCGCCCGCACACTGGACTGTCGGACGCATGACAGAGGGACCTACGTCTGCATGGAAGGGCCGCAGTTTTCGACTCGCGCCGAATCCCTGATGCATCGCGCTGGGGGAGGCGATCTCATCGGCATGACCGCCATGCCCGAAGCAAAACTGGCGCGGGAAGCGCAGATGTGCTACACCCTGGTGGCCCTGGTCAGCGACTACGACTGTTGGCGCCCCCCAGAGGGGACCCGAGAGAAACAGGCGCTACTGGCTGAGATTATGGCTAATTTGGGGACGGCGACAGAGAATTGCTTGGAGTTGATGCGGGCGGTGTTGGCCGGCACTGCCGATCTCGTTGATAGTGAGTGCTCATGCCGCGCGAGTCTGGGCCTGGCCGTGTGGACGCCGCAGGGCGGGCTAGATGCGGAGAAAACGCTGAAGCTGGCGCCCCTCTTCGAGTGAATTTGCTTTATAGGGACGCGTACGACAATAAGTAACTGACTTATCCACTCAGATTTAGGTTGGATTGGGTCGTGATCGATTGAGCGAAACCGGAGACGTAGTGTGCCTACGTTGAGGCTCTCGCGATTGAGGAACGGCCAAAGACGACCTGAAGATGAGATGGAGAAGCGGTAAGTTAGTGTTGTGCGGGTCCTAAAGAGGCCAAATGCCGTCAAAGACTTCTATGGCCGGCCCTGTCATGTATACGTGACCGTCCGTGTCGTTCCAGTGAATAGCGAGATCTCCTCCCGGAAGATGTGTCGTACACACGCGTTCTGCTCTGTTCATGAGCACGACTGCGACACAACAGGCGCAGGCGCCGGTGCCGCAGGCCATGGTGATACCACTGCCGCGTTCCCACGTGCGGACTTGGAGTTCCCGCTCGTTCAAGATTTCCACGAAATGGACGTTGGTCCGGTTGGGAAAGTGATCGTGGCTTTCGATCATTGCGCCCAAGTGGGGAACATCGATCTCCTGCAAACTGTCGACAACGAAGACGGCATGTGGATTCCCCATGGAAACGCACGTCATCTCCAGGCTCTGGTGGTCAACGCGTATGGGATGGTTGATGATCTCAGGGCCAGCCAGACGGACCGGGATCTCGTCTGGGTCGAGGATGGGTTGACCCATGTCAACGCAGACGCTTTGGACACGGTTCTCTGCGTCGAGGGTCAGCCCGACGGTCAGCAGCCCACGACCCGTCTCGATCCTCAGTGAAGCAGGGTATCCGGATTGTTCGCCCGGCGGCGCGAATGGACCGTGCGACTCCGCCAAACCATGATCATACACGTACTTGGCCACGCAACGAAGGCCGTTGCCACACATCTCTGCTTCAGAGCCGTCGGCATTGAAAATCTGCATGCTGGCATCGGCCTCTTCGGAAGGGCTGATCAAAATGAGCCCGTCGGCACCGATGCCGCGACGCCGATCACTGATCAAAGGTGACAGGGAACAGGGATCCTGGACGGTCTCTTCGAAACAGTTGACATAGACGTAGTCGTTTCCCAGACCGTGCATCTTGGTGAATTTCATGGCAGGACTCCTACCGTCGCCTCTTGCGAGCCCGCCCCTTTCGTGATTTGGCGGGCTTCTTTGTGGGAGAGGTCGATCGGACGGTGTTCAGGATGGGATCCACCGGCGTCAGGTCCAGATGACGCGCCGGAATGTTGACCGCGACAATCTTGACGGTTATGGGCTGGCCCAGGCGGATGGTACGGCCGGAGCGTTGTCCCACCATCGAGTGGGTCTCCGTGTGGTACTGCCATTTGTCCCCCCCGAGGTCGGAGATCTTGATCAGTCCCTCGATGCCAAGTTTCAAAGACTGCACAAAGACACCAAAGTTGGTCAGGCCCGTGATCACGCATTTCAATTCATCCCCTATCCGCTTGCTCAAGAGGATGAGGATGAGGATCTTCTTGAGTTCGCGTTCTGCGCGTTCCGCGTTCTGCTCAGTCAGACTAATCTGCTTGCCAATGGCGACGAGGTCGATGGATTGGGCCTTCAGCTTGGTCTGCTCCACTTGATCGGTCAGGTAGTCCTGGATGACGCGATGGACCAGCAGATCGGCATAACGGCGGATGGGGCTGGTGAAATGGCAGTAGCAGTTGGAGGCCAAGGCGTAATGACCGACGTGCTGGGGACCATACTCGGCCTTTGCGAGACTACGCAGGACCGCCAAATTGATGCCCAAGGAGTACTGGGTGTTCTTCACGGCGGCGAGCAGATTTTGCACCGCAAGACGGTCGGGGAGCTTGGGCATGGTGAAGCCAAAGCTCTTCGCCAGTGCGGCAAGGCTCTTCAAACTGACGGCATCGGGCTCCGGATGGACGCGCCGGATGAACGCGATGTCAAGCCGATCGAGGAGGGTCGCGGCCGCCTCGTTGGCTTCCACCATAAACATTTCGATGATCGTGTGGGGAAAGCTGTTTTCCGCCGGCATGGCATCCACGATCTCACCGGAATCGTTAAAAACGATGTCTGTTTCCCGCAAGTCAAGGTGGATCATACCCTGACCTGCACGTCGCTTGCTGATCAGCCGCGCCAGGGCACTCATCTCCTGCAATAACTGAACGGTCTGGGGAGGGCAGCCTGCGGTCTCCCCCCGCAGGATCGCGTCCGCACCGAGATAGGTCAGTCTCTGCTTGGAGCGGATCACACTGTTGGCGAAGTGTCGATGGGCGACCCGCCCCTCGCCGTCATAGGTGATGTAGATGCTCTTGGTGAAACGATCTTGATCGGGTTGAAGCGAGCATACCCCGTTGCTGAGCACTTCCGGGAGCATGGCAATGGTGCGGGCCGGTAGATAGACGCTATTGCCCCTGCCCTTTGCCTCAAGGTCGAGCGGGGAATCAGGTTCGACGAAGTGGCTCACGTCCGCAATATGAATCCCTAGAATCCACTGGCCGTTGCCCGCTTCTTCGAGACTGATGGCATCATCGAAGTCTTTGGCGTCGGGTGGATCGATGGTGATGATCCATGTGTCCGTCTTATCCTCTCGATGGGCGCCCGCCTCAGGCTTGAATCGCTTTGTTGCGTTCTGCGCCTGCGCTTTGCAGTCATGATCGAACTCTTGCGTCAGGTGAAATTGGTGCATGACGGCCTGAATCTCGGTTTCATAGAGGCCGGCCCGGCCCAAGACTTTGAGAATGACGCCGCGCGCTATCTGGTCGACAGAGGGGTAGCTCAGGATTTCGACAACCACCTTATCCTGCGCTCTGGCGTTTTTTGCCGCCACATCGTCCACGGCGATGGGATCAAAGCAGGCCCCTCCCTCGGGCTGAACAAACCAGTTTTTCCCCTCCGAGAAGAGCGTGCCAACAAACTGGTCGTGTGCTCGCTCCAGGATGCCAATGATTTCGCCACTGCACCTGCGTTGACGGGCCCCGCCGCGCTTCCGCAGTATGCGGGCTTGCACCAGATCACCGGTCATGGCATCGGCCGCTTCATTGGCTCCGATAAAGAGGTCTCCGTGTGAGTTGGGCTCGGAGGGAATGACGAACCCGAATCCTTTGGGATTGGCTCGGAAGATGCCGACCAGTTCACTGGGGAGAGGCCGCAGGTCGATGAGATTTCGCTGCCCAATGACCACATGCCCTGCCTTCGTCAATTCCTCGAAGGCACTATTGAAGAGCGCTTGATCTTCCGCGGCAACACCCAACTCCTGCGCCAGTTTCGACAGCTTCAGCGGTGTATACGCTTCACTTTTCAGGTATTTGATGATGTTTTCTTTGTGCAGTTCTTTCATGCCTTCTCATGCGTTTCCCGTGGGGGCCATCGGAACCCTGTTGATTTTTCGTTGTCTTTGTGGTTCTAATGAACGGCCCTTTGTCAGGGTGACTCCACCAAAGGGCAAGTAAAAGGAATAGGCATGAATAGTGCAAGGGCTTTGTCAGATTCTGTTTCGGTCAAGGCGGGTTGTGTCCTCACGATTGGCAATTTCGACGGCGTCCATCTGGGACACCGCGAGATTCTGGCGAGAGCGAAGGGCATTGCCGAAGCGCGACAGACTGAATTGGTGGTCTTGACCTTTGAGCCTCACCCGGTGGCAGTGCTCTACCCCGACAGGGCCCCCGGGGTGCTGACCCCGCTTATTCCTAAGCGTCGTTTGCTCTATCCCTACGTAGAGGATCGCATCCTCGTCCTGGAAGACAACCGTGAGCTATTGTCTCTCTCTGCCCGAGCATTCGTGGCAGACTTTCTGGCGGAGCGCATCCGCCCCTCTGTTATCGTGGAAGGGGATGATTTTAACTTTGGAGCGAATCGACAGGGAAACATTGCAACACTCACGGCGTTGGGACAGGACTACGGGTTTGAGGTCGTCGTTGTGGACGCGAAGTACATCCACCTGTCTACGGGACAGAGGATCCGCGTTTCCAGCACGATGATCCGCTATATGTTGGAGAGCGGCCATGTGGCCGAGGCAGCGCTGGCCTTGGGGCGCCCCTACCGGCTGACGGGCCAGATCGCATCGGGCAGGGGGAAGGGACGCGAACTGGGTTTTCCGACGCTCAACATGCCCAAGCCAGACCAAATAATCCCGGCGGAGGGCGTCTATGCCGGATATGTTCGTCTGCAAGACTCGACTGAAGAACTCATGGGCGAGAGCGATGCGCTTCCGGCCGTGTTTAGCCTCGGACAGACGGCCACCTTCGGAGACCAATTCCCTCTTTCCATCGAAGCGCACGTATTGGATCGATCGTTGACCGACGTGGCAGCCGCGCACATGACCCTTGATTTCGTCGCTCACTTACGAAGTCAACACAAGTTCCCTTCAGCCGAGGACCTGGTTCGACAGATTGAGCTGGATTGCCAGGAGGCCATGCGCGTGCTGACCCAGTAAGCGGGCCGGAGGGCTAGCGGGGGGATCCGGTTTGAGCCGGCGGGATGGGATCGGCCCATTCGTAGGCGGAAAATCGGCGGAAAAAGCTGCTCCGATCGACACTGGAGGTTTTTTACGAAAATGGCTTGCTGACTCGAAGTCTTTGCAGTATAGTGGCTTGCAGTTGTTGACGTGTTCACTCACTGATTGCTTTTGATCCCTCTAGGGGGCTGTCGGGCGACGGTATTTTGCTCGGTACCGGTGAATACGTGTGTCAAGGTTTTGTGCAGGGGATAGTAGAGGTTTGGTCTGGACTCGCGCACGTACCGCAAGCATCAAAGCGTCGTTTTCTGACAGCTCTTTTCTGAGGTGAGGTAGGTTATGGCGACAATTACCAAGAAAGAACTCATCGATCGTATTGCTGAGCGCACGCAGGCCAAACGCGTCGCAGTGAAAAGCATCGTGCAGGCCTTCCTTGATGAAATCACAGACGAGTTGTGCGAAGACAATCGCTTGGAGTTTCGTGATTTTGGCGTATTTGAAACCCGGACACGGGCAGCCAGAGTGGCCCAAAATCCGAAAACACTGGAGCGGGTCGAAGTACCTGCGAAGAGGACTGTGAAGTTTAAAATGGGGCGTTTGATGCGGGAACGTTTGTCTTCAAACGCTGTTCACACGCCCGATAAGTCGCGTTAGCTCAGGTTGCGACACATAGGGGGTTGACCTGAAACGGTGTCGGAATGGCGATTTTTCAAAGCAATGTTGGACTGGACTGCAGTGTGCTCGTCCTAAACAAGCACTACATGGCAGTGCGGATCGTGGGGGTGAGGAAGGCGTTTTCGTTACTCTTACGCGAACTGGCCGAAGTGATTGCCTGCGACGAGGGGTACTATGCCAATCACAATTTTGAAAGTTGGTGTGAACTATCTCAATTGAAGCGTGATTTCGAACCGCAAGACCATGACTGGATCTCCACGGTCAATTTCTACATTGCCGCCCCCCGGGTCATCCGGCTTCTCTTCTATGATCGCCTGCCCCGCAACGAGGTGCGGTTCAATCGTCGCAATATATTCGCTAGAGACAAGAACAGGTGCCAGTATTGCGGGAAACGATTTGTGACACACGAACTCTCTTTAGACCATGTCGTTCCCCGTAGTATCGGTGGCAAGGCAACTTGGGAGAACATTGTCTGCGCCTGTGTCGCCTGCAATACTAAGAAGGGCGGACGTACGCCTGAGCAGGCTCGGATGACCCTGGTCAAGAAGCCCCTACAACCGGAACATAATCCGGTGGTACACGTGCACCTGGGTCATCAGCGTTACCGGAGCTGGAAACAGTTCCTGGATCACGCCTACTGGTCTGTGGAATTGCGGTAGCCTTTCGGCTATATACAACAAAGTCCCCACCAAGGTGAGGACTCTGTTGCAGGTTAAGATAAGAAAAGAAAATGTTGACTCATCAGTTGACGCTCTGCGCTACCCTCACCGGCAAGAGATCGGCTAGCTTCTCTGGTATCTTGTGTTCATCGTAAGAGACAAGATGCAGCACCTTACCGCCTTTCAACTCAATCTCGTTGGCATACCGCGCCCATGATTTTAAGTACCGGGAATACACTCTTTCCTGGCTTCCCGCATCCTGCTTGATGGCATTAATCTTGGCTTGATTCCAATACTTGATGATGCACCCCGTATCCTTGAGGTGGACGTCGAAGCTCACCGTTTCTCCGCCGATCCTCAAGAGTCGCGTGATCCTATATCGACCGGGAATCACCTTATCGAGACAGTTGCGTGCGATCGTTACCTGATCAATCCGCGATGCAACATCCGCGCCGCGGCCGGTCCGCTTGCGAGGGGCAGGGCCACGGCTGACGCGCCGGTGATGGGTCGGCCTACTGGCTTGGGCTTGCTGCGAGCCGGTAGGGCCGACTATCTGCCCCCTTCCCCGTCTGCCCTCTTCGCACCAGGCGACCAGGGGCAAGCGGTGGATTCCCCACTGGGACACCAAACCGCTGTGTCGGACGCCGAATGCATAAGGCGAATAAACGATGTAATCAGAAATAAGGCCCGAATGGCCGACGCCAAAGGCATAGGGACTATAATGAATCCTCGCGGGAATAAGGCCCGAGTGATGAATCCCAAAGGCATAGGGCGAATATCGAATCCTCGTGGCATAGGACATATACCCACGCGTCCTTCCTAGGGCAGGACTTGCCGTCAACATCAACAAGACAAAAAATGAAATCCATTTCATTCTTAGTCCCCCTTTGCACCATGTTGCGATTTAGACCATGACAGCCATCACCCGTCTCTGCAGTGCTTCACTTAGGGACTGGCAAGAAATGACCTGGACTTTTGAATGTCCAATTGCACGCCCTCTTTGATCGCTTCCCAATCACGAAATCTCGGACGTAGAACACCTACGCCTGTGGTTTCGCTCAATCGAGCGCGACCAAATATGAGGTACGCTTGGATCCCAAATTGTCCAATTGATTTCTTGCCGATCCCGTATTCACAACGGTGTTTCACGGAGCACTCCCGGTGCCGTTTATCTTGACTCCTTCAATAGCAGCCTGGATGGAATGAGGTAGAGGCGAGTGATGATCACTCGGATGAGAGTGGGAATGGGAAAATCCTATTAGGACTCAGATGAGGACAGACAGGCGTGTAACACTGCATTGTACTGCACCGTGAGAATCCATTCCCAAGCATTGTTCTACAACATCCTTTTGTAGACTGTACAACGTATTGAACCGAACTTGATCACACACATCCTTAAGTGTCGGCTGATAATACCGCGCCCTCGGCCAGGTGGCAAGGGAAAACTAGACTCTGTCTGAAAACTCCACCGTTGGCCCTAGAGCGAGCCATTTTTTCGGCCTGGTTCAATTCCGGGTCACACGACTCGACGTAGGAATCGTGCTCGGAATTCGTGTTCAGCCGCCACGCATTTTGGCGGATCTGCTCGAAGGACACCTCGATCAGTTTGCCGTCCAGCACGAGTTGCACGCTCTGACGGTTTCTCCTAATCCGATCCACAATGGCGGACCGCCTCGACTGCAGGACATAGTCCGTAGTAAAGCGTGCCGTGGCGTCGGTCAGATCGACAAAGGCCAGCATCCGCAGAGTGTTGAAGATGTCGTCTCGTCGTTCAAGGACGCGATGGGTGAGGTCCCATAAATCGTCTTCGCCGCCTGTTTACCGAGGTCACTGCTAGCGAAGGACGCCATGGTATCCAATTGGGAGGCCAAACTCCAAAACCTTCACGGTGTGCGGACAAATCCGGCCGGTTTTTATTGGATAAGCGCTCACTCGAGACCTCGGGCACGACGAGGGATGGATTGCATCAAATCCTGCGCTGGTCTTCACTCTTGATTTCGTTTTGCCGGTTTCGTGAAAGTCTACCCACCCGTGTCTCACGCCGGCGGGACATCGACGCGGCCTCGAACCCGCGCCTTAGACCCTCTTAGGCAAACTCTCTGTTTAAGTTGGTCGGGTGATGGGTCGATAGGACGGGGAGACAGAAACACAGTTAAGGGATCGGCACTCAGTAAATTGGGCATGCAAAAGTCCAAGTTATTTTGTGGTTCTTTCATGATGCTGCTATCGCAGTCAGGATTGTAACACCGAAGTCGCTGTTTTCTTGCCGGTCCCGATGGAGAGGTTATACTTTGGTATGGCAATGCAAGATCCCATTCTAGATTTCCTGGAAAAGGAGCAAATGCTGGACCCAGATGTCTTGGCAGACGTGCTCAAGGAGCATGAAGCGTCCGGTCTTAGCATTTTGAACATCCTCAAGAATGAGCATTACGTCAATGAGGACCAGATGCTGCGGTTGGTGGCCGGGAGCAACCAGATCGAGTTTCTCAATCTGGCGCCGGATGCGATTGATCCTGTGGTTGCCCACCTCGTGTCCTACGAGGTGGCCAACCGCCATACGCTGATTCCGGTAAAACGTGAGGACAACAAGCTGATCCTGGCGATGGCATCTCCCATGAACTTGGTGGTCCGTGACCAGATTGAAATGAAGACGGGTTACAAGATTGTACCCGTGGCTGCGACCCCCACTGCGATCCGTCAGGCCATTCACTTCCACTTCGACGTGGCCAGTGTCACCAAGCAGGCCATCGCGTCGATGCGCTTGAAGGAGGACCAAGCGGAGGAAGTGGATGACCGCAAAGAGCAGGTCTCTGAGAGGGTCGCGGATGATCCGGTCACCAAACTGGTGGCCTCGGTCATCCGCGGTGCTATCGATACCGGTGCCAGTGACATTCATATCGAGCCTCAGGAAGCGGATGTCCGAGTTCGATATCGTGTGGACGGCCTCCTGCGCAGTGCCATCACCGTCCCTGCGTCCGTCAAGCACGAAGTCGTGTCTCACATCAAGATCATGGCCGAGATGGACATCTCCGAGAAGCGTGTTCCGCAAGATGGTCACATGTCGGTCCGCCATGGCGGCAAGGAGTATGACCTACGTATCTCCTCGTTGCCCGCCGTGGGTGGCGAAAAGATCGTCATTCGTATTCTCGACAAGTCCTCGAACAAGTGGAATCTGGACTCTGTGGTGACCCACCCGCAAGACAATCAGCGCTTACGAGAGCTTGCCGCCAATCCCTATGGCATGATTCTGATCACGGGCCCGACCGGGAGTGGCAAAACCACGACACTCTACTCCTTACTGCAATTGGTGAATACGCCCGAGAGAAACATCGTGACCGTTGAGGATCCGGTCGAGTACCGTCTGGAAGGCATCACCCAGGTGCAGATAAAACCGGCGGCAGGCATGACCTTTGCGTCGGCTTTGCGGAGCATCCTTAGACAAGACCCGGACATCATCCTGATCGGTGAGATTCGCGATCTCGAAACGGCCGAGATAGCCGTGAGCGCCGCGTTAACCGGCCACTTGGTGCTGAGTACACTTCACACCAACGATGCTGTGGGCGCCATCTCTCGTTTGGTCAATATTGGCGTGCCTCCTTTCCTGGTGGGCTCCGCACTCACGGGTGCTGTGGCACAACGACTGATCCGGGTATTCTGCCCCAAATGCCGCAAGCCCATTAAAACGGTCAAACGTGACCTTTCCCTGCTCAACTACAAGGCGTCCGCTAACCAGAAAGCCAAAGGACCGAAATTGTATAAGGGGAGCGGATGCAACGACTGCAACGAAACAGGATTCAAGGGACGCAAGAGCATCTATGAGATCCTCCAGGTGTCACCTGCCATACGAAGGCTGATCGTGCAGGGTGAAAACAACGACGTTATCAGAGAGCAGGCAGTGAAAGAAGGCATGAAGACGTTGGCTGCCAGCAGTAAGAGCGCCGTGTTGGACGGTGTCACGACCATCGATGAAATCTCACGCGTGATTGACATCAAAGAGAAATAATGTCGTCCTACTGGTACATCGCAAAAGACGAAAACGGGAACAAGCTGTCGGGGACGTACTCCAACGTCAACAGTGTCAGCCATCTGCGAGAAGAGTTGACGAAAATCGGCTATTCGCTGGTAAAAGCCCGCAAGGAGAAAGAAGCGAGGCAGCGTACGACACGCGTCAGTCAGAAAGAAATCGTCGCCTTTACGTTTAAGTTTTCCGGGATGTACTCTGCCGGTCTCAGCGTGTTAAAGTGCCTGGAGACCCTGGAGGAACAGTCCGAGAACCATGCGCTCCGGCAGATTCTGGGAGAGGTCCGACAGAGTGTTGAGACGGGCACGAGCCTGAAAAAGGCCTTCGAGCCCTATGAAGAGATCTTCTCCAGTTTTTTCCTGGGTATGATCGAGGCCGGCGAAACGGGCGGGCAACTTGTCAAATCCTTGGAGATGAGCGCTGTCTATCTCGAGAAACGTCTCGAACTCAAAGAGAAGATCAAGGCGGCCTTTGTGTATCCTGCCGTCGTGTCGGTGGTGTGCATACTTGTCATCACCGGACTGATCATCTTCGTGGTGCCCATGTTCTCCCAGATTTATGGACGTATGAACGTTGCCTTACCGGGGCCTACGCTGTTCCTCATCGTGCTGAGTGAGATTGCCACGAAGTGGTGGCCCTTGGTGATCGGGGGGATCGTTGCGGTGGTCTTTATCGCCAAACGGCTTCTTCGCGAGCCCAACATTCGTGCCAGCGTGGACCGGATTAAACTTTCCCTTCCGATATTTGGCAAACTCAACCGAATGATCGTTGTGGCTCGTTTCGTCAGGACCTTTGCCACCCTGGTGTCGGTTGGCGTGCCTCTGCTAGAGGCCTTGGATGGTGCCCGGCTCGTGGTCGATAATGTGCAGATGAGTGGCATTATCGACGAAATGAAGGAGGCCATCCGGACGGGTAGCTCCGTGGCCAAGTCCTTTAAGGCACACGCTATCTTCCCCCCCGTGGTCATCCAGATGGCGGACTCCGGAGAGCAGGCGGGCGTGCTGCCGGAAATGTTGAACAAAGGGGCGGAGTTTTTGGACAAAGACATCGACAGGACGGTTCAGAGTCTGCTGATCAAGCTGGAACCTGCGCTCACGCTGGGCATGGGAAGCCTGATCGGCGTCATTCTACTCGGCGTCTACCTACCGATGTTTGATTATATGAATCACATTTAATGAGGCGATGCTTTCCGTTTTTTGGGTAAAGTGGTCGGGTGCTAATGTCGATACAGGTCATGTTAACAAGCGAGTTCCGGAATGTCTGTTTTGAATGCACCGGCAAAAAAAGTTTCTATTTTTCTGCATAAGGAGAACACCATGCGTTGTCGTACGAAACTGGGTTTTACCCTTGTTGAATTGTTGGTTGTCGTACTCATTCTAGGGGCGCTGGCCTTTGTGGCGATTCCCCGCATCGGTCAGAGTTCGACCACGGCCAAGAACAATGCCTGCGACACCAACGTTGATCTGCTCAACTCGCAGATTGAACTCTACTATGCCACGACTGGATCCTGGCCCGCGGCGCTGATCAACATCACCGGCGATGCCAATTACTTCCCGGACGGTGAGCCTGCCTGTCCCCACGCGACGGCCTATACCTATAACACGACATCGCACCGCGTGGCGGAGCACGGCCACTAGTCTGTGACCGATCGTACTTTCGCATGGGACACATCAAGCAAAGCCCGGGGACGGCCTGAAGTTAAAGGCGTCCCCTTGTTCCTGGACGCGTGCTCTTGAAACATCAGAATGCCTATACGTTGGTGGAGTTGATCGTGGTCGTGGCGATCGTCGGTGCTTTTGCTTTTATCGCGGTTCCACGTCTGCAGTTCGGCGCGGTGCATCAAAAGGCGGCCAATGGCGTGGCACGCAAACTCGTCACCGATCTGAGACGGTCGCGGTCGATGGCGCTGCGGGACGCGGCTTCGAATACCCAAGGCTACCAGGTGGTTATGACAGGGTCCTCCCCCTACACCGGCTATGACATCAAGAACCTCGATACGAGCAGTGTCGTCGATTCTTTTTCGTTCGCACCCAATGTGACGGTCACCTGTTCCGGCTACACCCATTTCGACTTCGGACCCCTCGGTAACCTGAAATCGGGCAGCGGGACGGAGATCACCGTTTCAGCCAACGGGAAAACATTTACTCTCACGATCACTTCCGCTACCGGTCATGTTTTGTGCACGACGAGTTGATCATGCATGGGTGGCGCACTCTTCATGTCAAGCGCCCGCGGCTGAACCGTTCCATGAGGCGCCGTTTGGGCGTCACCCTCATCGAAGTGGTCGTGGCCTCGGCGCTGCTGTTGACCAGCTTGATTCCCATTCTCAAGGCTCTTACCGTGGGGCAGGTCACGGCACGCATTGTCGACCAGAAAACGAGGAGCCTCACTCTGGCCCAGGCCAAGCTGGATGAGATCAAGATCAAACTCATCTATAGTTTTTCGACATCGACATCGGCGAGCAATGTGGTGCTGGATGGCTCCTACCTGTGCAATGTGACTGACGATGGCGACTCCGCCCTCAAGACCATTTCCGTGGCGGTTGGGTTCGACCGCAATGGGGACAGCACCCTCAGCGCTTCCGAAGTCGTGATCACGCTTACCACGCTTTGCGCGAAACGCGTCGCCTAGCGAAACGGGCCGCTGGGAGCCTGAGTTTTCCGCTTGAGACGCTCCGGACGTGTGACAGGGCCAAGAAAATATAGGACGGTGAGAGGGAGTTTGATCTTTATTCCTGCAGTAGCAGAACTCGCGTCCGATAGGAATTGGACCAACGCCTTGCGGCTCCTTCTCGTCGCAAGATTTCTAGGTCGCACTCATAATCGATTGACGTCAGATAAGGCTCACCGCGCCGGATGCCGAAGCAAGCGCTGACGTGTAGCGAGTAGAGTTCGCTCGTCGTGGGAGAGTGTTATTTTTAGCGAAGGCGCCATGGGGATCAGGTTAGCGATGGAATGGCCAATGTGTCGAAAAGAGGGGTCCGCTCTGATCATGGTCGTGTTCGTGATTGCTTTTCTGGCGACGATTGTCATGGCCATCTTGGAAATGAACACGGAGGAGATCCAGTTGATGCAAAATCAAGTCTACGCGGCGGAGGCGCTGGCACAGGCCGAGGCGGGACTGAATGACGCGTTGTACGAGATCCGCAACGATTCGAGTTGGACGACAGGATTCACCAACAGGAGCTTTAACAATGGGACCTACACCGTGACCGTCAGCGGCGGCACGATTGAATCAACCGGGACAACCGGTCAGAACTACATGGCGAGAGTATCGGCGGATGTGACCATCGCAGCCTCGGGACCGCCCCACGTCGTTCGCATCGACACACTGAGGATCAACGAATGAAACTGCTCTTGAAGAAAACCGGGGCACGCCCTAAGAAGAAGGTAGTGCGTGGACGACGCAGAATCACGTTGGGTGTGGACATCACGGAGACGGAAATCAGTATGGCCATGGTGAAGCAGCAAGGTGATGTCTCAGTGCTCATTAAGGCGATGCGAGCACCTGTCCCTGCCGCGTGCATTAAAGACGGTCAAATCATGGATCCCGTGGCTCTGCAGAAAGCGATTGCTGAGGTGAGGGGTTTCTGCAAACGATGGACAATCTCTCAGACGGTGCTGTCTCTCTCCGTCAAGCCTCAGCTGGTGCAGACGATCCAGTTGCCGAAGAGTACACCCTCCAACATTGGACAGTACGTTGAGCGGGAGATCAAACAGTGTGTGGCCTTAGCCGGGGTGGAGGTGCTCTGGGACTATACCGGTCTAAACCCGTCAAACGGCCCGGGACGCCTCCTGGCCGTGGGGACCGACTCAAAAAAGGTCGATGCGCTGGTCCGGGTCTGTCGCCATGCCCGTGTGGACGTGGACGTGGTGGAGCCTGGCCTGATGGGGCTCGCTCGTGCCCTGTACGAACGCCGGATCGCCAGTCGGTTTGGCTGCAACCTCCTCTTTGTCTTCTTTCGAGACGACCAGTTGATACTCTGTGTTTTTCGGCGGCATGCCGTGGACTATGTCCGCCTTCGAGACATCGCGGAACTCAAACGGAATCCCGAGAAACTCGGACGGCAACTAGAGCAGGAGATCAACGCGATCCTGCAGTACTATGAGATTGAAGTCCCGGACAGCGCCTTGCCCTGGGAAATCAAAGTCGTCACCGACACACAATTTCCGCTGACGGACAATTTCCCGGCCCAACTCGAAAAGGTGACGGGCGGCGCCAAATGTGAGGTGATTTCGACCGAAAATATCGGTGATGCCCTGGAATTGGAGGTTAGGGAGAATGTGTCCATTCAGGACACCTCTGTCGCCGCCATTGGACACGCCCTGCGGCTCCTCAGGGAGACGCCCGGTATTCCGCAGGTCAACCTCTTGCCCGTGGCCATCATCCGCCTCAAGCTTGCCAAGAAGAACGTCTTGTATGCGGCCGTGGCTGCTGCTGTCATCCTGATTTTAATGGGGCTGGCCGTCAGGGGCCTCATGGCCAAAACAGATGAAACGCGACAGAGTATTGCCGAAAAACGCTCGCAAACGGGTCTGTCCAACACGGCCATGATGGTCGATACCCGCAGAGAACTGGAAGCACGCATCGAGTGGATGTCCAAGGTACCGAAACGGCTTAAAGAGATCTTGGATTCTCGGTTAGAGGTCAACTGGAGCGGGTTCCTGGCCGATGTCAGGGACATGACTCCGGACGACCTGTGTATCACGAAACTGGAAAGCGGACATGAACAGGCCGTCGTGATCGATGGTCAGGCCAGAAATGTCAATTTGGTCACCACCTTTGCGAACCGATTGAACAAGTCCGACCATGTAGTCGAGGCGAAGATCACGAACACGGAACAGGATAAGGACGAGGAGAGTGTGGTGAACTATCAAATTCTCTGCAAGGTAGTGGCCACATCGGGAATCTAACCTGTATCGAGACAGACAGTCGCAGGAGTGCGAGTGAAGCGATTTATGAACTACCATGGGTCATCGTCGGGCGTGGTGATGACGGGTCTCGTTCTCATTGGGGCGGTGGCTATGTACAGCTGGGTGGTGGCCCCCCATGTGAAGTATTTGCGGGCCGTGCAAAAGTATGAACCGGCCCTGGATGAGATTGCCCGGGAAAAGGACCAGCTGAAGGACACGGTGCTTCGTCGTCGCAAAATGCTCGACGAAATCGATAAGCAGTTTGACGATCTGAGGGGTACCCTCTTTACCTACGTGCAGGCCAGAGAGCTGGCTCAAGAGTTTGGCGCCGTGGCCGAACAGTATCACTGCAGGGTCAGGACCGTTGATTTTTCCGACGAGCCGCTCTCCATTTTTGACGAGGAGATTGGGGACAGGAGCATAGATGCCGTGGAGGCACTAGTATCGGTCGTCGGGGACTACAACGGCTTGATGGCCTTCATCAAAAAATTGCAGGGGAGGGATCGCAAGATGTGGATTCATTCACTGACCATGAGCGTACTTGACGAACAAGGAGGTCGATTAGTGTGCAATATAGCCATGACGATCTATGTCATTCAGGAGAAGGAGGCCGCATCAAAATGATTGAGGCATTGAAACGACTTGGATTATGGCTCATCATCGTGTCGATGGGAGCGGACATCGCCTGGGGTCAATCGGGCAGTGGGAACGGAAAACTTGGGCCGGGACTCACTGGCTCCCGAGTCCGCAGAGGAAACCCATTTGCCTCGATCCTCAGGAAGAACAGAGAAAGCACAGAAGAGGGACTGAGGAGACTCACCAGCACCAAGGCTGACACGACGCTGGCTCCTGAACTGTTTCTAGAGACGATAGAGCTGCGCTATATCAGTGCGGAGGCCGCCAGCGAGGCCTTCGCCTGCTTGAGTTCCCCAACGGGGCGGATGCGGCCGCAAAAGGGAAGCAATACGCTGGTTGTCTTCGACACGAGTGACAACCTGAAACGCATCGTCGCAGAGATTGAAAAAGCGGACCGGCCCATCAAGACCTTGACGGTGAAGGCCGTTAGACTGAATTACCTAGACGCGCAGAAGGCCGCCGAGGTGCTCTTGAATATCGCCTCTCAGAACGGTCACATAGTGATCGTGCCCAAATCGAATACGATTATTATCTGCGATCTGCTGAGCCACGCGGAGGCCATGCTGGCCGAACTCGCGAAGCTGGATCAACCCACGGCAGGGTTGATCGTGGAACCCATCCTGTTGACGCACATCGAGGCCAAGAGCGCAAAGGAAGCGTTGGACACCCTGCTTTCTGAATTCGGTACCATCTCAGTGGTGGAGCGCACCAATTCTCTGGTGGTCTGCGACCTGGTCAAGAATGTCAACCTGATTCTAGACGAAGTCGTGAAGATCGACCGGCAGACCGCGGGACTGGCCATCGAGACCGTCAATCTAAGGTTCTTGCAGGCCGAAAATCTTGTCCCTATCCTGACCAAGATGGTGACTCAGTATGGCAGCGTACAGGCCAACACAGAAACCAACACCATTATTGTTAGTGACACACAAGAGAGTTTGGGCCACCTCCTGGCCCAGATCAGGAACGCCGACAAGATGCCTAAACAGATCATGGTGGAGGTGGTTCTCTTGGAGGTGCAGTTGGATAATGACAGCGAAATCGGCATCAACTGGGACATGCTCACGGAGGTTCGCAGTCCGGCCTTGTATCGGCAGAACCTCACTGCCGATGCGGAGCGGCTCACAACGACCGTTGAGAGTGCGGCAACCTTGGGGACTGCGACGGCATTCAACACGCTCGGTGCCGGCGGCGATTTCAGCATAATTATCGGAACGGTGCGTGCGGTGGTCCATGCGATTCAACGAAAGCGACATGTGGAGATTATTGCGAGCCCCCGCGTCATGGTTCTCAGCGGCAGGACGGCGAAAATTGAGGCGAATGAGGAGATCCCCTACACCGAAAATCAGTCCTTTTCGGCGGGAGGCTCTTTTGCGGCCACCCAGTTCAAGAATGTGGGTGTGACTCTGGAGGTCACTGCGACAGTCACTGAGGACAATACCATTCTTCTGGAGGTGAAAACGACGCAGAGCGTTCGGACCGGCGAAAGCAGCGGCGGCGTGCCCGTGGTGGACAGCCGGAGCGAAGAAACCTCCTTGCTCCTGAGGGATGGTGAGATTGTGATCATGGGTGGCTTGCGACGGCAGGAAAAGACGACTCAAAGGGACCAGATCCCCATTCTGGGGGATCTCCCCTGGGTGGGCGGCCTGTTCAGGAGATCGAAGGAGATCGTGGAGAACATGGAACTGGTGATTCTCCTAGCGCCTCATCTCTACGACGGAAGCCCCGTTTCCGAGGGCGTCATGCGGCGAGTGCACCAATTGAAAAAGACGGTCCCGATCACCGGTGCGCCTGGGCCGCGGGAAAAGCCGACACACTCGACACGAGCTGTCGCGAGATAATCAGAAGACTGTCATAGGGGCCAGTCCATTGTGAGGAACTCTAATGTTAGGACTCTTTAAATCACAGAAGAAGGTTGAACAGCCGAAAATTTTGGTTGTGGATGATGAGCAGGATCTCATCAGTACCGTCGAATATCGCCTGAAGTTCTCCAACTGTCAGGTGGTCACGGCCCAAAATGGCCAAGAAGGTCTGGAGGTGGTTGCTGCGGAACAGCCGGATTTGATCCTGCTGGACACCAGCATGCCGGTGATGGATGGTCATGAAATGCTCAAAGAGCTGAGGGCCAATCCTGAGACTGCGGGTATCCCCGTGATTATGCTGACGGCTCAGTATGGGACCCAGGATATTGCCGCCGCTTCTGCCTATGGCATTGCCGACTACATCACCAAACCGTTCGACTTCAATGAGCTCATTGAAAAAATCGAGAGAGCGCTCAATGATGCATGAAACGCCGGGCTTTCGCTCGCGACCGTCGGCCCCCTGGCGCCGCGACGTGTTCGGGCTAGGGGACTCTGTGGACGATGCTGTGCAAGCGGAGATGTGACCGTGACGGTGGATAGCGGAGTCAGAGTCCTCATCGTTGAAGATGATCAGGTCGACAGAAAACTGCTCGAACGACTTCTGGCCCAGAGTGCACTGAACATCGCAGATCAGCAATCTGCCGGTGACCTGCAGACCGCCCTACAGTTGGTCGAGACGGAAACGTTTGACATCATCCTGTCCGATCTGGGCCTGCCGGACAGTGCCGGCATTAAGGCGGCGGACGAACTCCAGCGCGCCGCCCCGGATGTGCCTCTCATCGTGCTGAGCAATATGGATGATGAGGCGACGACCCTCGCCGTCGTTCAGCTAGGCGTTCAAGACTACCTGGTAAAGGGGCAATTCGATAGCAACGTCCTGGCACGGGCGATTCGATATGCCATCGAACGGAAGAAGGCCGAGCGAACGCTCCAGGAAGCCGAGCAACGCTACCGTACCATCTTTGAAAACTCCGCCGTGGCCATTATGGTGGTCGATGCTGAGGAACGTCTGTCTTCCTGGAACACGTTCACGGAAAACCTCTTTGGCATGAGCCACGAGGATCTCCACCAGAAACCGATAAAATCTTTCTATCCGGAGGAGGACTGGCAAATCCTGCGATCCCGCCAAATCCGGGAAAAGGGCGTTCAGCAGCATCTCGAAACCAGGATGATAAAGAAGGATGGCCGCATCATCAATGTCGACGTCTCGCTGAGCGTTCTGAAAGATAGACAGGGCAAGGTTCGGGGATCGATCGGCATCATTCACGATATCACCGAACGTAAGGAAATCGAGGAGGCGTTACGAAAATCGGAAGAACGGTTCCGCCAGGTCGTCGAGAATGCGGAGGAGTGGATTTGGGAAGTAGACGCGAAAGGGCTGTTCACCTACCTCAGCCCCGTCGTCGAGAGGATCCTGGGCGTCAAACCCGAGGATATGCTGGGCAAGACCCATTTCTATGATCTATTCCATCCGGAGGAGCGCGAGCGCCTCAAGAAGAGGGCCTTCGAGGTCTTTGCTCGCCGGGATTCTTTCCGGGAGTTTGAAACCAAGAATCTCGACCGCGAGGGCAACGTCATTTGGTTATCCAAGAGCGGCGTTCCTATTCTGGATGAAGAGGGCAATCTGATGGGGTATCGCGGCGTGGATGTGGACATCACGGAACGACGTCACCTCCACGAGGTTCTCAATCGTAAACAGCGCAACCTGGAAGCCATCTTTGATGCCGCGCCCATCGCGATGTTGCTCATTGACGAACATATGCGGGTCCGACGCGCCAACGACGCCGTCCGCACGCTTGCGGGCAAAGACTACGCGGAGATCGTCAATCAGCTGCCGGGCTTTGTGTTGGGCTGCGTCCATGTGGATCCCGACTTGCAATACGGCAACACGCGCTGTGGCCAGGCCCCCGAGTGCACTGATTGTGTGTTGTTCAATACCATCAAGAAGTCCGTTGACTCCGGCCTCCCGGTGCACGGTGTCGAAACACAACCCGAGCTCAAAATCAACGGCAGGCTCATTCAACCGTCTCTCTCTATCAGTGCGGAACCCGTCATTATCGATGGGACCCGCTACGCAGTGGTGGCCCTCCATGATGTCACAGACCGGACCAAGGCGGAAAAAGAGCTTCGGGAAACCATGGAGATCAAGAGTCAGTTCATCTCGACCGTCTCCCATGAACTACGGACCCCATTGGCCTCGATGAAAGAGGCCGTGTTGATCGTGCTGGACGGCGTGGCGGGCGAGATCAACGACGATCAGAAGCATTTCTTAGATCTGGCCAAGCGCAACATCGATCGCCTGTGGCGCTTGATCAATGATGTGCTGGACTTCCAGAAGCTCGGATCGAGTAAGATGGACTTCCAGATGGAAGAAGGGGATTTGGGGAAAGTGCTCGAAGACGCCTACAGCACCATGATCCACTTTGCCAACAAGTGCAAGGTTCGCATCTCCCTCGACATCGAGCCCGATTTGCCCGAGGGCCGGTTTGACACGGATCGCATCATCCAGGTGCTGACGAATCTGATCAGCAACGCCATCAAATTTACACCGCCGGAAGGCTGCGTGTCTATTCGGCTGAACGGCGTGAACGATGAATTTGTCATTCAGGTTCAGGACTCGGGCATGGGTATTCCACCCGAGGCCCTTGGCAAAATCTTTGACCGTTTTTACCGGGTCAAGCGACCCGGGAAGACGATCAAAGGCACGGGCCTGGGCCTCGCCATCGTCAAACGGATCATCGGCGCGCATGGGGGGCGGGTCGAGGTGGCAAGCGAGGTGGAAAAAGGGACGACCTTTACGGTCCATCTTCCCATCACGCACAGTGCCACGGAAGAGGTTTTGTCAGAATCAGGCGACATCGTCCTTGAGAACGCAGTGGCGGCGGAATAAGGGATTGGCAAGAAATAAGTTGGTCAATTTGGGGTCCAAGTGTGCCCCATATTGGGTCGCACCCGATTGAGCGAAACCACAGGCGTAGCGGTTCTACGTCGCGGATGTCGCGATTGAGAAGCGATCAAAGATGAGGTGCAATTGGGCATTCAAAAGTCCAAGTTATTTCTTGCCGATCCCTCACGCTCGTTGCCCGTCAGCTGGGGCGAACACGTTTGAGGCGTGAAGCCCTCGATCGACTGGCCCATGCGGCGACGCCTTCCCGCATGTCGGCCTGGTTCAGAAAAGTGTGCATAGGGGTCGCAGTCCGTCTGATCTGTCTTCGTGCTCGTGCTCAGCGAAGCGCTACTCGTAAGCGTCATCGAGAACGCCGAGAAGACTATGACGATGACGATTACGATTCCAACGTCGAGTCGTCCAACCCGGCATTGAGCCAGGCCCGAATGTCCTATCGAGGAGCCATCGCCGGCCCGGCGATGCGGCGATGAATCCGGGAAGTTTTTGCTTGACCGAAAACTTCCGATCGTATTGACTCGGCGCTATTTGTGATGGCATGATTCTTCGGGCTCTCCCTGCGCCTCACCTCCAAGTGAAGCGGTCACGCTTTCAATAGAAAAAGGAACGGTCATGAAGGAAAAGAGTGTCCGCGTGGGGCTGGTGGGTTTCGGCACCGTCGGCTGCGGGGTGGCCCGGCTGCTCGTCGAGAATGGAGATATCCTCCGCGCCAAGACGGGCATTCGATTTGAACTCGTGTGTGTCGTGGATCTCGACACCGAGACGCCCAGACCCGTGCAGTTGCCCGACGGGGTCCTCACGAGCGACCTCGAGGTGTTGCTCAACGACAACACGATCGAGGTGGCGATTGAACTGGTCGGTGGCACAGGCATTGCCAAAGAGATACAGTTAAAGATGCTTCGGGCCGGCAAGCATGTGGTCACGGCCAATAAGGCCCTGCTCGCCGTCCACGGCAGCGAACTCTACCAGGTGGCCCGTGAAGCGGATCGTTGCATTGCCTTCGAAGCGAGCTGCGCCGGGGGCATCCCCATCGTGTCGGCCCTACGGACGGGCTTGCTGGCAAATGACATCACGGCCCTCTACGGCATCCTGAATGGAACCTGCAACTACATCCTCTCCAAGATGAGTGCGGAAGGCACCGACTTCGCCGAGACCTTGAAGGAGGCCCAGGCTAAGGGCTATGCCGAGGCAGACCCCACCCTGGACATCAATGGCGGCGACAGCAGCCACAAGCTGACGATCTTGGGTTCGTTGGCCTTTGGCTATGAGTTGAAGCTCGAAGATGTCTATACGGAAGGCATCGAAGACGTCTCCCAGGATGACATTCGCTATGCCGACGAAATGGGATACTGCCTGAAACTCCTGGCCATTGGCCAGAAGAAGCCGAACGGGAAGGTTTCGTTGCGCGTGCATCCCGCCCTTATTCTCAAGGAGACGGCGCTGGCCCGCGTGAACGGTCCCTTCAATGCCATCAGCCTCTTCGGCCACGCCGTGGGGGAGGTCCTGCTCTACGGTCGGGGAGCCGGTATGATGCCCACCGCCAGCGCGGTCGTAGCAGATGTGATCGACGTGGCGCTGGGAAATTCGAAACGGAGCTTTGACCAGGTTCAAGTCAAGTCGAGGCAGCAGATCGCCGGGCAGATCGAGGCGATGGCCGACTGTGAGAGTCGGTTCTATATTCGGATTATGGCCAAAGATCATCCCGGGGTGGTGGCTGCCTACGGCAAGGTGTTGGGCGACCACGGGATCAGTATCTCGGGCGCTCTCCAACATGAAGGCCGAGGCCCGGATGATACGGTGCCCGTGGTCATCGTCACGCATGAAACGCAGGAAAAGAACATGAGCGACGCCCTCGCGGAAATCACAGAGCTGGACACTATCGGCGGCAAGCCTGTCTGTATCCGAATCGTGGACATTCCCGAAGATAAGGATGACTGAACCATGACTCAGGGAAAGTACGTCATCATCATCCCGGATGGAGCCGCCGATGAACCCTTGGAGCAGTTTGGCGGGCGGACGCCGCTGGATGCTGCCGAAACCCCCAACATGGATCTCATCTGCAAGCTGGGTCGGCAGGGTCTGGTGCGAACTATACCGGCCGGTTTTGAACCGGGCAGTGACGTGGCGCAGATGAGCCTGCTGGGCTACCCGCCCGAACGTTACTATGGAGGCCGGGCGCCGCTGGAAGCCGCAGCCCGAAATATCCCTCTGGGGCCCCATGACTGGGTGTTCCGATGTAACCTCGTGACACTGGCCGACGGTACCATGGCGGATCACAGCGCCGGTCATATCTCCACCGCGGAGGCCACGAGTCTGATCGCGGACCTGGCCCATCTCTTTGAAGATCAGCCGGGGTTGGAGTTTCACACCGGGGTCAGTTATCGACACCTGCTTGTCTTTCGCGACAGCGACTTCGATTGTCAGACCAGCCCTCCCCACGATCATATTGGCCAGTCGGCCGAAAAGATCCTCCCCCGGGGCAAGGGGTCGGATCTCCTGCGGGAACTGATGTTCCGATCCATGAAGTTTCTTGAAAGTCACGATATTAACAAGGTCCGCCGCGATCTGGGCGAAAACACGGTGAGTTCGATCTGGCTGTGGGGACAGGGACGTAAGATGATGTTGGCTCGCTTTCAAGACCAGTTTGGCCTCAGCGGCGTGGCGATCACCGCCGTGGACCTCGTCCGGGGGCTCGCCAAATTGATCGGTTTCGATCTTATCGAGGTAGAGGGGGCCACCGGATTCTTTGAGACGAACTACGCCGGCAAGGCGGCGGCCGCTCTCGAGGCCTTGGAGACCTACGACTTGGTGTTCGTCCACATAGAAGCGCCCGATGAGGCCTCTCATCAGGGCAATGCCGAGATGAAGCTGAAGGCCATCGAACGCATCGACAGCCAGGTCGTGGGACCCATTCTGGAGGGCCTTCGCGAACGTGACACCTGGCGGATCATGGTCTTGCCGGATCATGCGACCCATATCCGCACCTGCGGTCACAGTGACGATCCGGTGCCCTTTGCCATGGCCGGGACCGGCATCAAGAGTATCACCGAGCAGCGTTATGGCGAGGCCAACGCCCGCAAGAGTGGCTTTCGTATCGACCGCGGCCATGAACTCATGGAGTACTTCTTGAAGAGTACGTCTCGATAGAGACATGCCTCCGGGGAACCCGAGGAGCATCAATGAAAGTTGTGAAGTTCGGCGGCTCATCGCTGGCGGATGCCGGCCAGATCCGCAAGATCATCGACATCGTCAAGGCGGACAGCGACCGACGCCTGATCGTAGTCTCCGCCCCGGGTAAGCGTGACCCGGACGACACCAAGGTGACCGATCTGTTGATCACGCTGGGAGAGACCGTCCTGGCCCAACGATCCTTCGATCAGGAACTGGCCGCCGTCGTGACACGCTACGCCGACATTCAACAGGCCCTGAAGCTGACGCCCACCGTCGTGGCCGAAATCGAAGAGGACCTGCGCAGCCGCATCCGCAATCGTTCCAGCCACGATGCCCAGTTCATGGATACCATCAAGGCCGCAGGCGAAGACAGTCACGCCAAGGTCGTTGCCCTGGCATTCGCCGCCCAGGGCATCTCGGCCCGCTATGTCAATCCCAAGGCGGCGGGACTATTGCTGAGTGACGACTTTGGCAATGCCCAGGTGTTGCCGGAATCTTTCGAACGCCTGGCGTGCCTGCGGGAGATGGAAGAGATCGTCATCTTTCCGGGATTCTTTGGCTACACACTTCAGGGGGATATCGCGACCTTCCCGCGGGGCGGCTCCGATATCACCGGCGCCATCCTGGCCGCGGCCGTCAAGGCCGATGTGTATGAGAACTTCACCGACGTCGATTCCGTCTATGCCATGGACCCGCGTCTGGTGGACGACCCGCCCTCCATCGATATCTTGACTTACCGTGAAATGAGAGAACTGGCCTACGCCGGCTTCGGTGTCTTCCACGATGAAGCGATTGTACCGGTCATTCATGCCAACGTGCCGATCTGCATCAAGAACACCAATCGACCCGAGGCCCCCGGTACGCTGATCGTCCCCCAGCGCCGCTACGAGCACGGAGAAGTCACCGGTATCGCCAGCGCCGGGGGCTTCAGTGCGATCTCCCTCAGCAAATACATGATGAACCGAGAAGTGGGGTTCGGGCGTCGCTTGCTGCAGATCGTGGAGGAAGAAGACCTCTCCTTCGAACATGCCCCCTCCGGCATCGACAACATGTCCGTCATCATCAAGAGCGAACCCTTCACCGACGAGAAGGAAAGACGCGTCTTGGCGCGGATTCAGGAAGAACTGGAACCGGACGAGTTGAGTGTCGAACATGGCCTCTCTTTGATCATGATCGTCGGCGAGGGCATGCGCTACGCCGTAGGTATCGCCGCCAAGGCCTGCGAGGCCCTGTCCCAGGCAGGCGTCAACATCGAATTGATCAATCAAGGCTCCTCGGAGACCAGCATCATGTTCGGCGTCAAAGAAGTCGACCGCAAGAAGGCGGTGCAGGCGTTGGGACGGGCCTTATTCTGAGTGTTCACTGCATCGCCAGCTTCAACACCTGATCCACATCCTTGACGAACTCAAACCGCATCCCCCGCTTGGCCTCCTTGGGAACCTCTTCCATGTCCTTCTTGTTCCGAGTGGGCAAGATCACGGTCTTGATGCCAGCCTGCTTGGCGGCGAGGATCTTCTCTTTGAGGCCGCCGATGGGCAGGACCAGCCCCCGTAGCGTAATTTCTCCGGTCATGGCCAGATCCGGTTGCACGATTGCGCCGGTCAGCAATGAGACCAGGGAGGTGAACATGGCAACACCGGCACTGGGGCCGTCCTTGGGGATCGCACCCGCCGGGACGTGGATATGGTAGTCAAATTTGTTGAAGGCGTCTTCGGGGATTTTCAGGGCGTCGGCGTTGGATCGCACGACGGAGAAGGCGGCCTCGGCGCTCTCCTTCATGATGTCGCCAATTTGGCCGGTCAACTGGAGGCCTCCCTTCCCGGGCATGCTGGCCGCCTCGATAAAGAGCAACTCACCCCCGACGGGCGTGTAGGCCAGGCCGGTGACGACGCCGGGGATGCCGGTGCGCAGGGCGAGTTCGGACTCATATTGAGTGGGTCCCAGGATCTTGGGGATTTGCGTCTTGCCGATGGTGGCGCGACGCTTCTTGCCCCGGGCAATGTCGGTGGCCACGTGACGGCACACGGCGGCGATGTGACGCTCTATATTTCGGACCCCCGCCTCTCGGGTATAGTTTTCGATGATAAAGAGCAAGGCGTCGTCCTTGATGGTCAAGGTGTTTTTGCTGAGACCATGTTCCTTGAGCTGTCGCCGGAGGAGATAGCGCTTGGCGATGCTGAGCTTTTCTTTGTCCGTGTAGCCGGGCAGCTCGATGATTTCCATGCGATCGTAGAGTGCCAGGGGAATGGGCTCGGTGTAATTGGCGGTGCCGATGAACATGACTCGGGATAGATCGAAAGGCTGGTCCAGGTAGTGGTCCGAGAAGGTACTGTTCTGTTCGGGGTCCAGGACTTCCAGTAGGGCGCTGGCCGGATCACCCCGGAAGTCGGCGCCGATTTTGTCCAATTCGTCGAGCATGAAGACCGGATTGTTGCTTCCGCACTTGCGCAACTCCTGCAAGATCCGACCCGGCAGTGCGCCGATGTAGGTGCGCCGGTGCCCGCGGATGTCGGCTTCATCGCGGATGCCACCGAGTGACATGCGGACGAAGTTCCGGTGCATGGCCCGGGCGATCGATTTTCCCAAGGAGGTCTTGCCCACCCCGGGCGGTCCGACGAAGCAGAGAATGGGGCTCTTGCCGGTGGGATTGAGCTTGCGGACGGCCAGGAATTCCAGGATGCGTTTCTTGACCTTGATGAGATTGTAGTGATCCTTGTTCAAGATCCGTTCGGCTTTGTCAATGACGAGTTGGTCTTCGGTGCTGAGGGACCAGGGCAGTTCGCACACCCAATCGAGGTAGGTGCGGATGACGCTGTACTCGGGGGAGGCGACGGGCGTCTTGCCGAGTCGGTCCAGTTCCCTGAGCGATTCGGCCTCAACCTTCTTCGGCATTCTTGCCTTCTTGATGTTTTTGGCGATCTCCTTGAGTTCTTCCCCCTGAGTGTCACCATGGCCCAACTCCGACTGAATGGCCTTGAGCTGCTCTTGCAGAAAATACTCACGTTGGGTCTTGTCAATCGACTCGCGAACTCGGCCCTGGATCTTGTGACTCATTTCCAGGACCTCCAGTTGATTGGCCAGGGCCATGGCAATCATGTCCAAGCGCTTGGCGGCATTGAGTTCTTCCAGCAGGTTCTGTTTTTCGGGGATGCTCAAGTTGATGTTGGCAGCCAGAAAATCGGCCAGGGCGGAAGGGTGATCGATGTTTTCCAACAAGACGGACGCCTCTTCCGGGACATTGGGACTCAATTCGATGACCCGGTGGGCCGTCAGGCGCACACTGGCCATCAGGGCCTGGAGTTTCTTGGTGAGTCTGGATCTGATCGCCATGGGGGCGACCACCGCCTCGAGATAAGGGTCGGTGCCTAACGGTTCGACGATCTCGAAGCGGGCCAGCGCGTGTACGACCACGTGGATGGGGCCTTGGGGCATTTTGATGATTTTTAGGATCGAGGCGGCCGTGCCCACCGTGAATAGATCATCAAATTCCGGATCATCCGTCTCCGGATCGCGTTGCGTCACCAAGCCGATAATGGACTCATTGGGAGTGGACCCCAGTATGAGCTGCCGGCTCGACTCGCGACCGATGGCAAGCGGGGTGACCGTACCGGGATAGGCCACCACGTTTCTCAGCGGCAGGACCGGAAGCGTACCGGGCAATACAAACTCACCATTTTTGTCCTGTGGATCTGTCGGGTCCTCGCCGAAAAAGGGTTCGAGGCTTGAAGATTTTTCTGCTTGCATCTCTATGTAACCATATACCCTACAATGGGTAACGTATTGACTGGGGTGATCGAAATCTACAGGTGGAAAACACGCCATTCGCCTTCGACCCCGAGGCTCAGACCCGAGGGGAAGCCAGATCGAGTTTTCTGGCAGAGCCTAACATCCCCGTTGGTTCACACTCACTTCGCTGTAGCGTGTGGGATCCGTGATACCGGCC
This sequence comes from Planctomycetota bacterium, assembly GCA_022563885.1. Lineage (GTDB taxonomy): Bacteria > Planctomycetota > Phycisphaerae > Sedimentisphaerales > Anaerobacaceae > JAIPFM01. Next base: position 26,612 of record JADFMM010000001.1, on the reverse strand, counting down.
TCCTTAAAACCATTCTTACGGTTTTCGCAGCTCAAACATTCGCCGCAGGAAACGCCCTCGTCGTTGATGTCCGGACAACTGTAGGTGTCACTATAATCGACGCCCAACTCCATACCCGTTAGAATGCTCAAAGCCGTGGTGTTTTTCATGCAGGGTGACCAGATGTGGACATGGTCGAGCGTATCGCCTTTCTTCATCGCCACGTCCGCGAGGTTTTCGAAGGCGTGGATGAATTCGGATCGGCAGTCGGGGCGGTCCCCATATTCCGTGGAGTTCACGCCGATAAAGAGGTTGCCCGCCTTGATGACTTCCGCCCAACTCAGGGCGAAAGAGAGAAAGAGGTTGTTGCGCGCCGGCACGGAGAGGATCCCTCCCTCCCGGTAGGCCTCGCCGCCTGGGGACTCCAGCAGCATGCTGATGTCAAAAGTGACGATGCGATGTTCTTTGACCTGATACTTTGCCGCGATCTTCTTGGCGGCCTCCAGCTTGATTCGATTCTTCTGGCCGTAATCGAAACTCAGGGCGTAGAGTTCATAGTCGCGACTGGCGGCAACGGCCAGGGCAGTGGTCGAGTGAATTCCGCCGTGGGTCAAGACGATTGCCTTATTCATGTCTATTTCCTTTCATCGGTGTCGAAACACCTTGTCAGTAGAGAGCCTATTAGTCCCCATGCTTGTTAAACCATCGTAAACCACTCTCCAATACGAGTCAAGCCAGTCCCTCAGTACTGCAGGTTGGGCAGCATTTCCAGGACGGCCTTCCTTAAGAAGTCTCGTCCGTAAAAATCGTCGTCCCTGATTTTGCCATCCCAGACGACCACATCCAGATCGATGGTCCGAGGACCGTACCTGTCGGTGGTTCTGGTGCGCCCGAGCCGTGTCTCTGTCGCCTTGAGCCATGCGGTGAGTTGTGCCTCGGTCCAGGTCGTCCGGATGCAAAAGGCACCGTTTAGATAGTCGTCCTGTCCGGAGTCACCGATAGGGGTCGTCGTAACGAGCTGAGAGGCACGAAATCCTGAAAACGCTTGCTGCATGATCACCTGGGCCGCTGCAATGCTGTCCCTTGGTGCAATATTGGAACCGACACCAATACACACATCGTGGATCATGGGCAGTTCCCGGATACCGTCACGCCGACGGTACGCGCAGAGCTTAAGGCCGTGGGCTTGTCGACGCGGACCTTGGCCCAGATGACCCGTTCGGCGTTGAGCAACAGGTCGAGCACCGCTGCGGCCAGTTTCTCCAGCAGGAAAAAACGGCTCCCCTCCACCAGCGCGATGACCTGCTTCTTGATCTTCTTGTAGTCCACCGTGTGCTCAATCCTGTCCGAGGCGATGGCGGCGTCGGCATCGTAGTCGAATTCCAGACTGATCAGCACCTCTTGCCTGGCGACGCGCTCATCGCCATTGATGCCTATGATGGCCCGTAGTCGCAGGTCTTCGACATGTACTCTGAGCGTCATCCTTGCGTTTCCCCTTGCCGGGCCCCTAGTCGCGGATCAAACTCAAGAACTCCTGTCGCGTGGAAACGCTCTCGCGGAAATAGCCCAACATACAGGAGGTCTTCATGATAGCGTTCTGCTTCTCGACGCCCCGCATCATCATGCAGAGGTGTTGGGCTTCAATCACCACGCCGACGCCTGCCGCGTTGAGTTTCCGACGCAGGGTGTCGGCGATTTGGTAAGTCAAAGACTCCTGAATCTGGAGACGGCGGGCAAAGAGATCGACAATACGGGCCACCTTCGACAGGCCAATGATCTTCCCCTGCGGCAGATAGGCCACGTGGCACTTGCCGATGAAGGGGAGCAGGTGGTGTTCACAGAGGGAATAGACCGCAATGTCTTTGACCAGGATCATCTCGTTGGTTTCGGAGGCGAAGATCGCCCCATTGATGACCTGGTCCACATCCTGTTGGTAGCCTTGGGTCAAGTATTTGAAGGCCTTCGCGGCGCGGGCGGGTGTCCTAACCAATCCCTCGCGCGTGATATCTTCACCGGTCTCTTCAATGAGTTTTCTGAATAGGTCTTCCATAGCGTTTTTGCTTTTCACCATGTCGAGTCAGACAGCTTGATTTGCTAGGTCCTCGGGTCTCACCTGACCCAGTTGACGCAGCAGGCCATAGGCGTAGATGCTGGATGAGTGTCCATCGCTCCAAGTGATGGAGATCGCATAGTTGCCCAGGCAGACCGAGGCGGTGGCATGAATGTCCGCGGGGATGTCTTGCGGATTCAGCTTTTTGACACCGGAGAACTCGTCGATGCAGTGGGCGCAGCGGCAGCTGCTGCGTAGCGTGAAATTGTCGAGGACCCACTCGTCTGCCTCTGGCCAGCGAATAGTTACCTCCTTGGGGCCCGTGGAAATCTCAGGCTGCGCAAATTTCTGCGCCGAGAGCATCCCCAACTGGCGAACCATCGCATCGACGAGCTGGCCGATGCGGGAGTCGTCGAGATTTGTAGGCAGGGTCTTGGCCCAGCGGGCGTCCAGCGGTATCTGAGCCAAGGTCTTCAGCCCGAAACGGTCGCTCAGAGAGCTGGTCTGCTCGCCAAACACCGCGTGTTCCTTGCCGCAGCCGTCACAGATGAAGCTGGACATGTTTTCCACGACGCCGAGGAGCGGGACATCCACCTTTTCAAACATCAAGATGCCGCGTACGACATCGATCAGGGAGAGGGTCGCCCGCGTGGTGACGATCACGGCCCCGTCCAACTGGACGGTCTGGGCGATGGTCAACTGGACATCGCCGGTCCCCGGCGGCATGTCGAGGATTAGGTAATCGAGTGTGCCCCAGTCCACCCCGTTGAGGAGTTGTTGGGTATAGTTCGCGACCATGGGGCCGCGCATGATGGCGGGGGCGTCTCCCAGGAGGAAACCGAAGGACATGACTTTGAGCCCATCTGCATCGATCGGCATGAGCAACTGGCCCTGCTGCATGACCTGGGCCTGTTGGATGCCCAGCAGCGTGGGAATGGAGGGACCGAAGAGATCGGCATCCAAGAGTCCGACACGGAAATCGCGGTTTGCCAGTTCACGGGCAATCGTGGCGGCGATGGTGGATTTCCCCACGCCGCCCTTGCAGGATGCGACGGCGATGATGGAATTGACGTTCTTAAGGCCCTCGGCCTTGGTCTGCCGAGGCGCGGTTCGAGAGGTCATCGTCACCTTGACCTGATTCACGTCCGGCAAGGCCATCACGACCTGTTCGGCCTCGTCCTTGAATTTGGCCTTGATGGGACAGGCGGGCGTCGTCAGCTCGACCGCGAAAGAGACGGTGTCTTGATCGATCGATAGTTTCTTGACGAAACCCAGTGTAACAATGTCCTTGTGCAGGTCGGGGTCGATGATCACCGACAGTGCAGCCAGCACCTGTTCTTCTGTAACCATTGGGGGTTCCTTGTTTTCGTGACCCAGCGCCCTCGTTTTTGGACTGACCGATGACAGTGCGTTCAATGGACTATTTCTGGGTGGATACCGGGCACCGGCAGGCCTATTATTAAGTTCCTTAGGGCAAACTACTATATACACGGTGTCAGCGATTTCAAGCTGTTTCTGCAATACTTCAAATTGCTGCCGCCCCTCAGGTCGTGTTTCAAGGCACATTTCATCTAGTCCTTGAGCCGTTTGACGCGTCCCTGCCTTTTTACTAGTATGCGGGACTTTGTCCGCCCCAGAACAGAAACTGAGCCGTGAGGTATAGAGTGGAGAAGGTCCTAAAAACGTGAATGTGGAGATAAGCATGACCAATAGACGAGTGCTATGGCAAGGTCTAATCCTAATCCTAATCCTAATCCTGGGCCTGCTGGTGCTAGGCTGCAGCAAGAAGTCGGAGCCGGGTGGCGAAGGGGCGGATTCCAACGGCGACCGGCCCGAGCGGCGGTTCCTGAGCATCGGCACGGCACCGCCCGGTGGGGCCTTCTTTGTCGTGGGTAGCGCCATTGCCGAGGTGATTGGTGTGCATACCAAATCGCTGGGTTGGCAAGTATCGGCAGAGGCCACCAAGGGCACGCAGGAGAATCTGCGGCGTCTAGACAGCATGGAAATCGATCTCGCTCTGGCCAACGCCGCCATCTCCTTCTTCGCGGTACGGGGTCAGGAGAAATGGGAAAAGGAATACCCCATTCGGACTGTCATGACCCTGGCCCCCAATATTGCCTTCTTTATCACGCCCGATTCCACCGGGATCAAATCGATCGCCGATCTCAAGGGCCGACGCGTGGTGATGGGACCGGCTGGGGCCGGCTTTGAGCACTTTATCAAACCCATCCTGGCCGCGCATGGCCTCAGCTATGACGATATCAAAGTCCTCAATGACACACAGGGCGGCGCCGTGGGACTCCTCGCGGATGGAGCGGCCGATGCGGCCTTCTTGGGCGGCGCCGTACCGACGGCCTCCATCACGCAGGCCTGTGCCTCCCAGTCCATCCACTTCGTTCCCTTTGAGCCCCAGGCGATGGACGGGCTCGTCGCTCAATTTCCCTTTTTTGCACGAGAGACCATCCCGGCCCTCACCTATCGGGGACAGACGGAGCCCTTCGACTGCCTCAATGTCGGTAACATGACGCTGGTGACCTCCGCGGAGGTCGACGACGAGACCGTCTATCGAGTAACGAAGACACTCTTCGAGCATGCCGCCGAGGTCGTCGCTAAACACCCCGCCGGCAAGGCCATCAATGCCAAAAACGTGATCCGTGACACCGGCACACCCTTCCACTCAGGCGCGATTCGCTACTTCAAAGAGGCGGGCATCTGGCCTGCGGACCGAGAGTGAATCGGTCGAGCCGGACGGCCCCATCTTTTGCAAGCACTCTTAACCGAGGAAGCACACCGTGACGGCGGACTCGATGACAGGGATACGAAGGCACATCATCAAGGGTGCCGGAATTGGGCTGTGTGTGTTTGTCATGCTCGAGGTCAACTATCCTCGATTGCAGGTACAGTCACAGCTCGCCCTCTTTGCGCTCCTGGGTCTCTGCATCGTCTTCCTGCATCTGCCCGTGAAGAAAGGCCTGAGCGAGGGCTCCCTGCTGCGGCGTTTGGATTGGCTGCCCTTCGCGGCCTCGGTCCTCTGTTTTGGCTATGTCATTGTGCAGACCGAGCCGCTATTCGAGTCTCTCTGGCTGGGTGGCGTGACCCTGGGAAATCGTGCCGGCCAGGAGGCCGCCCTGGACTACGCCGTTGGATTCGTGGGGCTGGCGCTGGTCTTCGAGGGCACCCGACGGACGGTCGGCATGGCGCTGCCCCTGCTTGCCCTGATTTTCTTGATCTACGCCAAGTTGGGACCCATCCTGCCCGATTGGCTCTTGCCCCATCGCGGCTACTCCTGGTCGCGTATCGCGAGCCAGTCCTTTCTGCAAAGTCAGGGCGTCTTCGGCATCGCGCTTAGGGTCATGTTCTACTATGTCTTTCCCTTCGTGCTCTTTGGAGCCTTCCTAGAGGCGACCGGGGCAACGGGTTTCATTATTCGATTTTCGGAACGCCTCTTTCGGCGTAGTACCGGCGGATCGGCCAAGGTGGCCGTGCTCAGCAGCGGTCTCATGGGCTCGCTCTCCGGCAGTGCGGTGGCCAACACCGCCACGACGGGGACCTTTACCATCCCCATGATGAGTAGTGCCGGCTTCAAGCCCCATATGGCGGCGGGTGTGGTGGCGGCGGCCAGCGCCGGCGGGGCCCTGATGCCGCCCATCATGGGCGCTGGCGCCTATATGATGCTCGAGATCGTTCCCGATGTGACCTATCTACAGATCATCAAGGCGGCCCTGGTCCCTGCGGTGCTCTACTACGTGGCCTTGCTCTTGGTGGTCCACCTACATGCCCGCAAGACCGGTGTGGTGCAGGGGGATGCCGAGGCCGACTCACTGTCACTGTCGGTGATGCAGGGCGTGATTTTCTTCGTGTCCATCCTGAGTCTGATCGCGTTTCTGGTCTATGGTTATACGCCATTCCGCTCGGTGACCTTCAGTCTCGTGCTCATGCTGCTGATCGCGCCCTGGGCCAAGGAGACACGCTTGGGCCCCGGTAAGATGTTGGAGATGCTGGTCCGGGCCGCCAAGACGGGCACGCCGCTTATCGCAGCCGCCTCCTGTGTTGGCATCATCCTCGGGGTGGTGACGTTAACGGGCATTGGCTCACGCTTGCCCTCACTCATCCTGCCTCTGGCCCAGGACAATCTGCTGGCCGCCCTGTTTCTCTTGATGGTTTCGACGATTATTTTGGGCATGGGCCTGCCCTCCGCCGTCTGTTATCTCTTGATGGCGACCTTTGTCGGGACGCTGTTGAGCGATCTGGGCCTGGTGCCCTTGGCCGCCCATCTCTTCATCTTCTACTTCGGCATGATGTCGATGGTGACACCGCCGGTGGCCTTGGCCGCTTACACCGCCGCAGCCATCGCCAAGGCAGACGTCATGCGCACGTGTTTCGCCGCCTTCCGCTTTTCTCTGGTCGGATTTGTCCTGCCCTACGCCTTCGTGCTGGACCCCTCCCTGTTGCTTATGCCGCTCGAAGGCGGGCATGGCTGGGATCCCATCGTGACCATCTTCTTCGTCCTGCTCGGCATCCTGTTCTTGACCGTAAGCCTGGTGGGCTACTGTTTTGATCGGGTCAGTGTGATATCACGCGCCGTCCTCTTCGTCTGTGCCATGGTCTTGGTGCTCTTGCCTTGGGGGGATGTGACCCGGCTAGGGATAGACCTCTTTGAGAGGGGTCTGGCCATTAACCTGATCATCGCCGTCTTGGGCGGAGGGCTGCTCTATCTTAATGCCAAAAAAGCTTCCCAGACGGTACGGGAAAGGTATCCGGAGGGTGTCAGCGCTTCGGCCGCGACCGGTGAAGGGCTGAACCCATGAAGAACGCGTTTGTGACGCGCAGACGTGTCGAGTTCATGGACACGGACATGGCGGGCATCGTCCATTTTGCCACTTTCTTCCGCTACATGGAGACGGCCGAGCATGAGCTTTTGCGGAAACTGGGTATACCGGTCGTCGCCCGGCCGGAAGAGCGCCCGCTCGGTTGGCCCCGCGTCTCCTGTGGGTTCGAGTACCTGCGTCCGGTTCGCTTCCCCGGCGAAATAGAGGTCCATCTAGGTGTCGCCCGACTTGGCGCCAAGTCGATCACCTACGAGGCCCAGATCGTGCAAGCGGGAAATGTGTTGGCCAAGGGCCACTCGACCTGCGCCTGCTGCGAAGTTGGTCCTGCTCATCAATTGAAGGCCGTTGCTGTGCCCGGGGACATCGTAGAGAAGTTGCAGGCCTATCGGATCCCTAATGATTCTGAGAAGGAGGACGCATGAAAGAATACACAATTAGGCCAATGATTCTGGCGCTGTTGTGGGGCGGCTGCCTGCAAGCGGCGGACTGGACGCACTACCTGGGGCCGACCGGAAACATGAGATCCGCGGAGACGGGGATCAACAAGAACTGGGGCGAGAAACCTCCGGCGGAGCTGTGGCGGGTCGACTTGCATGACAGCAAGGGCGGGTTTTCCGGTCCGGCGATCGCAGACGGCATCCTTTATATCCTCGACCATGACGGTGGGCAGGATATTGTTCTGGCCTTGAAGGCCAAGACGGGTGAGGAGATCTGGCGCTTCGTCTACCCGCAGGCCAAGCCGGACAACTACGGCTACACCCGATCGACCCCGACCGTCGAGTCGGGACGCGTCTACTCGCTGAGTCGTAGCGGCGTTCTCTACTGCCTGGATGCCAAAGCGGGCACAGAGTTGTGGCGGACCGACGTGATGGCCCTGGTCGGCGGCAAGCCGGCCGAGTGGGGCATCGCCAGTTCGGCGTTCATCGATGGGGACAAGGTGATTGCCATCGGTGCAGGTGAGAACAAACATGTGGTGGCGCTTAACAAGACCACGGGTGAGATGCTCTGGGCCGGGGGGGGGACTCACCCGGCCGGTTATGCGACGCCCATGGTGGCGACGCTCGACGGTCGGCGACAGTACCTCATCTTTACCGGAGAGTCTTTGATTGGTGTCGACGCCGGCGCGGGGACGCTGCTATGGCGACACCCCTGGGAGACGAGGCTTGGCTGCAATGCCGGCACGCCTGTCGTGGTGTCAGCGAATCGCGTGTGGATCGGCAGCGGCTACAAAAGTGGATGTACCTTGCTGGAGATCGAAGGCGGGCAGGTCAATGAGGTGTGGAAGGCCAAACTGCCGTCGCCGTCCTGGGGTTCTGCCATCTTGGACAATGGACATCTCTACGCCTCGGGCCTGCCGGGCTATCTGATCTGCCTCGAAGCGGGAACAGGCAAAGAGAAGTGGCGAGACAAGGGCACGGCGCGCGGCTTCGGGAGAGGGGGCATGTGTGCGGTCGACGGCACCTTGATCTTGATGGAGGGCAACACGGGTACGGTTGTCCAGGTCGAGCTTTCGTCGGAGGCCTACCATGAGCTGGGGCGGATCACGCCGCTGGCCAAATCGAAAACCTACTGGGTGGCCCCCGTCGTAGCGAACAAGTTGCTTTACGTTCGCAGCCCGAAGGAGTTGGTATGTTTGAATCTAGAATAAAGGAGCAGAAGATGATGAGTCATACGGTCAGGTTTGGACGCTTGAGCCTCATGCTGGTGCTGATGGGCGCGGGGACGCTCTGGGCCGATTGGCCGCACTGGCGTGGTGCCAATCAACTGGGCACCTCTCCGGAAACAGACCTGCCCTCCACCTGGTCTCCGCAGGGCGAAAACCTGATGTGGCAGGTCCCCGTGGGGTGTCGTTCCACCCCCTTGATCATGAACGGCAGAGTCTACTTGATCTCCCGGGCCGGAGAGGGCCAGTCGCGGCAGGAACGCGTGATCGCGCTGGATTTGGATACCGGTCGCACTTTATGGGAACATCGTTTCAACGCCTTCCTCACGGACGTGGTCTTTCACCGCCTCGGATGGACCAACCTCGCCGGCGATCCCGGCACGGGCTATATCTATGCTCACGGTGTCCAGGGGATGTTCTTCTGCTTCGACAGGGACGGCAAGGTGATCTGGCAACACTCGCTCACCGAGGAACTGGGCCGCATCTCGGGCTACGGCGGACGGACCATCAGTCCTATCCTGGAAGGCGACGAAGTCATTATCAGCTCGCTGACCAGCGGCTGGGGGTCGCACGGGCCCGGGGCGCACCGTTTCTATGGCTTGGACAAGAGAACGGGCGTCATCAAGTGGGTGACACCGGCGGGCGAACGTCCCCTGGTGACGACCTACTCGGTGCCGGTGACGACGACCCTGGATGGGGCCCGCGTCATGTTTACCGGTCTGGCCGACGGCAGCATCGCCGCCATGCGACCCACCACCGGCGAAACGCTCTGGCGCTTTCCCTTCAGCAGGGTGGGGATCATGAGTTCCGTCGTCTACGACAGGGGACGCGTCTATGCCGTGCAAGGCGAAACCAACGTTGACACCGGGAACATGGGCCGACTGGTCTGCCTGGACGCCCGCCGGGGCACGGAGATCTGGCGGGTAGACGGCCTGACCGGCCAATACAGTTCGCCGGCCCTGCACGATGGCCTGATCTATGTGGCCAACAACGCGGCCAACCTATTTTGTGTGGACGCCGTCACCGGCGAGGTCTATTGGGACTTTAACTACGGTAACGAGGCCAAAGGGTCGCCGGTCGTGGCCGATGGCAAAATTTACGTCAGCGACGTACCGGGAGGCTGGGCCATTCTCGAGGCGAATCGGGAGGGTTGCTCCCTGCTGAGCAAGCAACGCTTCTTCCGGGACGGCGACGCCCCGGACGAGGTCTACGCCACGGCGGCCGTGGCCCACGGACGCGTCATCCTCTCGACCATGACGCGAACCTTCTGCATTTCCAAAAAGAGACCGGGGTATCGCTCCCCGGGGACAGATGCTGTGTTCGGTCCCGCGGACAAGATCGTCGCCGGTAAGGCTGTGACCATCCGCGTAGAACCTGCCGAAGTGGTCATGGCCCCGGGTGACGAGGTCACCTTCGTCGCGCAGGGCTTCGATGCCAAGGGAACGGCCACGGGTCGGGTCAGGGCCTCCTTCACGAGCGCCGGCCTGGCCGGCGAACTGGGGCCCCGGGGCGGGTTTCGGGCCGCGGGGACGCGGATTCAGGCGGGGTTGGTCACCGCGACTTCAGGTGACATGAAGGCCGCGGCCCGGGTAAGGATTGTCCCTCGACTCCCCTATGTTGAAAACTTTGACGACATCGCCATCGGGGCCGCCCCGGCGGGTTGGATCACCTCCCCGCTCAAGGCCAAAGTGGTCGAGCATGAGGGCGAAAAGGTCCTGCTGAAGACAGCAGATCGACCCTCACCGCCCTTTGCCCGCTTGCGTTGCTATATGATGCCGCCCATCGAAGCCGGCTACACGGTTCAGTCGGATATGTTGGGAAAGGTCAAGAAAAGACGATTTCTGCCCGACATGGGACTCATCAACAGCCGTTACCTCCTGATCCTCACCGGGACCACCGAGCGGACCCGAAAGCTACGCCTGGTGTCCTGGGCGGCCGTCCCGCGTATCGTCAAGGAGATCGAGTTCCCGTGGAAGGCTGACACCTGGTATACCAGCAAGCTGAGCGTGGATATTGTCCGTGGCAAGGCTCAGGTGGCCGCCAAGGTCTGGGCCCGCGGTGAGGACGAGCCCCAGGCGTGGACCCTGACGATGGAGGACGCGACGCCCAACCTCGCCGGCAGTCCCGGCCTCTACGCCTATGCCGTCTCCATCACCGAAAAGTCCAAGGGGACCGAGGTCCTGTTTGACAATGTCAGTATTACGCCCAATCCCTAACACGTTCATGTGCACTGGAATGCCTTCAGTTGACAGGGTGCTCATATACTAGGAGAAGACTCATGCTTAGACGAATGATCAGCCTCGTACTCTTACTAACCGTCGCTCTGCCAAGCTTCGCGGCCGACTGGCCCCACTGGGGCGGAGGTCTCGGACGCAACATGGTCAACAGCACTGAAAAGAACATGCCTACTCAGTGGAACATCCAGACGGGTGAGAACATCAAATGGGTCAAGCCGCTGGGCTCGCTGGCCTACGGCAATCCGGTGGTTGCCGGGGGGCGCATCTATGTGGGGACGAACAATTCGGGTCTGTATGACAAGGCCGTCGACGGGGACAAGGGCAATATTCTCTGTTTCAAGGAATCGGACGGATCCTTCCTCTGGCAGGCTGTCCACGACAAGCTCAAGGCGGGTCGCGTCAACGACTGGCCCTTACAGGGCATCTGTTCCGCGGTCGAAGTGGAGGGCAATCGTGCCTGGTACCTCAACAATCGATGCGAAGCCATCTGCGTCACCGTGGAGGGCTTGGGCCAGAAGAATCTTGGCGTGACCGATGAGGCCTACCAAGGCAAAGGAAAGGCCGATATTATATGGCGTCACGATATGATCGAAGAACTGGGCGTCTTCCCCCACAACCTTGCGACCTCTTCCTCTCTGATTTTGGGGGAATTGCTCTATTTTGTGACCGGGAACGGTGTCGACGAGGGACATCTTGGCATTCCCTCGCAGACCTCACCGAGTGTCGTGGCTTTCAACAAGAATTCCGGCGAGTGGGCCTGGGAGTTTGTGGTCCACGGCCAGGTCCTTCATGGCCAATGGTCTTCCTGCTCGGCGGGCTCGGTCAATGGCAGGATGCAGATATTCTTTCCCGGGGGCGATGGCTGGATGTATGGGCTGGATGCCAAGACGGGCAAACTGATCTGGAAATTCAATTGCAACCCCGCCGACTCTGTCTGGGAACTCGGTGGCTACGGGACCAAGAACAATATCATCGCCACGCCCGTGTTCGTGGACGGCAGGGTCTATGTGGGCGTCGGTCAGGATCCTGAACACGGCACCGGGGTCGGTCACCTGCACTGTATCGACCCGGCGGGCAAGGGAGATGTCACCGCCACCCATGGCAAGTGGCATCGCGGCGGGGCCGACTTCGGTCGCACCCTGAGCACGGTCGCCATCGCGGATGGGCTGCTGTACATCGCTGACTTGGAAGGCAAGTTCTACTGCCTGGATGTCACTACCGGCAAGGCCATCTGGACGCACAACCTCAAATCGGCCATATGGGGCTCTCCCATGCTGGTCGACGGCAAGGTCTACATCGGGGCCGAAAACCGAGACCTGACCATCTTCGCCCACGGCAGGACCAAGAGGGTCATCAACGTCATGAAATTCGACGAGAATGTGTATACCACGCCTACGGCGGCCAACGGTGTGCTCTACATCGCCACCAAGTCAAAGCTGTATGCGATTGCGAATGAGAACGTGAAATGAGGGCATAGAGTCTTTCCCAGGTAGAAATAGGCGTCTAAAAAACCTTGATTTTAGCATTCTTATATGGTAGTAGGTATAAGAAGACCGTTATTTTAAGAGACTGTAGCAACTTTACCGGAGATTTTAAGTTGCGAAACGGGCTTAATCAGCCGAAATGACCGGTAGACTGGTCCGGTCCCTTCGCCACATTAAAGCGTGTTGGGCTTGTTTTGGTCTTTGTACCCATTTTGACAGTAGACCAGATAATTGGGTCTCTGACAGGCGGTTTTGCGTCGAGGCCTTGGCTGACATTCAGGTAATGTAGGTATAGTCTCATGTTTAAGGATTATTTATTATGAAGACTGAAACGGCAAAAATATTGGCACTCACAGAAACGGCAACTCAAGAGATTGCCCGCATGGTGAAAGAAGATGGCCGCCCCGATATTGGACTCAGAATTGGCGTCAAAGGCGGGGGTTGCTCAGGATTATCCTATGTCTTTGAATTGGGGACCCAACAGGAAAATGACCGGGTTCAAACAGAGGGATTATTCAACGTATTTGTGGATCCGAAAAGCAGCCTTTATTTAAAAGACGTTGTCCTGGAATACGAAGCCGGTTTAAAAGATCATGGTTTCAAATTCAATAATCCGAATGCCACCAATACCTGTGGTTGTGGGGAATCTTTTTCAGTTTGAATGGATATATCAGAAGCAGTTTCTCTAGCGCGTTCCAAAGGCGCTTTATTCAATCTCTCCGAAACCCATGGACTTCTTGCCCTAGAAGGTCAAGATCGTGTCTCCTTTCTGCAAGCCCTTACCTGCAATGATGTCAATGCCCTTGATCCAGGGCAAGGCCAGCATAATGCCTTCCTAACCCCAAAGTCCTATATCAAGGCTGAATTCTGGCTTTATCGTGAAGACCAAAAACACATCATTGTCTCCGAAAAATCTCAGCTGCCCCAAATTTTAAAACTATTCAATCAATTTCATTTTAATGAAGACATTAGTTTTAAAGATATTTCCGGACAAACAGCCATTTTGGCCGTTCAGGGCCCCTCTTCCTTAGACTGCCTTGAAGTCAGGCTAAGCTCCCAAACCGCGTTAGAATCCTTGGGGGTAAACGGACTTATAACAGGCCAAATTCAGAATGTGGAAACCAAAATCGTTCAGCGCTCTTTCACTGGAGAAGCAGGCTATCTACTCCTCTGTGATATTGCCCAAGAAGAAGATTTGATAAATTGCCTTACCAATCAGTCCCTCCCCCCTCATGCGCATCCCTGCAGCCTGGAAGTCTTAAACGTCCTTCGAACGGAATCAGGAATTCCCGTCTACGGCAAAGACATGGATGAGACCACTATGCTATTGGAAATCGGCTTAGATGAAGAAATAGTCGATTTGGATAAAGGGTGTTTTCCCGGACAGGAGATCGTGGCTCGAACCAAAAGCAGGGGCCAGCTTCAGAAAAAACTAATGGGACTGAAAATTAAAGATCAGGTCAACATTCCACCTGGAGAAAGCATACAATTCAATGGAAAGACCAGCGGTCCTATTAAAAGCGGAGTATGGTCCCCTACACTTAATGCTTCAATTTATTTCGCTTATTTAAACCGCAACCTACAATCCCAGGAAAATGAAATTGAAATACAAGTTGGCGATCAAAAATTAAAGGCTACCGTTTGCCGACCTCCATTTTATGTGCCACCGGGAATCACGGAAAAAGCCAAAGAGGAATATACAGCAGGCATGAACCTTTACCATGGCAATGATTACCCCGCGGCTCAAGAACATTTTGAAAAGGCCATTGCCATTAATTCTTATGACTCAGATGCCCATGAGGCCCTGAGCGTAGTCTTAGAAAAAACCGGCAATATTGACGGAGCCATTGTCCTCAATAAGAAGTTTGCTTACCTAGACCCCAAGGCAGTGATGGCCCGAACAAACCTGTCCCGTCTGTATATGTTAAAAGGCTGGAAAGAAAAAGCGGAAGAAGAACAAGCCAAGGCCACCGCCATTGGATGGACACTTGCGGCCAAAGGTCATAAACAAAAAACAGATCAAGACAGCCAGGAGAAAGAGAAGATTGCCGATCAAGAGCGGCGCTTGAATATTTTCAAGCAGGTTCTCGAAATGGATGCGGAAGATGAGGTCGCAAATTTTGGACTTGGACAATTGTATTTAGAGACAGGGAAATATGAAGACTCTATCCAGGCCCTGAAAATGGTTATAAACAATAATGAACAGTATTCCGCTGCCTATGCCCTGCTAGGATCAGCGCTCAAAAAAAACAACCATTCAGATGAGGCCATGGCCATTCTGAAAAAAGGCATATCCATTGCCGGGGCCAAAGGCGACCTAATGCCCAAAAATTCCATGGAGGAAGAATTGAAAGAACTGAGAAGCGAATAGTTAGAATGGAGGGGGAGAGGGCTGATACTCCCCATATCGACCCATTGACCCATTGACCCACAGACCCACCCCCATCTACAGCTTTCTTCACGGTCTGTAGGCTCAAGTGGACCGGGTGCGACCCGCACGTGCAACGGCCCCAGGGCTGTTTTCCCATTGATCTGTCTTTCCCTCGGGGGTATAAGCTTAATCTATGGTCGTAAAATCATATTGCGTATCCGTAATCTTCTATCCGTTGTTTGATGCACAACTGAGGAATTCTGAATGAGCACAGCCGAATCGTCGGCCGCCAGTCTAGAGGCCCGGGAAAAGGAAGCGCAAGCATCGCTCGACGCCCACACCCACGAGATTGTCCAGTGGCACTTCCACGAGTCGACGGGAAGCCCGTTCTGGCTGCAAAAGCGGTCGGAGCTGAGCTTTGATCCGCTGACCGAGGTCAAGTGTTACCACGACATGAAGAAGTTCCCGCCGTTCGAAGACGACTGGCTCCGGGGGGGGCCGATGAGTCGTTGGGTGCCCAAGGGCTTCGAAGGCAAGCCGGTCTATGTATTCGAGACCGGTGGTACCACGGGAATTCCCAAGAGCCGCATGGTGATCGAAGATCATTGGACGGATTATGAACTGTTCAGCGACACGCTCCCCGACCAGTACTTCCCCAGGGGCGCGAACTGGCTGATGCTCGGGCCTTCGGGGCCGCGGCGACTGCGGCTGGCCGTTGAACACCTGGCCCAGTTTCGCGGTGGCATCAATTTCTGTGTCGATCTCGATCCACGCTGGGTTGTTAAGCTGATCAAGAAGGGCTGGATGGAACACCTCGAGGCGTACAAGAAGCATTGCATCGATCAGGCGCTAACGATCCTTACCGCCGGGCATGACATCAAGTGCCTGTTCGCCACGCCCAAACTGTTGGAAGGCCTCTGCAATGCCCTCGAAGAGCAAGGCAAAAGTTTCCCGGACACCGGGATCACCGGCATCTTCTCGGGTGGAACAGAGTTCACACCGCAGTGGACGCGGTTCTGCATCGAAGAGTATTTCGGCGGTCCACCCGACGTGAGCGGCATCTATATGACCCCGACCTATGGCAACACGCTGATGGGCCTGGCGTGCAGCAAGCCGGTTACCGCCGCGGACGATTACAAGATCACTTATTACGCCCCACAACCCCGCGCGGTCATTGAAGTGGTCGGCTTTGATGACGATCAGCAAGCCGTCGGCTACGGCGAAACAGGGCGAGTCAAGCTGACGACACTCACCAAGGAATTCTTCGTTCCCGGCTTCTTGGAACGCGATGAGGGCGAACGCGAGCGACCGTTCGAGACCTATCCGTGGGATGGCGTCAGCGGTGTACGACCCTTCCACGGCTTCGCTGCGCAGACCACAGTGGGCGTCTACTAGACAGTGGGCGCGAAGATTGCTACTCATGTCGAGTCCAACTCTCACCCCAATTAGGGAGACTACAACCGTGCTCAATATTCCTGTCATCCGCTGGGGCAAGCCCTATGAATCCTTGGAGGTCGACGAGGTTCTCCATTTTTCGACCGGTGAACCGATTGCCAAGGTGAGTCAAGCCAACGGGGGCATCATAGCGCGCGACATGCGGCAAGCCAAGAAGGCGCGTCAGATTCTGCGAGACATTCCCTGCACCGAGATCATCGAACTATTGAAAAAGGCCGCCGATCTTTACGAGAACGAGTCGCTGCCCATCGGCGACGGCAGCCAAAGCCCCGATCAGTTCGCTCATCAGCAGTCCGCCAGCACAGGACTGCCGGAGCACATGTGCCGGCAGAACATGGCCAAAAATTCGTTCGTGTTGCGTAACATGCAGAAGATCCTGGACTGCCTGACCCGCGGTTTGGATCTCAATATCCTGACACGCGGTTACGGGATCGAGCATCGGGGCGTCGTCGTGAGCTATCAAGCGCAGACATCCGTACTGAGCGCGGTTTTGCCCTCCAATTCGCCGGGCGTTCACACCTTGTGGTTGCCCGCGATTCCCCTGCAGATGGGTCTGGTCTTGAAACCCGGTCCACAGGAACCGTGGACTCCCTACCGCATGATGGCGGCCTTCACGGAAGCCGGCATCCCGAAGGAGGTCTTCGCCTTGTACCCGGGCGGCCCGGAAGCCGGCGCCGCGGTCTTGGCGGCTTCCGAGCGGGCGATGATCTTCGGCGGAACGGCTACCGTCGAGCAGTACCGAGGCAACCCACGCGTCCAAGCCCACGGTCCCGGCTTTGCGAAGATCCTGTTGGCCGACGACGTCGTCGATGACTGGGAGAAGTACCTGGACTTGATGGTCGAGAGCATCACCATCAACAGTGGCCGTGGTTGCATCAATTGCTCGGGCGTTTGGGCTTCGCGACATACCAAGGAGATCGCGCGGGCCATCGCCGATAAGATTGGCCCGATCGAGGTCAAACCGCCGACAGATCCCCAAGCCGGTCTGGCAGCCTTCACCGTTCCCGGCATGGGCAAGGCGGTGTGGTTGATGATCGAAGCCGATTTGAAGGAAGACGGCGTCACCGACATGACAGAACAATTCGGGCCGCGCTTGGTCGAGCAAGAACGCTGCTCGTACTTGCGACCGATGGTGGTGCACTGCGATTCCCCGGAACGCGAGATTGCGAACAAAGAATACATGTTCCCCTTCTCGACGGTTGTCGAATGCCCCGAAGACCAACTGGTCGCCAAGATCGGCCCGACTCTGGTCTGCACCGGCATCACGAACAACGAGAAACTGATCGGCGACCTCACCGCCGCCAGCCACATCGATCGCCTGAACATCGGCCCCATTCCCACCAGCAAACTGAACTGGTTACAGCCCCACGAAGGCAGCATCATCGACTTCCTCTTCCGCGCGCGCGCGTACCAGGTGACGCAAGAGGCTCAAGCCGCGTTGTAATCAACCCGCGGGTGGCGTTCTCACAGCGGAAGAGAACCCTCTCCGGGTATTGACAGTATCTGTGTTGTAACTCGCAATTGTTCTTGAAAGACATTTGCCCATGAAGGCAATCTATTCGAGTTTTCAGACAGAGCCTTATGGGCGATCGACGCCGACGCGCTCGGCCCAGACGGCGGGGAGGCGCGCACCGTGAACCTGGCCTATCCGGACGACCTGCCTGAGCAGAGCAAATCCCCGCTCTGGCCGTTGAACGCCTTCTACGCGAGCAACGGGCGCAAAATCCCTGACATTACCCCATTGACCGCTAAGGACATTCCGCAGCCCTACCGGAAGCTGTTGGTCCATGATCGGAACATGACGTCGACGCTGGAGGCCTTCCACGCCGGGCCCGTCTATATCGACCCACTCAACATGGTGCAGGATGAGCAAGAAACGAGTCGGGAGGTCATCTTGCGTCGTCAGTCGGATGACCACGCGGTCGAGTATGGCGCGAGTTGGGTCTTTCATCGTTACCTGCCTGAGGAGGCGTCAAAACTGATCAGGGAGGCCAAGCTGCCCTTGGGCACGGTCTTGAAGCGCTGCGACTGTCCCCACTCCGTCGAAACGCTCAGGTACTTCAAGATGCGACCGGCGGCCTTCTTCTCCGACATCTTTGGCGTGTCCGTCTCCTCGGATCTCTTCGGGCGACGACACCGGCTGGTGGCCCCCAACGGGCATGCGATTGCCGCGGTGTTTGAAATCCTTCCACCGCTGGAGCCGCACATCATTAAATGAGTCATTTATCGCTCAGATTTGCGTCAGATTCAGTCGCGCCCGATTGAGCGAAACCAGAGTTGTAGTTGTCCTACTGCGGAGGATTTCGCGATTGAGAAGCGGCTGAAGATGACGCGAAGATGAGATGAGAAATGGATCATTTAATGATGCGTGGTTCCTAAGCGAAGAAGAATTCGGAAAAGACTAGCGATGGCGAGCGCAACGAGAGAGTACGACTGCCTTGTCGTGGGCGGCGGTCCCGCGGGACTGACGGCGGCAACGGTTTTGGCCGATGCCGATTTGCGTGTCGCGCTGATCGAAGGGCAGAGGTTTCCCCGCTACAAGGTCGGGGAGTCGATGATTCCCTACAACTACTTTCCTCTGGCGCGTATTGGCATGATCGAGAAGATGGCGGCCCTGGATTTCCCCAAGAAGTACAGCGTTCAGTTCGTGGGCCGCAGCGGCAGGCAGTCACAACCCTTCTACTTCTCCGAGCACCTGGATCATCCCTGCGCCCAGACCTGGCAGGTGACGCGGGACGTGTTCGACGCGAGCCTAATGGACAACGCCCGCGAGCACGGCGTCGAGGTTTTTGAAGGCCTGCGGGCCGAGAGGCTCATCGAAGAGGGGGACAGGACCGTCGGAGTGGAGTGCTCGGACGGCCCAGGCGGATCGCAGCCATTTGTCGCCCGGATGACGGTCGATGCCAGCGGGGGGGCGGGACTCGCCATGCGAAACCTCAAGTGGCGCATCGACGATAAGGGCCTGAAAAAGTGGGCTATCTGGGCCTACTACCGAGGCGCCAAACGCGATCCGGGACGCGACGAGGGGGCCACGACCATCACCTATCTGGAGGGCAAGAACTGGTTCTGGTACATCCCCCTCCGCGACGATCTCGTCAGCGTCGGGGCGGTGGGGGACCGGGACTATCTCTACCGAGACACCGGCGACCTTGCCACCATCTTCAAGCGTGAGGTGGGTAAGAACGTCTGGATTCGAGAGCACCTTGCCCCGGGAAGGGTCGAAGGCGATTACTACGCCTGCGTGCACACATCCTATCGTGCCAGATACTGCGCCAAGGCGGGCCTGGTCTTGGTGGGGGACGCGCTCTCCTTCCTCGATCCGGTCTTCTCGACCGGCCTCTACCTGGCCCTGGTGAGCGGCGAATTGGCGGCGGACGCCATCATCGAGGGCTTCGCCCAGGATGACCTTTCGGGCAAACGATTCCGGAGCTACGGTGAGACCATGTGCACGCGGATTGAAATTCTCAGGCGCCTGGTCTACGCCTTCTACGCACGGGACTTCAGCTTCAAACAGATTATTACCAAACACCCCCACCTCAAGGGGGCCATCACGGACTGTCTGATTGGTCATCTGGACCGGGACTTCAGCGAGTTGAATCGCGGACTGTCTGAGTTCCTCGATTTGCCGGATGCCATTACACATGGACGGGCCAAGATGTAATTAGTTTAGGAGACGACTCAATGCCGAACCCAAGCGCAAGCGGTGGAATGATGTGGCTGATCTTCGCACTGATGACAGTGCTCTTCTGGGGACTCTATGGCGTCTTTCTGCACTCCGGGCAGATCGGCATGGCAGACCCGGTGAATGGCCGCTACAAGGCCTTCCTCTGGGTGGGACTGGCCTATTTCCTGGTGGCGGTCCTGGCGCCGGCCGGCATGCTCGTCGCCAAGGGCGCCTCCTGGTCCTTTCCCATGAAGGGCATGTCCTGGTCGCTGATTGCGGGCCTGGTCGGAGCGGCCGGTGCCTTCTGCGTCTTGCTCGCCTTCGGGGCCAAGGGAACGCCGGCCACCGTGATGACTATCATCTTCGCCGGTGCGCCCATCGTCAACGCCATCGTCGCCCTGACCCTCCATCCGCCTCAAGGCGGCTGGAAATCCATACCGCTTCCCTTCTTCGCGGGCATTCTCTTGGCCGTCATCGGCGCATCGCTCGTCACGCTCTACAAGCCGACGCCGGGCGCTGCGGCACCCCCGGCGGCCCGGGCAGCGGCCCATGCAACGGGGGACACTGCCAATGAATGATGTCGGGGTCCTCAGGCAGGGGCAGACCGAAGCGCTTCGCACCCTGTGCCAGGACTTGATCCCGGGCAATGCCTTCTACACCCCGAGGCTCAAGGACGCAGGACTCGATCTCGACAGAATGACGCTCGAGCAGTTCAGCGAGCGCATGCCCTTCACGACCCGGAAGGAGTGGACCGAAGACCAGCTTGCTCATCCACCCTTCGGCAGCAATCTCACCTATCCTAGGGAACGCTACGTCCGATTCCATCGTACCAGCGGCAGCACCAGTCATCCCATGATCTGGCTCGATACCCGGGAATCATGGGATGTCCTGCTGGACTGCTGGGCTCGTGTCTTTACCGCCGCCGGGGTGACAGGCGGGCAGCGGGTCTTCTTCGCGTTTTCCTTCGGCCCCTTCCTGGGCTTCTGGACCGCCTATGACGCCGCCATGAAGATGGGCCACATGGGAATTCCTGCCGGCGGGCTCTCCTCCGAGGCTCGGCTGCGGCTGCTGGTGGACACCCAGGCCGAGGTCCTCTGCTGCACCCCCACCTACGCCATTCGCCTGGCCCGCGTCGCTCAACAGGAAGGCATCGACATGGGCGAGTTGAATGTCCGTCGCATCGTGGTGGCAGGCGAGCCGGGGGGAAGCATCCCCGCTACCCGCAAGCATATTTCGCATCTCTGGCAGGGTGCCCGTGTCTTCGATCACCATGGCATGACCGAGGTCGGTCCGGTCAGCTATGCATGCCCGGCCGAACCCGGTGTCTTGCACGTGATGGAAGACGCCCACTATCCGGAGGTGATCGACGACGAGTTGATCCTTACGACGCTACGTCGTACCGGCTCACCGCTACTGCGCTACAGGACCGGCGACGTGGTTCGGGCCGAACGCCGCCTGCCCTGCGCCTGCGGCAGCGTCGAACTCTGCCTGCTGGGCGGCATCCTGGGACGCAAGGACGACATGGCCATCATTCGCGGCGTTAACGTCTTTCCCAGCGTCATCGAAGAACTGGTCTATGCGACCGGCGGCATCGAGGAGTACCAAGTGGAACTTAGGACGGCCGAAGACCTGGCCGAGATGAAGATCACCATCGAAGCCCAAGCCGGCGAGTCGGTCTGCCGGGACCTGCAACAGCGGATCCAACGCACGCTCACTCTGCGGGTCCCCGTGGACTTGGCGGCTGCGGGCAGCCTGCCGCGCTACGAGATGAAGGCGAAACGGTGGATCAAGCTGGCCGAATGCCGAGGAGTCGACTCATGACCCTGGCCGATCTAGGCCTGGGCTGCAGCGAGATCGCGGCCGCCCGCCTGGCGCCCCACGACCCTACGATCGCCGCAAATTTTGAGATCCCTCAGCATATCGGCAAACTGATCGCCAGCTGGGACCGTCCCGAGTTTGTCTCGGTCGATGAGGCCTGTCACATGCGGCCGGACGACTACGTGGTGGGTCTCGAATACGCCGGCCAGTGTCGTGCCTATCCTCTTTGGATCACCGACAACTACCACATGATCAACGACAGGATCGCCGATAAGCCGATCCTCTTCAGTACCTGTGAACGCTGCCAATCGGGTTCCGCCTTTGTGTCCGAGGTCAATGGTCAGGCGGCCAAGTTCAGCGCGATGGGCATGTACAACGCCTCTCTCTCCATGGTCAACCGCAGACGAGGAAAGAAGGCGGAGCCGCACAGCCTCTGGCTGCACTATGAAGGCGTCGCCATCGATGGGCCGCAGAAGGGTCGCTTCCTCGAGCAGATACCCACCTACCACATGACCTGGAAGGCCTGGATGACCGCCCACCCGGAGACCGACGTCATGACCGCGCCGAAGGACCCCCATCATCGAGACGCGCGGCACGGCCACGGTCGCGAGGAGTACTTCTCCCGACCGGGCATGGACCCGCCCCTGGCCAAGACCATCACCGGTTGCTTCGACCATCAATACCCGGAGAACGAAATGGTCCTCGGAATCAACGTGGACGCCGGTATCCGTGCCTACCCCCTGGCCGAGGTGAAGCGGGAGGGCGGCCTGGTCGAGGACGACCTGGGCGGCTGTCCGATCCTGGTGCTGGCCGGTCCCGCTCCCGAACAGGTCACCATGTCGGCCTTTTGCCGCCTCCTGGGAGACCGCCTGCTGAGTTTCGAGCTGGACCAGGGCGAGATTCGGGACCTGGATACCGGTTCCTGCTGGAGCATCGAAGGCCGAGCCACCTCGGGTCCACTGGCAGGCGAAGGCCTTCAGCCCCTGCGCTGGCAGTATGTCCGTTGGCATGCCTGGATCTATCCCCATCCCCAGACGGAACTCTTCCTCTCGTCCGAGCCGCAGCCCCATTATCCAAACTTCCCGGCCTATCCCCAGGTCGAGGTCTTTGCAGCCGTGCTCAAGCGACTGGCCACCCTGGAGTCGAAACTCACCTTCTCCCATGTCGCATTAGAGCTGGCCCTGCCGCATGAGGCGCATGAGGGCATCTGTGTCTTCCAGGGAGAAGACCGATTGAATCTCTACCGGTTCGCATCGGCCGCGGCCGCCCAAGACTACGTGGTCCTGCAGGGGGCCTGGTTTTGCCGGCCCTTCGACCCCAAGACAGCGCGCAAGCGGGCCCTGCGCATGGGGTCCTTCGTGGTGGAGTCCGATCCGGTGAAGCGCTTTGCCGAACCGACTCAGACGGTTCACTACCCCGACAACGAGACCCCCTGGTCCCCGCTGGTGCAGCCCAAGCAACTCACAGACGGTTGGGCCGCCGACTTGATGCCCTCGGTCGAGAGCGAGGGCCATTTTGTTGCCCTTATCCGTTATCTGGAGGGCAAGCGATACGACTTGGTGGATTGTGCCTTTCTCCCCCACAGCCAACTGCGCGTCGGCACGCTCAGTGCCATCGCCGCCACCATCGAAGGCGATCGCTTCGCCCTCTATCGCTGCCGCGACCCCGAATGCGCGGCTATCGTGGCCGCCGAAGTCACGCATGCCCTGCAGGTGGGATCCTGGGTCTTGCGTTCGACACCGGTCTTGATGTACGCCGACCCGCACTATGAAATGGGACAACTTCCCGACAGCGAGATCACCTGGTCCCCGCTCCTGAAGGACGAGACCTTCCAGTCAAACCTCGCGGCCTTTGTCGAGGCTAGTGACATGAGGACGAAACCAAAATCATGAAAATCGCCCAACTGACACCGGGATCGGGAGGCAGCTTCTACTGCGAGAACTGTCTGCGTGACGTCGCCCTGGTCAAGGCCATGCAGCAACTCGGTCACGAAGTCCTCATGATGCCGCTCTATCTGCCCCTGAATCTGGACCAGGTCGAACAATGCCGGCCCACCCGTGTCTTCTTTGGGGGCATCAACGTCTACCTGCAGCAGAAGTTTTCCCTCTTTCGCCGGACGCCCCTCTGGATCGATCGTCTCTTCGACCAGACCGGTCTGTTGACCTGGGCGGGAAAGCGTGTGGGGATGACTGGCGCCCGAGATCTGGGGGAGATGATGCTCTCCATGTTGCAGGGGGAGGAAGGGCGCCAGGCCAAGGAACTGCACAAACTCATCGACTGGCTGGAACAGCCCCAAAACAAGCCGGATCTGCTCTGTCTCTCCAATGTCCTCTTGCTGGGCTTGGCAGGGCAGATCAAAGAGCGGCTGCGGATACCGGTCGTCTGTCTGCTCCAGGATGAAGATGGTTTTCTCGATGATCTGATCCCGCCCTATCGGGACCAGGCCTGGCAGATATTGGCAGAGAAGGCCCAGGACGTCACCACCTTCGTGGCCGTGAGCCGGTACTATGCCGACCACATGGAGCGGCGCCTGGGGTTGGCCACCGGCAGCATCCATGTTGCACGCGCCGGGATCGATGTCGATGCCTTTGAGGTCAGGTCCGATGCCCCCGATGCGCCGACCATCGGCTTCCTGTCACAACTCTGTCCCCCCAAGGGCGCGGACCTGCTGCTCGAAGCCTTCGCCCTGCTCAAGCAGGACCCGCCATTTGCCCAGGCCAGACTGCGTTTGGCCGGGGGCCGAAGCGTCGAGGACAAGGCCTATGTACGCAAGCTCCAGCAGCGTATCGCGGCGCTGGGTCTCAGCGCGGATGTCGAGTTTCTCACCGAGTTCAATCAACAGGATCGCGCCCGCTTCCTGCAGACGCTCAGCGTGATGAGTGTCCCCGAGAGACGGCCCGTTGCCTACGGTCTTTATGTCTTGGAAGCCTGGGCCGCCGGGGTACCGGTAGTCCAGCCGGACACGGGCGTCTTCTCGGAACTGTTGGCCCAGATCCAGGGCGGTGTCCTGTACCAGGAGCAGACGCCCGCGGCCCTGGCCGACGCCCTCAAACCACTGCTGGCCGACCCCGAACGGGCCGCGCAACTCGGTCGCCAAGGGAGAAAGGGCGTCGTAGCGCGGTTTGACAGCGGGGATACGACGCGAGAGCTGTTGGATCTCTATGAGGAGATTGTGCAGACGCACCGCGTCGCGGGGTGACCACACCCTTCTTTTACTTCAACTCACCCAACGCCGTCAGCACATCGGCCATCTTGGCCCGCCCTTCGTGACTTTGGCTGACCTTCGCGAACTGGACAATCCCCTGGGTATCGATGACAAAGGTCGAAGGATAGGCCGTTTCCCCTGCTTCGTCCCAGCGCAGCCCGTAGCGATTCGTGAAGCCGAAGTCCGAATCGATCACGAATGAGAAATTGGCAGGCAGAGTGGTATCGCTGACAAACTCCTGGGCGTGCTCCGCCAACTGCTCGGCGGGACCGGGATAGACCAACACCACGTGCGCGCCGGCGGCCTCGAGTGCATCGGCCTGGGCAACGAACGCTCCCACCTGCCGGGTGCAGATGGGACACTGGTAACCGGGCCAACCCCGCAGGGCGAGGAGTACCACGGGCCCTTCTTCCAGTTGCTTTGCGAGATGAAAAGGCGTCTGATCCGGCGTCGAGAGCGTAAAGTCCGGGGCCGTCTCGCCCATGGCAAGGGCTTGAGTTCGCACGACCGGCTCCGTGGCTACGGGTTCTTCAGCGACGGGCTCGACCACTGGCTCTTCTACCGGCTCAGTGGCGGATGGGGGGGCTTGATCTTCGGCAGAATCAGATGAGGGTGAGTCCTTGCAGGAGGTTAGACAGAAGAGGGCACTCACGACAGTGACGAGGGTGAAGAGACGGTACGACATCAGAGTTTCCTTTCATGGCGGGAGAGTACACCTGGTATAAGACCCTTATGCAGACGGCACTTCCAGGGCCCTTCTAATTACGGTCGCAACTTTAACCTGCTGAAGCCCTGAGAGCAAGCAGTTTCCCTCAAGAAATCTGGGATGCGTACCTGGACCAACGTAGAGATCGGCCTTGGGTCTACCGGCTTTCGCGGGCGGTCTCACCCGTGGAAAACGGGAGTCTGCCTGCAAACGCAACGTTCTGCGACCTCTGTGTGTCTTCGGGTTTCAGCTTCGTACTCGTACTCAGCGCAGCTCGTGCTCGTAATCGGCCCTTGGTGGTCAACCGGGTTGACCGTCCGGACCAGCCCCGACGCCTTCGTGTTTTTTCCACCAAACGCAAAAAAACTAGCGAATAAATTTGCGTTGACGCAAAAAAAGACGAATCTACCCCTTTCGGGAACGAAAGATCCGCTCCATCAAGAAGGAACCCAAGCTCTACCTGTTGGACTGGTCCGAGGTGCCCGACAAGGCGGCTCGCTTTG
The DNA here is from genome assembly GCA_022563885.1 of Planctomycetota bacterium. Lineage (GTDB taxonomy): Bacteria > Planctomycetota > Phycisphaerae > Sedimentisphaerales > Anaerobacaceae > JAIPFM01. The sequence goes on along the minus strand of JADFMM010000001.1, from coordinate 648 downwards.
AAAATAGGGTGGCCTCCCACCTCCTGAAATTCGTCCAGTACCTTTATGAATACGAAGGCTATCGCGCGGACCTGACGTTTCTGCGCAATGTGGACAAGAAGGAAGTCGATTTTCTAGTGACCATCGACAATCAGCCTTTGGACCCGCGCATCATTAAATGAACCATTTCTCATCTCATCTTCACGCCATCTTCAGCCGCTTCTCAATCGCAAAATCCTCCGCAGTAGGACAACTACAACTCCGGTTTCGCTCAATCGGGCGCGACTGAATCTGACGCAAATCTGAGCGATAAATGACTCATTTAATGATGCGCGGCTCCTTGGTTCTGCGTGGCAGCCAAACTCGCCGATCAGAAGGTCTCTCAGAATCTCACCTACTTCACACAGAGACTCAACATCCCTTTCGCCTATCAAGTCGTGTGGAAAGCCGGAATCGATAGTGACCACAGAGGAGTCCGCCTCATTTCTGCAGATCGATTTCTGGCGGCGTTGGTTTGAGAATCGTGGCTATTTTGCCTCCGCAAGCCATGGGATGGCATTTGTTTTTTGGGCTTGGTTCAGTCAAGGGTAACACGACTGCAATGTGCGTCGTTCACGTTACCGTACACCGTACACGAAATAGCTAACGAAGGGCATTAGGCCATCGGGT
>JADFMM010000234.1 GCA_022563885.1 Planctomycetota bacterium | reverse complement strand
ACAGCTTTCCGTCCGGCCCCCAATCGATGGCGACGGGATCCATCACGAGCGGTTCTGCAGCGACCAGTTCCACCTTGAAACCGTCGGGAACATGGATCGTCTTGAGCGCTTTGCCAACGTCAGTGGGGGTTGGCTCCGCAGGCTGGGTCGTCTCTCTTTTTTCAATTTGCTTGACATCCGACGCATCGAAGTGGGCCTTCACTTCCTGCGGCGTCAGCGCTCGATCGTAAACAGCGACCTCTTCGAGCATTCCCTGAAGATTCGCGAAATTGTCGCTGCGTCCTCCCAGCAGAATGTCCTCGCAGTCTGCGGGATAGGCGACTGGCAGGTCGGCGGCGATCTCCGGCTTTGGATCACCGTTTAGGTACACCTTGATTCTCTGGTCTTGCCGGACCATGACCACATGCGACCAGCTTCCGCGCTGGAGACGCGTCTGGCCAGCGACGAGTTCATTTCGCCCGTTGCCGTTGAACACAATCAGTTGGCCGCTATTGGAATACGTCCCCCCGATTCCCAGGTTGTCGCCGGATGAGCCGTCGACTCCATCAACAGCACGGGAGAACAGATAAGCGGTCACGGGCCGCGAATTGACTGGCACCTCATTTCGGAACCACAGTTCCACGCTGTACGTGTCGCCCAGTTTTGGAACGTGCGCTTTCACTCGGCCGCCGGAGAAGTTCGGTTTGGCGTCTCCCGGCTGCAGCGGCGACGATCCTTGTTCGTATTTCGCCGGGTGTTGACCCGCCGAGTCCTTCGCCGATCGATCTGACTCATCGTGCAGTCGCCAGAACGCAACGGGCTTCGACGCCAGGACTGCGTCAGCGTACTTCTTGCGTGATTCGGCGTCCGACGGTTTCGGGCCCAAAACGATCGACGGTTTGGGGCGTGGTGGAGGCGTCATGCCCGACTTCGCGTACAGGTCGACAATATCGCTCGCCGCCAACGCGCGATCGAACACCGCGACCTCGTCGACCTTGCCATCGAAGGTCGCTGCGGAACTTCCGTCGCCCCCGATCAACAATCGCTTTGCCGGTTTCGGCGGCTCGGTCTTTGCATCAATTTCCGGTTCCGCCCTGCCGTCCAGATACACGCGGACGTGCCGCTTGTCCCTCGTGATCGCCACATGATGCCAGTGTTTTGTGCCCACGCGTGTCTTGCCGGCAAAAGACTGTTGCCCGGATCGAAGAACCAACTTTCCTGATTGATCGCCTGCGGTTTTACCCGCAATCAGTAGTGTTTCAGCTTCGGTCGAAAGCAGGACTCCTGTGGTATTTCGAACATCCGCTGGAAGCGCGTTGAAAAACCACATGGCCGCACTGTATTGGCCTTTGAGCTGATCGAGACTTGCTTCCACGTATCCGCCAGCAAGGTAGACCGATCGGTTTCCGTAGTCCGCCGCCGTGAAGCCCGAACCACTGGGTCCGGGCAGAAACAAGGCAACACCGCCCTGGTAACGAGCATGGTTTTCACCAACGGCGTCCTCGACCTGAGTCGAGTCCATATCTTCCAGTCGCCAGTATGCGATTGGCTTTCTGCTGGTTACAGATTCTGAATAAGGCGAGACCGAATGCACCAGCGCCCGACGCTTCTTTTCAGCGACCGTTTCCAGCAAGCTCAAGAGCGTCTCGACGATCAGCGGTTCCGCTTGTTCAACCAGGCCCGCTGTTCGCGCAGGCCAGGTCGTGTAACCACCCAGCCGATGTTGTTCCGGTGGAGGGATGTAGCCCGCCGCTCCGTTGGCAAGCTCCAGGTTGAAAGTCGCTGCCAGCGGGCTCTGCCTTTTCAGTTTCAACCCCGTAATCCCATACACTTCGTTTGGAATTGCGGTGATTCCAAGTTCGCCGATGCGAATGGCCTGCAGAACAACTTCCGCCTGGGGATTCTCGCGAATCCATTCAGCCTGTTGAGCGTAGACTTCGAGCCGGTTTCGCGGTGGGTGATCGAAACGAGCAACGTTGATCGGGCGAGCCCATTCGAGTCGTTCCTTCGATGGCATTCGCCTGTCGATCGTGAGACGCTTCTCAGCCATTGCCAGCGACAGATTAGACCGGTGTTCGATTGTCTTCCACGCCTGCAGAACACGATCGGCCACGTCTTCCGAGTATTGCCGACGACTAATGCTCCGTCGTGGTTTGCTGTAGTCCATCCAGTGCAGATCCCCACTGGTTCCCTGGGACATGATGCCCACGAAACCAGGCGACGCCTTACCGCTGATCTTCCCAATCCGAGCCTCAAGCAAACGGGCAACTTCGCCAAAGTAGTCCGCTGAGAACCCACCGCCGCCACCGAAGTAGTGCATCGACAGATTAGCCATTACGCAGATCGGCGAATCGTCTTTCGCAGACACAACACTGAGCACGGACAGCCAGGGATCGATCGGCCCCGCGGGACTGGTGTAGTCGGGATTCTGATAGCCAGGATGCATCATCGCTCGTACCGTCCGCCCACCGAAAGGATCGGTTCCCATACGATCGCTGCGCGTTATCCAGCGTCGGCAATTAGTCAGATCGGCCCCGTCCACAACCGCCCATCCCAACTTCGCTGGCTGGAGATTCTCATGAGCATCCGCGATTGCCTGCGCAACTCGAGTGGGTACAAACTTCACATAGGCCTCGTCGGCCGCGCAACCTAGACACATCATGGCCGCCGGGGCGGAATGCGTGTGCGTCGCGCTAATCAGAATCCGATTGGTCGCAATGCCCGTCTCCTTCGTCGCGAGTCGTTTGATTTCGTCGCAGAGCGTTGTCGGGAACATGCACGAATCCACAATCACGATCGCGATGGTTTCCTTGCCGTCGCTGACTACCAGCGACCGTGCAAACAACGGATCGGCGACGCGATTTGCGCTACTCTGCAAGAAACCACCATTCATCAAGGCAGGCAGCGTTTGCGGCGAGATGTCCACTGCGGAAGCTCCCGCTCGCACTGACTGTTCTGCAACAGCCAACGATTGGGTCGGACTGGTGAAGACCAGAAGCAGGACGATTCCCGTAAAGATGTGCGAATGTTTCATGGTGGTTCTTTCATACGGTGCAGTGTGTACTTGTCAAGGGCCAATAGGACCACTGTACGAAGGCAGAATATAGCCGTAAAGTCTCTTTAGAACCATCACTAATGGGGCCGCCTTAGTTGATGAAACGACAACAGTTTTCCAACCAGGAACGATACCCTAAGTCACCCCCTCGTTATGACCTGATTTCCGCCAATTCATACCTTGAAATGTATGACCCCATTTTAACACCACCGATGCAAGTTTTTCGCGAGTTGGGCCCCAGTGAACCCCTTTGGGGGCTGATTAGTGCCATTCTCAAAAAATATTGGGACGTATCCGAATCAATGAAGACTATGCGGGTGACAGCCCGTTTTCGCAGGAAGCGAGCAGTGGAACCAAGAGGTTTGACGGTGCTCGCATGAATGCTTGGCAACTTGCGATTGGTCTTCTTGTACTGCACTGCGGAACAGCCATTACTGACGCGAGCCAAGGTTTTTCAAGTTGCTTGCTCTCGCATATTCTGTAGGCTTATTCCTGATTCGTTAGTTCGGGAGTTTATGCAAGCCATTGAAATTAAGGAAGTTCGGGTTTTTGAGTAGGACAGGGAGTTTTCACATTCAAATCAATTTTTGGGTAGGACAACTCTAAATCGTTCAACATAGCCTTGATGATATCCGCATACGAGATCGCCGGAAACAGGGTCAATCGCTATGCTGTGAGCATTATTGAATCCTCCTTCCTGGTAACCAAGAACTTCACCGGTATTTATGTCAATTTTGCAGATCCTGTCCTCGCTGCCTTCAGAAACAAAGAAACCACCATCTTTGTGCCTGCGAATATGGTAGGGTTTGGTAAAATTATTCCAGTATTCCAGCAGATTTCCATCCTTATCGTATACGTGTATGCGGCCGTTATTCCGGTCACAAACCAATACCCGTTCATCGGAAGTCACGTAAACGGAGTGAGGATAATAAAACTGCCCGTCGCCAGTGCCCATGGATCCCCAATCTTTAATGAAGTTCCCGTCTTTATCGTATTTCACCACTCGACAGGTTATTTTCCTGGCTCCGTCGGTTACATACAGGTCACCGGTAGGGCCCCAAGCGACGTCGGTAACGCCCCTGAAATGAGTGGCGTCGCTACCGTCTACTCCGAGTGTTCCCAGGGTCAATAAGACATTTCCATCCTGATCCATTTTATAAACGACGTTATCACCTTCAATCGCCCACCAGACAATGTCATTATTCTCTCTGTCAATTTCCACATAGTGGTCCCAGGTCAGCACCTTGGGGCCGGGGAAAACCCTGAGTAAAGTGCCATCAGGCTTCCAGACAGTCAGGGGCGGCGTTGTTCCCCCCCGGCTTGAGATATAAAGATTGCCCTGTGAATCGAAATCCACACCAGCGACGGTTTCCCAACTCCAACCAGGGTGCTCATCCGGAGGAAACTTCAGCCAATTCGTAATTTTCGTTAGGCCCAGATCCTGGGCGGTGACAACTGCCGACATCCACACGGTAGAAGATAACAGGATATATATTCTCATTCGATTCATGACCGGTCTCCTTATTAGGACAATAAAACCATGGCCTCAGGCCGTGTGACCCTGTTGGCTTCCAGTGTTCCATGGTGTAAAACCATCGTGTAGACTTCTCCTCGATCCACTGGGGCATAGAGGAAAATTCTATGCACGATTGGCAAAGTTTGTCCCATGTACGGTGGGACTGTAAGTACCACATGGTCATTGTACCGAAGTATCGAAAAAAGGTCATCTACGGAAAGCTTCGACGTCAAATAGGTGTGCCTCGCATTTATTCGTACGCCTTGCTGCCATTGAACTTACAATCCTAATCGAATTAAATCCATAGATGCTCGAGTTCATCAAAAACAGCAGTTGCGGGCTCTCCAGGAAGCTCAATATCGTAGCCCACTTGACCGCAGAAAATGTCGCCCTATGCCAACAAATCATCGTGCTCAAGAGAGCTCGTCAACGCCCGAAATTAAAGGATCGTGACCGTCAGTTCTGGTAATCCTTTCACGCATCTGGTCAGGGTGGCGAGGCGCAGTTATGATCGTTCATCCGGAAACCGTTGTGCGCCGGCACAAGAGGGCTTTCAAGCTTTATTGCCGGCGCAAGTCCGGAGGAGGTAAACGTGGAAGGCCGCCGATAGATTCCCAGGTAAAGGCTCCTGTGCTCCAGATAGCCGATGCCAATCCGCTCTGGGGTGCGCCCAGAATTCATGGGGAACTGCTGAAACTTGGAATAGAAGCGTCCGAGCGAACAGTTTCCGGACTCCTGCATCGTCACCGTCCGAAGCCACCGTCTCAGACTTGGAAAACAGGTTCGAACATTACCACGAGGACCGAACGCATTTAGGGCTTGAGAGAGAAACACCAAAGGCACGACCGATCGCAAATCGAGCTTCCCCATCCAGTAAACTGATTGAGTTGACCAGCGTAGGCGGACTTCACCATCACCATTCATGGGACGAGGCCGCGTGAATGCTTTAGGATCTATTATTTGTGAGGGACAATGAGGGCCACACGTGAGCATGATCAACGAGACCCAAGGCCACCAGGGTGGCCTTGGGCCTCGTTTCCCCTTGTAGCCGTATCCCGTTCCCTGCTATAATCACTCCTGTAGGTGGAAATCAAATTTCCTATCAGTTAAATTTCCTTGCAGTCGGCGACCATTGACGATCCAACCGTCCCCGACGAAATGACTCAGTCCCCGGCGGAACTCGGTTACCCAACGGCGACGAAGCCCTAAGGAGACGGTCCTCATGAGCAGCTTGAAATCCGCCGGCGCCCGATTTCGCGATGCCATAGCGCAGGAAAAACCCCTGCAGGTGGTCGGTGTCATCAACGCCTATGCAGCACGTCTTGCAGAAGCCTCTGGCTTCAAAGCCCTCTATATCTCAGGGGGAGGCGTCGCGGCCGGTTCCTGCGGAGTCCCCGATCTCGGCGTCACGACCATGGAAGACGTGCTGATTGATGTCCGGCGCGTCACGGACATCACCGACCTCCCGTTGCTGGTCGATATCGACACCGGGTGGGGCGGCGCGTTGAATATCGCCCGGACCGTCAAGTCCATGATCAAGGCCGGCGCCGCGGCCGTACATATCGAAGATCAGGTGGTGGAGAAGCGATGCGGTCATCGCCCGGGCAAAACCCTCGTCAGCCAGGACGAGATGATCGATCGCGTCAGGGCGGCAGTTGACGCCAAGTGTGATGACGATTTCGTGATTATGGCCCGCACCGATGCGCTGGCTGTCGAAGGCATGCAATCAGCGATCGATCGTTGCTGCGCCTATGTGGAAGCGGGCGCCGAGATAATTTTTCCTGAAGCGATCACGCAACTGGAGCAATACCGTGAAATGGTCGAGACGGTTCAGGTAGCCGTCCTCGCCAATATCACGGAGTTTGGCGCCACGCCCCTCTTTACCACCCAGCAATTGTCGGACGCAGGGGTCCGCATCGCGCTTTACCCGCTCTCCGCGTTTCGCGCCGCCAACAAGGCGGCCCTTGGTGTTTATCAAGCTCTCCGTAGCGAAGGAACTCAGCAAGGGGTTCTCGACACGATGCAAACGCGTGAAGAACTTTACGAACATCTCGGTTATCACGAACTGGAAAACGAACTTGACGAACGGTTCAAAAAGAACCGTCGGGAGGACGACCCATCATGAACGAGCCGAGGACTGACGTCAGAAAACCCAAAAAATCGGTCGCGCTATCCGGAGTGGAAGCAGGCAATACCGCACTTTGCACCGTAGGCCGCGCGGGGAACGATCTGCACTACCGCGGCTATGACATACTCGACTTCGCCGATACGGCGCAATTCGAGGAAATCGCCCACCTGCTGATTCATGGCTCGCTGCCGACCCGGTCCGAACTGGTCGCTTACCAAGCCAAACTAAAGTCAATGCGAGCACTCCCCGACCCGGTGAAGCAGATGCTGGAGGCTGTTCCCGCATCCGCCCACCCGATGGACGTCTTGCGGACAGGTTGCTCCATGTTGGGAACTTGCGAGCCGGAGCCCGCAGAGCATGCGCCCTCAGCGGCTCGCAATCTCATCGATCGGTTGATGGCGAGCTTTGGCTCGATGCTTCTTTATTGGCATCATTTCGCAAACGACGGCCGCCGCATTGAAGTCGAAACGGAGGCCGATACAATCGGCGAGCATTTTCTGCAACTGCTGCATCAAGAAAAGCCCCGGGCGTCCTGGATTCGCGCGATGCATACCTCCCTGATCCTCTACGCCGAGCACGAATTCAATGCGTCGACATTCACCGCACGCGTTATCGCCGGGACGGCTTCGGATCTCTATTCGACGATCACGGGGGCCATCGGCGCACTGCGGGGCCCCAAGCACGGCGGCGCGAATGAAGTCGCATTTGACATCCTGGGTCGATATCGCGATCCAGACTCTGCCGAGACGGACATCCGAGAACGGGTCAGCCGCAAGGAGATTATCATTGGTTTCGGCCACCCGGTTTACACGACCGGCGATCCGCGGAATACGGTCATCAAAGCGGTGGCGAGGCAGTTGTCCCAGGAGTCGGGTGACACCGGTCTATTCGATATTGCCGAGCGTCTGGAATCGGTCATGTGGGAGGTGAAGAAAATGTTTCCCAACTTGGATTGGTTTTCGGCCGTGTCCTATCACAAAATGAACATCCCCACGGCGATGTTCACGCCGCTCTTTGTCATGTCCCGAATCGCCGGTTGGGGCGCCCACGTGATCGAGCAACGCGAGGACGGCAAGATCATCCGCCCGGGCGCAAACTACACTGGCCCGGAGAACCTGAAGTTCATTCCGATCGAGGAGCGTGACTGATGCGGCAGCAAAGCACAGGCTGTCGGAGAGACCTTTAAGTTTCTGACGAGAGGAAACTGTCAATGAGCCGACATGTGGCCGACGCCAACGTGCGTCCAGAACCGGATCAGGAACTCGTCGACATTGCTAATTACATCGTCGACGATGTGATCGAGAGCGACGAGGCGTACAACACGGCGCGCTACTGCCTGATGGACTCGCTCGGTTGCGGTTTCCTGGCGCTTCGTTTCCCCGCGTGTACAAGGCACCTGGGGCCGATCGCGACCGGCACGGTGGTGCCCAACGGAGCCAAGGTGCCCGGCACGCGATTCCAATTAGACCCCGTAAAGGCTGCGTTCGACATCGGCGCCATGATCCGCTGGCTGGACTTCAACGACACGTGGTTGGCTGCTGAGTGGGGACATCCGTCGGACAACCTGGGAGCCATCCTGGCGCTGGCCGATTATTTGAGCCGGAAGAGCGTTTCCGAGGGCAAGACCCCGCTGATGATGCGCGATGTCCTTACGTCGATGATCAAGGCGCATGAGGTCCAAGGGGTGTTGGCTCTCGAGAATAGTTTCAATCGTGTTGGACTCGACCACGTTATCCTGGTGAAAGTGGCCTCCACCGCCGTGGCTGCCCAAATGCTGGGGCTCGGCAAGGATCAGATCATTGACGCGATTTCCCACGCCTGGGTCGATGGCCAGAGTCTGCGCACTTACCGCCACGCGCCCAACACCGGTTCACGCAAGAGTTGGGCGGCCGGCGACGCGACGAGCCGCGGCGTGCGTCTGGCGATGATGGTCGCCAATGGCGAAATGGGCGTGCCCAGCGCGTTGAGCGCCAAAACCTGGGGATTCTACGACGTCCTATTCAAGGGCGAGAAATTCAAGTTTCAGCGACCCTATGGTGCCTACGTGATGGAGAACATCCTGCTGAAGATCTCCTTTCCGGCCGAGTTCCACGCGCAGACCGCAGTCGAATGTGCGATCAAGCTACATCCGGAAGTCGCGGATCGCCTGGACCAAATCGACTCGATCGAACTCACAACTCAGGAGTCGGCGCTGCGTATCATCTCCAAAGACGGACCGCTGCACAGCCCGGCTGACCGCGATCACTGCCTGCAATATATGGTCGCGGTGCCGTTGATCTACGGTCGATTGACCGTCGACGATTACGAAGACGAGGTCGCCTCCGATCCGCGAATCGACGCTCTAAGGGAAAAAATGCGCTGCGTGCAAAACGATCGATTCACTCGCGAATATCTCGAACCCGACAAGCGCGCCATCGGAAACTCGGTCCAAGTCTTTTTCACCGACGGCACCGCCACAGAGAGAGTCATGATCGACTACCCGATCGGTCACCGCCGCCGTCGCGACGAAGGAATCCCACTTCTCGAAAAGAAGTTTCGCGGCGCCTTGACGACGTGTTTCCCAGAAGGCAAGTCGGGGAGAATCTATGATCTCTGTCTGGACCGACAAAAGCTCGAAACCACCGCGGTCAACGAGTTCATGGACATGATGGCGAAGGAGTAAGAAACGGTCCCCGTGGGGCGTGGGGTGCAAATAATATCTCGACGTACCTCCTTCTACTCCAAGGGGCTATGGCCCGCGGGGCTGAAGGTGCTTGCTAGTTGGATGAGGATTTCGTACCGTGCCCAGACTATGAAACAGACGTTATAGCTCCCGCTCGTCACT
>JADFMM010000032.1 GCA_022563885.1 Planctomycetota bacterium | reverse complement strand
TGATAGAGTTCATAGTGCGCCTTGTGCGGCGTGCCGATGACCGAACCGTGCTGTGCCGTCACCGTGAGTGTTGCGGCGTCACCTGCTTCGACACACCAAATGATTGGCCCCACCATGGCCGCCAGGACGAGCACTGGACCGGCAAACTCTTTGCGGCGCAGGATAAGAGAGTCTATTCGGTTCATCTTTTCTCCACGACCGCAAGTGCTAGGATGCGCTGAAGATGGCATTCCATCTTTCGGCGGTGTGGCCTATTTCGAAGCGCGAAGCAGCCTGCCTGGCCGCGTGTGAAAACGCGGCAAGTTTAGGGTTGTTTCCTAGCAGTTCTACGAACTTCTGGGCAAATTGACCGGGTTGGCGTCTTTCCACCAGAAAGCCATTTTCATCGTCCTTTATGAGTTCACTTAATTCGCCGACATCCGATACAATGGCAGGTAAACCACACATCATTGCTTCCATCAGTGCCAGTGATAAACCCTCTGAGTCCGAAGTGAGCACGAATACCCGCGATTGGTGCAGCCAAGAAACGACATTCGTCTGAAATCCGGGAAACGAAACGTTTCCCGAAATGCCAAGTCTGGCCGCCTGATCTTTAAGTTCCTCTTCGAGTTCACCATCGCCGACTATGGCCAATGCAATAGAAGGCATCCGCTTGCTAGCCTCCTTAATGGACTCAAGAAGAATATCGAACCTCTTCACATATCCCATTCGGCCGACTGTTATCAGATCATATTTTTTCTCAATGTTACGAGATTCATAGAGCGAACCGTCGATACCTCCTGGAACGACCTCGAAACGAGGGTGAGTGGCGCCCTCTTTTCTTAAGTACTCAATCACTTTTCTACCCATCGTCACGACAATGTCGATCTGGTTGACTGCCTTGAGTAGCTTTCTTTCCAAAGCTGCGTCGGCCTTACCGAGACCCCCAAACATCTTGTTGCCCAGATAGCCGCCACCGACAGTTTCCCTCGGACCGCCGCCGTTGATATAGAGCGATTTTCGACCCAGAAACCGTGCAAGGGCCATTGCCTGTAACCCGTTGATCAGCAAGTGGAAACCACCAATTATTTCGGGTCGATGTCGAACAGCGACGTAACTGTAAATCAGAAGTCTGGCAGGCGTTTCCCCAAGCAGCGATCGCATCCATTTGGGAGGGCATATCCAAATAACTTTTTTAGTTTCCGGGATCGGAAAGCTACATACAATCCAAATCTTCCTGCATTGGCCGCTTAGGGCCATGGGTCCCAAATGGTTCATTATCCAATTGCGAGAATGGAAGGTGCCGGTCAAAAGGACGCATCGCTTTTGGTCGGGCTTTAGTCGGGGTATTGTGCGGTGCAGCAAAGCGCCTATACGATACAAGCCAAGATACAGATCTACCAGAAAGTGCAGTAAAAACTTTATCAGCTTGCCCTTTAATCCTTTGCCTTTGCTTGGGGGAAGCTCTTGGGGTTGTACGATTTCCGGCATTGTGAGTTTCCGCCTACCACTGATACGATACTGGATCAGACATTCGAGTCCATGTGCTTAGCATACCACATTTGAAATACGATAATGCTCCACAGGTGCCAGGAAAAGAAACGATCGTTCTCGTTTTTCGATCGCTCTACTATTCGTCTAAGCTTTTTTACGTCAAATATGTCCTGAGAGGTAAGGTATCTGTCTGATAGATATTCCTCAACAAGCCAGCTTAAATCGTTTCTTAGCCATTTCTCGATGGGGGGGATAAAACCAACCTTGGGACGGTCAAGGAGTTCTCTGGGCACGCGTCTATAGGCAAGCTCCTTCAGCAGATACTTCAGTTCGCCCTGGTGGTACTTCAACTCATGGGGAACCGAGAAAGAGAACTCCACCAGATGATGATCCAATAGGGGTGTCCGCACTTCTAAGCCATAGTACATACTGGCCCTATCGACTTTGGTGAGAATGTCTTCAGGAAGGAAATTGTTCATATCCTGGAGCATGTGTTTCTCTTGAATATTGTCAGTGGCGTCCAGCAGGGCGCCATACTGAGAGGCCATTTGGTAAGAATGCCCCTTGACCAGGCCATTAAAATAGAACTCGCCAGAATAAGCATAGTGAGAATTGATCATGGCATTTTTGTCTTGAAAGTAGAAAAACTTCAATAGACGTCTGTCTATTCTGTCGATCAGGGACGGTACTCCTCTTAATCGCCCGAGGGACCCGAACAGTTTACCAGCCAGCAGATACTTCTGATTCTTCAGATCTTGATAGTAATGATCGTATCCACAGAAGAGTTCATCGCCTCCATCTCCGGATAGCGCAACCGTTACACTTCCTCGTGTAAATTCGCTGAGCAAAATGGTCGGTAGTAGAGAGCTGTCACTGAAAGGTTCGTCAACTATATCCGGAATTCTGGGAATGATCTCTTTGACCTTATCTGCTGAAAAGTATAGTTCATGGTGATCCGTCCCCAAATGCGCTGCGACCTTTTTAGCGTAATGTCCTTCATTGTACTGGCTCTCATTAAAACCGATAGAAAACGATCGAACCGGTTTATGCGATAACTGCTGCATCATGCCGGTCACCAGGGAAGAGTCATATCCTCCACTCAAAAAAGAACCAATGGGGACGTCACTTAGCATCCTGTATTTTACAGATTTCTGCAACAGCGCATCAAATTCATCTAAATAGTCATCCTTGCTTTTTTTAGGGTCAATGCGTCTCGTGCAAAACTTCTCCCCTAGAGACCAGTAACTCTGTTTGGTAAGCTCGTTACCGCTATAACGCAAGTAATGTCCGGCTTCTAACTTGAAGGTTCTGTTGAAAATGGTGTGCGGTTTGGTAATATATCTTCGGGTGAAATAGTCAGTGACTGCTTGGAAATTGATGTCTTTTTTGAAATCGGGAAACTTCATAATCGCCTTGAGTTCGGAAGCAAAGACAAAACTGTTGCCGTGGTGGTAGTAATAAAGCGGTTTTATCCCTAGCCTGTCTCGCGCCAAGAACAGTTCCCGTCTTTGCTTGTCATACACAGCAAAGGCAAACATCCCATTCAATAATTCCAGGCACCCCACTCCCCACTTGTGAAACGCTTTTAGTAGGGTTTCGGTATCACTCGTGGATTGAAAATCATAGTTCTCAGCTTCAAGTCGTTTGCGGATTTCCAGGTGGTTGTAGATCTCACCATTGAATACGATGATCAAGTGCTCAAAGTACATGGGCTGTTGACCGTTTGTCGATAGATCTAAAATGGACAACCGTTTGTGTCCCAACGCAATCTGTTTATCGTTGTCAATGAGACATACATGCCCGGAATCGTCAGGCCCCCGATGGCTGAGCGTGTCATTCATCGTTTGGATCAGAGCCTCTTGAAATACTCTACCGGAGCTATAGCCAACCAAACCACACATGTGTGTTATCCTATAAAGTCTCCCCTCGCCAGCCGAGGTGCTAGGACCAAGAAACGGATGCGCTGCGCGAGTTTTACTCTGTTTTCCAATAGCGATACGCGGTATACGACAGCCAACAGCTCAACGTAATCATCTCACCAAAATCCTCGACAATGTGGATTGACGGGATGGTAAACACGGGGTGAGACACTGTGAGGTTGCCTATCAGGTCGATCACGACGCCGAATAGGAACAGGGCGCCGAGCATCCCGGTAAACACGAGCGTCACCCTTTTCGTTCCGCGGTCCACGTGGACAAATGACATTGCACCGAAGGGTAACAGGAAAAGGAGCGGTACGAGGCTGCATATCTCTCCAATGTAATTGGGCTCAGTCCCGATGAGTGCGGGCAGGGGGGTACGTGAAATGAGCGGAGCGATGGCGTGGCCGACCGTTTCGTGATACTTAAATGCGTCGTCGACGAAGAGGAAAATGGCGATGCCGGCAAATATTGCATACAGAACATGCTTGTGTCTTCTGTACAAGGCGACCAGGAGGACGGCCAAAAACACTTCCTTGAAATACTGATACACCTCCGGGATGGACCAATCTACGACGATGTTCAGGAGGGGTCCGCCGTATTTTTCGCTGTAGGCCAGCAGGATCGTGTCGCCGAGGATAAGCAGAGTCAACCATAGGGCAGCCGACTTCCGAGTCCGTACGACAAATATCGTGGCGACGACTGCGAGCATAAGATGTGCGGCGGCAATGGGTGGCTCGAGGCGATGAAAATAGTATTCGAGCGGGTGACGATCCTTGTTTGTCAGTAGATCGTTGAGAGACGTCAGTGAATTGCCTTCATACATCTGCGTCAACACAACCTGGGAAGTGCGTAAGGCAAGAAACCAGCCTGCCACGATGATGGGGGCAATCAGTAAAACATGTTTAAGGTTGATCTTGCTGGTTTCCAGTGAACCCTTTGGATGGGTTCTGCCAATATCGGTCATATCATATCTCGCGTCAAAAAAAGAGTGCGGCTCGTGGCGGACGTCACGTGTTCTTCCGTTTTTGGGTTTAGGATGCCGACCGGGGAGCGTACTAGGCGCTGGGTCCGATGTCCGGGAACTCCAAGAATGGCCAAGGGAGTGACACGCTGGGCCTTCCTGTCTCATCCGGCCTGTTGTGGTTGAGAGACGCTATCTCCCGTCCGTTGACGGTGACGTGAATGACTTCGGCATCCGGTACGTAGAAGGTCAAGCCCTGTAAGTCGGCCACTGTGACGTCCCCGAGTTCACTCCCTGTTTCTTGGGTTTGAATGTCAATGGTGAGTCCATTGTCACGGTAGACGGTGCTGAAACGACTCGCCCTGAGAGCACGAGAGTAGCCCAGCAAGCGTCGAGTGGTTGTTAGCAAGAGGTTCCCGGCCTCCTGTTCACTTGCCAACAGACGAAATGCCGCGACCGTCTCGCTATCAAAAGGAACGTCCGGATTGTCGATTTTTCCCAAATGCGTATACAGTATGCATGTCCCGCCACGCTGGACTAGTCGGGTGACGATGTCTCGCGACAGTACTCTAGCGAGGTATCGACCCTGATCACAAGAACTGACGCCGCCCCAATGGGGATTGCAACGCAGAAATTCATAGACCCGACGCCTGTCTCCCAGAGAGGTCGGACGTAGCGTGCTATTGGTACCATGCATCGCATATTTTTTATTCCCCAATTTGGCCAGTTGCTGTTTCGAGAATTCCTTGAGTAGCGTTCTGCCCGAACTCAAGGGATGGTTCCATTTGAGGATGCCTCCGAACTGCGGAGGGATATCCTGACCTAACACGCTCGTGACGCGCCCACACCAGACATACTGAATTCCGTAGTCCAGGGTCAAGTCGGCATGGTATGCCGGGTGGCCTGATTCGTTGCCGTGGCCGAACATGATGCCGGGATCAAAATTGGTTGGCGCGACATCATGGTCCATCCACACCTCCAACCGGCAGTCATGCCGGGTCAGTTCATCCAGTGCCCGCTCGGCGTGACTACGGGAAGTAGCGAGGTCGCCATAGGAGTGCAGGCAGTCAATATGGCCACTCCGGATCAACTGTTGAACCATGGCCCGCCCGGTATCGTCCGTATTCCAGTAGGCGAATTGATCCTGCGGCATATCAAAGTAAATCGAATTCCCAACATTTAGCCCGGCCCCCGGTCCCATCGCGGTAGTCTCGGTTGTGTTTAAGAATCGCATGATCTCCCAGTAGACCTGCCTATCCGGTGTCTCGTCGAGATCACTGCAGATCGCCAGCATCGAACGGTAAGGATAGGGCAAGTCACGCAACCGTACCTCTTGATCGCTTTGATGGGCTCGGCTATTCGTCTTTGACGTTTTTAGTCTGTGAGAGCTGGCGTTTTTCATGCAGGCCCTGAAGATACACGTCTTCCGTATTCTTGATCAGTTGCTCGATTGAGAACTTTTCGTTTGCCCATTCTTGTGCCTTCCGCCCCATCTCCCGTCGTCGCGGCGCGTCACGCAAGAGCGTTCTGAGACGCCCCGCCATGCCGTCGACGTCATCGAGTTGTACGAGGCACCCTGTTTCTCCCTCCTTGATGATATAGGCATTGTCCGATACACGGGTCGCCACGACAGGGACCCCCGAGGCCATCGATTCCAGCAGGACATTCGGCGTCCCCTCATAGAGCGACGACAGTGCCGTGATGTCACAAGCCGGATAGAGCCGTTCGACGTCGTTTCGGTTTCCCAGGAAGATGCACTTGTGCCGGATCTTCAGTTCATCAATTAAGGCTTCCATCTGCCCATGATAGTCGGTGGTTCCGCCCATATTGCCGGCGAGGCGGTCCCCAACGAGGAGAAGGATCGTTTTAGGGATCGACTCCAATACTTGTCGGAAGGCGAGGAGTAGCATGGCGTGATTCTTCTGTGGTTTAAAACTTGCAAAGATGCCAATGACCGGGTCCTCTTCGGCGATTCCGAGTTCGGTCCGTATGGCGTTGGGGCTCTGAGCTTTGAATCGTTGCGTATCGACACCATTGTAAACCACCCGATAGTCAGGTGCCGGTTGGCCAAACATCCTGCTGTTGAAGTCAGCGCCCGTCTTCGAATTGGCAATCGTTAGGTCGACACAAGCACGCGTCAGCTTGTAGGCGAGGATGTGCCTCTTTTTCGGTTTGTAGTTGGCGTTCCGTTCCGATCCAATGACGAGTGCGGTTCCGGCCAGCCGTCCGGCCAGGCGGGTGGCAATGTCCGCACGGAACAGGTAACTGTGCACAATGTCGGCCTCCAGCGACCTGAACAGCTGCGCCAAGCGGAGGACCACTGTGAAGTCAAACTTGTTCTTTTTGCCGATGACATGCAACCGACGGTTGGCATCCGTCAGTTGTTTCCCCAGTGGGACATAATCCGACAGAGTGCAGACGTGGACGTCGAAACGCGTCGGGTCCATGTTGTTGGCACATTCCAGGACTTGACGCTGGGCACCGCCATACTCCAGGTCATCGATGACCAGTACCACACAAATGGGTCTATTCGAAATCATGATAGGTTGGAACCATGCGAATGAGGCGGCCTTTGAGTCGAGCCGGCAAGACATACCGCCAATAGATGACCATCAGGACAGTGCCGCCGAGCGTCAAGCCCCAGGCCAACTCGGCTAGGGGATGGGTGTTCAAAAAGAAACGGGCTCCCACCAGGCATGCCGCGAAGGGAAAAACATGCACCATAGGGCGCAGAAGGGCGTGTGTGGCGTATTCACCGAGGCGAATGTTGAGCCGACGACGGACGCAGAGGGGTAAATAAAATAGGTGCACGACCATCCTCGGACAAGCCCCTGCCACCGCCACGGCGACCAGACCTAAATCTAAAACCCCCAAAACGAGGACGATCAGTAGGACTGAGGCCATGGATGCGGGAAGCTGGGCGACCCCAACGCGCCCGTGAGCATTGAGGCCAACAAGGATTTGCCACGCCGGCATGTTGATCATCTGAGGCAGAGCCCCGAGAGCCAAGATGGCTGGCAATAGGTTGCTGGCGTAACTCTTTCCCATCCACAGTTGCAGGATGGGACCCCCGAACACGGTGAGCACCAGAACCAAGGGCAGGGATAGGTGGCTGGCGTAACCGATCGTCTTGAGCAGCAGTGCCTTGATCTCCTTGTGGTTGCCGGTACTCTGCAAGGAACTGGCGGTGGGTGTCAGCACGAAGGCCAGTTTGTTGACGAATGTGGAGATCTGGCGTGTGAGCGATTGCGGGCGAGTAAACAGGGCCAAGGCGGCCGGGCCGAGAGAGGCGACGATTAGAACGCCGGTTGTCTGTGTCGCGAGTATGACCGAGAGTGTCGGAATCAGGATCTTTCCACTGAAGGCAAATATGCTCTTGATGGTGGATCTGCGCGCTCTGAAAGGATTAACGTGCAGGCCTGGACAGACCCGATAGGCGCAGACCACCCGCATCGCGTAGGAAACGACTTGGCCTACCAAGTAGGCTTGGGCAAGGTTCACCAGGTTTCCGCCTGCCAGTAGAACGACGATCATTCCAGCCACGGAGGCCATATGCGAACCGCTCTTGATAAGATTATGCATTTTCCAGCGGTGGCAGCCGGTGAGGACGCCGGTAAAAGGACCCAAGCCTGTGTCAATTACCATGCTGATGCCCAGGTAGAAATAGACCCACTGGGCTTCCCGCACATTCCCGGCCAAGCGCCCACCAAACCAGGCAGGCATGAGCATGGTGACGCCGACGGTCAATCCGAGCATCCCAAGTCCGGCCAGTCCCATCACGCAGAGTCCCGAGCTGACCGTGTCGTTGACGCGGGTCATGTCGTTGGCCGCGCGGTACCTGGCCACGTAGCGGTTGACGGAAGAGTTGACCCCGCCTTGAACCAGGTAGAAGTAGCCGACCAGTGACCAGCCCAAATCCCATACCCCGAGTAGCTCCTGCCCCAGGTGATTGTCGATCATGCGAGGCATGATGAACCCGGCGATGAAGAAGACGAGATGAGAGGTCCAGCTGAAGAGGACGTTTGAGATCAGCCGATCTCTACCGCTGATGTCCTGTTGGAGTTTGTCTGCCGATTGAATCGTGTCCTTAGAGGTGTCTGGTTTTTCCGTTATAGTCGCAATCATGGGGTTTCATCGCTTGGCGGCGAGTTTTTGTGCTGCAATCCAATAACCTCGGCCAACGAAAGGAAATGAAGATCACTCGTATCGGTATCGGCGGTTCGCGTCGCCGGCGATTTCGTCAAACACCTGCAAGTCACGCTCTGTGAGTTGGGTCCGCCAGCGCTCGTCACACTGAATCTCCGAAGTGGTATCGAGTCGCATGCCGTTGCCTACCACATGTTGTCGGACACTGCGGAAGGTATTCGGCTGGTGGCTCGATTCGACGCCGAGGAAGCGAAAGATACGGGCCAGCGTTTCCTCTGGCTGACTGCAGTATTCCTCGTAGCGCAACTCGATCCACTGCGAAGGCCTGAGGCTGCGCAAGAGTTGTTCTGCCTCTTCGACATGGCGCCGCCACTCAAAGGCCGCTTTCGCCATCTGCAGCCGCTCATTCGCTCTGCTACCACCCATGCCGCCGGCTCGTCGATTGGGATCTTTGGCGTCGGCGAATCCGGCCGGGTCCATGTAGGTCAGGGCAACCGCACGGCCGTCGCGCATCAGGCGAATGACCCTAACATCCAATTCGGCGTTCCGTAGCAGGTATTTCAGGCGCAGCCCGATCTTGGATGAATCAACCAAGGCTTGGGCCCCGGTAATCTCCAGGGCCGTTGACACGAGCGCCGCGTTCCGCCGCTGTAGGGTGGATTGTTGCTCTCGCCAGGTCGGCGAGATTGACAACGCGGCGTCCCGAATGGCCTCCGTCACAGGTCCTCGATACATGGGTCTCAGGAGACGCCGGGCGTAGCGTGAGTTAACCCACTTGAAATCAGTGCCGGCGTTGCTAAGGTCGAAATCATGCCCACGGGCGGCCATGCCCTGCTGGACTTTTTTCCAAAACTCGCATTGACCGATCAATTCACCGCAGGAGCAGCGATAGCGATCCAGCGATCCCATGGCCTGCGGCGATAGATTGATCTCACCAATGGTTGCCAATTGGGGATGCGAGCCGAGCAACATGCTCAACAGGGTCGACCCTGAGTGGCTGGCTGCCAGGATATAAGCAAGCTTTGCCATGCCCCTTACAGGAACTCCTCATGGCACAATGCCGGGGCCGGTTGTTTCGCGATAGCCGGACTCTCTATCGGATTTTCGGAGAGAAGCCCCCCCAATTGCCTTCGCTTCTCATCGTAGTAAATGCGCAGGGTGAGAAGCATGGCGACCCAATGGGCCATCTTGCTCTCGGTGGGATAGTAATGCTGTGAGCCGACACCGGAGATCAATTGGGTGAGCACCAGGGCCAGCGTCAGGCCGCCGATGGCCGAGTGGAGGGGATCCTCCATTCGAAACAGCCGGCCCGACAAAACGAGGACTGTGCCCCAGAATAAGGCAATCGGAATAGCACCGAGCAGACCATTGTCGAGGAGGGTCTCCAAATACATGGAATGGGGATGGGGGAATGATTCACCTAGATCGTTCCTCATTTTTGCCGTAAGGCCCGTTCGCTTCATGGCCAGGCGTCCATGCCCAATGAGGGGTGAAGTCCCGATTTTGTCTATAACAAAAGGCCAGATGCGCGACCGGCCCGAGGTGATCTTATTGTCATCGCGGCTGATTTGGCCGCTGGCATCTTTTTCTCCAAAGCCGACCATCATGCGTTCGGCGGCAGCGGGAAATACGACGGGCAATAGCATCACCGCCACCGGTGCGAGCAGTAGGCATTTTCGCCATTTCAGCGCACACATGATCAAGCCCGTCGCTCCCCAAGCTGCATAGCCCGCTCTGCCGCCGGTCATCGCCTGGCCCAAGATCACCAGACCGACGGCTGGCAGCAGCATCAGCTTGTATTTCTTCTTACGCACCAAGGGCAGCGCTGCCACGATTCCCCAGGACGTTCCGGCGAGGACCGTCGACATGTCGTCCGCGCTGAAGCCGAGTTCATCGCTCAGTCTCCTCCGGTCCCTCATGTACTGCCGGTCCATGGTTCCAAATGCCATGGACAAGGGCATTTTCTTGACAATCTGGGCCGCAATGAAGAATTGTAGCAGCAGCAGGGTGACGAACACCAGTTGCGCCTGGCTCCGTGTCCGACATCCGTCATACACCAGCAGAGCAGGAAACACCCATTTGACGGTGTTGATGAGTTCATCACTGACCAAATCGGCGAGAGGAATATCCGGAATGTTTCGACGGTCAAAAATAGCCCGCATGACGCCCACCACTATAACCACAAGGTAGAGCACCAGCAGCCAATTGAAATAGCAGGGCAGATCCCAACGTAGACCCTGGCGGCGACGGCTGAGCAGGTAGACCAGGAATACATTGGCGAACAGCACATTCCAGAGGTTGAGGCCCTGGATTCCCGCTATGTTTTTAGGCATGTCTTCATGGGCCATGAAGGCCATGAGAAGGATGAGGCCACAGAGACTCTTGAACCAATCCTTCCAGGCGTAGGCCGCAAGAGCCGTAATGACAATATAGAGGGCGATAATCCTGATGCTCATGATGGGTCGGCTCTGTCGGCAGAAACGGACAGTTGAGGGCTTCGAACCAAGCCTCTACTCGGGTGGCTATGTGCTGGCTTGAGCGCTGCTGCCATATTCATAACCGGAGCCGCAGCCGGAGTCCTCGTTTTTGTACGAACCGACAAAGACGGTTCCTAAGAGTCGCCCTCCGGCGGAGGCGAGCCGGGCTAGAGCCTTTGCAACCCTTCCCCGGTGGGAAAGGCGTTCGCGTTCCACCATGATGGTCCCATCGACCTGGCTGGCCATGATGATCGTGTTCGCTATCATGAGGATTGCCGGGCAATCTAGTAGGATGAGGTTAAAGTCTGATTGCGATGATAGCTGGTCCAGGCATCTCTGTAGGGCGCCGTTTGCGATTTGTTCCAGTGCCATCTTGCCCTTCTCCGGTTTTCCGGCAGGTAAGATGCTTAAACCGATTGTCTCCGTCTCAACAATCAATTCCCTGTCGATTTCTCCATCTCTCACCGATTCTATGAATCCGGCACGGTCAACAAGCTTGAATCGCCGAGACAGCGCCTTGCCGTGAACGTCCGTGTCGATCAGCAGCACTCGCTTGCCTCCCTCAGCCAAACTCTTACCCAGCAGAGCTGTGAAACTCGATTTACCCGTCCCCGGCATGGCACTGCTGACCAACACGGCAGATTGGCCGTGGCGGCTCAAACGCGACAGAAGTATCGTGCGCATCACACGGATAGGCTCGACCATGAGAGACTGTTTTTTTTCTATCTCCTGCCACAGTGCCTGGCCCAGCAACTTCTTGCTGCGTATCAAAGGAACTCTGCCTAGGAAAAGCTCCCGCATGGCGGCTGGTAAGTCCTTCGGCGTATAAATCGTCTGATTCTTCTGCGCACGGATCAGTGCCGCGCTACCCCCTAACCCTAATCCTAGGATCAGAGAAAGACAGGAGAAGGCGATGCGGCGGTCTTGGTGGGGTTCGGAGGGGGTAATGGCTCGCATCAGAATCTCGATGGTGCCCGGCACATCGCGTTCCATGTTTTTCTGGTCGATCCGTTGACGGACCGCATTCCAGAGGTCACGCGTGTGTGCCAGGGCCGCGGTCTCTTTGTTGAGTAACTGAACCGTTTCCAGGAGTTTCGCAAACTCCTCCTTTTCCTTGGCGTACACCACGGCCAGATTGTCCTCTTCATACCGAAGCAGGGCAATTTGATCTCTGGGAGAGAGCGGACGTATGTCCGCGTCACCTGCGGCCACCGCGCCACCATCGCCACCCGCGCCACCTGCCCAAGGAGCAGCGTCCACGGAGCTCGTTCTGTCCCGCCACTGTGCATCCAGTTGTTCCTCACGCCTGAGCTTTGCGACTTCTTGGAATGCTAGGTCGTTTCTCAACGTTGCTAGAGCATGATGCCTGGGACCATACGAGGTGGTGTCCAAATCGTGCCGCAGCGTCATGACAATGCCATCGAGCCGAACCCACGCTGCGTCCTCGTAATATCTTGGTTGGGTCTCCATGGCAGTCGGCGGATTGATGGCGCCACCGCCGCCCTCCTGGGTGACACCATCGGGAACCGGACGAGTCTGTCGGTCGAGAGTCCATTGGAGGTGTTTTTGCTGTTGTCTCAGTTCGTCCAGACGGGCCTTCTTCCGGTCCGAATTCGCCCGCCTGTCGGCCACCAGGGCCTGTGCATCATCGGTGCCCATGCTCTTGAGCAGTTCGGAAATCCTGCTGTCGTGAAGCTGTATCTCATTTTGTAACGCTTCAAACCGTGCAATCCGCTTGCTGTCGAGATCGTCTTTGTCTGCGTGTGCCCTGTCGCCCACCTCAGCGAGGTACTGATCTAAGATTGCATTGACAATGACCTTCGCGTCTTCAGGAAAAGGACATGTGAAATCCAGGTCGACTACCTCGGTTCCTCGTCGGGGAGTAACCACCAGGCCCTCTCTCAGGCGCTCGAAGGGAGAGATGGTGTCGGCCCTTATTTTCTGGATCAGTGAACTGTCCGGATTCTGATACCACAGGGTTTTCCGGATGTCCGGCCTTTCCAAAACCGGTTTCAAGATACCGAGACTGCGGATGACTGAGACTTGTGTTCTCACGAAAGAGTCGTAAAAGGGAATCGCTCCATTCTCGTCGATATTGAACACCAATCGTGGAATGACCGGGCGAATGCGTATCTCTCCCCTTGCCTGGTACTTCAGGGTCGTCTTGGTCCAGATTAGCCAGATCAAGGTGGCGGACACCAGCATGAAGGTGGTCACCAGCGTCCATTTGAATCGCAACAGGGACTGGACGATATCCATCGGTGGTTCGGCTGCATGCGCAGTTAGGCTGGTCTCCGGAATGGGCTCAAGCGGCGGCGGACTCACCGGTTCCACGGGGACCAGCGGGCTCTCCGTGACGACGGCTGGCTCTGGATCGTCTGCACAGATCTTGGTGAACACATGCTCGATATTGTCGTAAAACGCACTGCCTTCCGACATGTCGTCTCTATTTGAATTCGCCATGGGTCGACTCTTCAGTTTGAACGAACGGTTTCAGTGTGTGAGCTGTTCGGTCAGGCAGGCATTCACCGCGTGGCAGACAAAGTCGATCTGTTGGGAGGGCAGTTCCGGGAACATCGGCAGCGAGAGAATCTCTTTCGCACATTGCTCTGCGACCGGAAACGAAGCGGGTCCTAGACCCATTGAGGCGTACGCCTCCTGCAAGTGGAGTGGAACTGGATAGTGAATGCCGCAGAAGATCTCTCTGTCACGCAGTCCAGTGAGGAGTGCGTCGCGATTTTTGGCACGAACGGCATAGACATGGTAAACATGTTTGGCATAGGCCATCTCAATAGGAGCGATCACACTCCCTTCGGGGTCAAGCCGTTCCTGATAGAGTTTTGCATTCTCTCGCCGAGCCTCCGTCCACTGCGGCAAGTATTTCAGTTTGATCGTTAAAATGGCCCCCTGAATACCATCCATGCGGGCATTCCAGCCTACCATCGAGTGATAGTACTTCTTGTCTTGACCATGATCTCGGAACATCCTCATGCGGTCGGCTAACTCCGTGTTGTTGGTGACGACTGCGCCAGCCTCGCCCCAGGCACCTAGGTTCTTGCCGGGATAAAAGCTGAAGCAGCCGGCATCGCCCATGGATCCTGCCCGTTTTCCTCTGTATTCGGCGTCATGTGCCTGGCAAGCATCCTCTACCACGTAGAGACCCCATCTCTTGGCGATGGCCAGGATCGGATCCATGTCGCAGGGCTGACCGTAGAGATGAACCGGAACAATTGCTTTCGTCTTGTCCGTGATGGCCGCCTCCAGCAGGGCGGGGTCCATGTTGTAGGACTGTTCATCAATATCCACAAACACAGGCCGGGCACCACAGAAGGTAATGGCCTCGGCCGTCGCAATGAAGGTGTTGGGGACCGTGATGACTTCATCCCCCGGGCCGACGCCTAAGCCCAGGAGGGCCATCCACAGAGCAGCGGTGCCCGTGCCTACGCCGACGGCATGGTCACACTGGCAAAACCGTGCAAAGTTGTCCTCAAAGGCTTCCACAAAAGGACCCCCCGCAAACGCAGAACAGTCCAGTACCGCCTGGATCCCTGCCAGCAATTCCTCTTTGATCGACTCGTTCTGAGCGTTAAGGTCAAAGAAAGGCACTTTCATACGGTGATCTCCCTACCTAATAGATGTGTCTAGCTACATCCTCTTGATTCGAGGCCGTGTGCTCAGTGGGTAACGAAAATGAAGCAAAGCTTACTGGAGAATCTCGTGGACGATTTCTTGACAGAGATTGGAGTTCTGTAACGTATTTCCCGGGACTTTCTTGCCGAACTCAATCTTGTCCAAGTCCTGTTCTGTTTCGAGTCTGGTAAGTCTCCCCACTTTGACCAAATTGGCATCCACGGCCGGCAAGGCGCCGGCGAACACCGTATAGGCAGGAGTGCCAAGAATTGCCGCCTCGCGGTTCATCGTGCCTCCGGCGCTAATGACCAAATCGGCATGATAAACCAAATTGTTTCCATCGAGCTGGTGCTTGGGAATATGGAAGTCGGGATACCTCTGGCGAATCTCTTCCCGCTGCTGATCCGTCCGACAGAGCATGACGACGGTCAAGTCATTTCGGGTATCCAGCGCTTCCAGCAATCGATCGAAGGTGGGACTGCTTTTGGGGTGGTAAGCCGCCATGGTGGCAGGAGTCCGCACAACGGCGAGTGTCGTTTTTTCGTGATTCCAGCTATCGGGCAGATCACAGGCCTCCTCGAGTTGACGCTTAAAATTGGGATCTGCCGCAAAACTCGACAGATAGAGTTGCTCCTTGTAGCCTGTGTACCTGTAGGTTTTCTGAACGGTTGCTCCAAAACGCTTGAGATCCTTATCTGGGAAGGAATCGGGAACAATCACTTTGTGCGCAAAACGGAAGCCGATATGATTTGCCGGCTGCCCCTCATAGTCCATGATCGTGACGACTCGAATGCCTGAGAGCCTTCCCGCGATCGTTTGGGCGTAGGAGTTGTGACTGACGGCGATATCAATTTGTTGGCCACGGGCAAACTCGATGAGGCCCTTCGTTCGACTCATCAAGTCGACGACCTTTGCAAACGGATTTCTGCCTCCGTGCCTCCCAATGACGGTGCCCTGACATCCGTTTCGGGCTGCGAGTTCCACCGTATAGTTAAAGTCTCTCAGGCTCAAGATCACCTCATGGCCTTCCTGCTCCAGTTGTTCTATGATGGGCAGAAAGAATGGCACATGGGGGGCGTTGGCAAGATCAATCCATATTTTCATTTAGCAACCTATCAAAACCCAGATTCGGGTCCTATCCCTGCAATTCGATACCCATGGTGCCACCCCTCTTGCATACTTTTTCTTATGCTTCAACGGTGGCTAGCTTCCCGATCTCCACCCGTGCTCCCTCAAGCCGTAAAGATTCGGCGGCGGCGGTGAGCACTTGGACCACTTGCAATCCGTCTCTACCGCCGGATATCGGCGTCTCTCCCGACTTAATGCAATCAACGAAGTGTTGACACTCAAACTTTAAGGATTCTACTTGTTTGACGAAGGGAGAATAGACGTCTCCATAGTGGTAAGAGTACTGAAACTCGGCAAACGTATCGTAGTGCGGTGGAACCTCCACCCGCTTGTCGTAAATTTTTACTTTTTCCAAGGGCTCCATGTCGTCATAGACCAGCATCCGCTTGTCCCCGACAAACGTCATGTCCCTCACTTTACAGGGATCGAGCCAACTGCTCTGTATGGTAGCGAACATCCCGTTTCTGTAAGTCAATGTCATATTGGTCACGTCCTCGATTCCCGGCGTAATATGCGCCTTTCCTTGACAGTTGACGCCAGTTGGCATCTCGCCGAGTACATAGAGGAGGATTGAGATATCGTGAGGCGCCAGGTCCCACGCGACGTTGATGTCCTTTTGGAACAGGCCCAAATTCAAACGCCTGGAACTAATGTACTGGATATTTCCCAAGTCACCGCGTTCAATGATGTCCTTAATCCGCCGAACAGTAGGTGAATAGAGAAACGTGTGTCCCACCATGAGGGTCAGATGCCTCGTGTCCGCGGTCTGAATCAAGTCCTGGCATTCCTCCACGGAGGGCGCCAATGGCTTTTCAACAAAGACGTGTTTTTCCGCTTCCAACAATCGCTTCGCCATGTCGTAGTGCAAACGAACAGGAGTTGCGATGACAGTGGCAGCTATATCCTCACGGGAAACGACTTCATCGAAGTGGTTGGTTGTATCGACCCGCGGATAGACTGCCCTAAGGTGCTCGAGGCGGGCGGTATCGGTATCGCAAATTAGCTTGACAGTACAGCCGGATGTTGAGCACAAGTTGCGAACTAAATTCGGTCCCCAATACCCACATCCTACGACTGCGATATTCACTGAATCATTATCCGGATCTCTGAACTCATCCTTTGTACTATGCATCACTCACATTCCTCAATAGTGGGGTAGTTGGTCGACCTATTCATGGTAGGACTTTAGGTGGAATGACCATCGGCTCCGGCCAGAATCGCTCAAACCTATTGTTCTTCTCTCAGACTATTCGGGTATGATTTTCGTTTCGCTCGGCGACAAAGACACGGCAAAGGGGATCGGCAAGAAATTAATTGGACAATTTGGGGTCCAAGTGTGCCCCATATTTGGTCGCGACCGATTGAGCGACACCACGGGCGTAGCTGTTCTACGTCGCGGATGTCGCGATTGGGAAGCGATCCAAGATGGGGTGCAATTGGGCATTCAAAAGTCCAAGTTGTTTCTTGCCGGTCCCTAGGGGGGTAGACCTACTTCCCCATGGCAGTCAACTCAGGGCGCCACTGAACGCCGCAGTATCTTGGTAGCCGAGGACGACCCAGGATACCTAAATCACCTATTGAAAGTACGTAATTATTTGCATAGCTTCGCCCCGTGGGCTGCACGCCGAATTCTTCCAGCAGACACGTACTTCCTCTTCTAGGAAGGTCCATCTGATTCCAGGCTATGGAGCAGGACTATGATGTAAACTAAGTTGTATAAACGACTTATGACATATTGGCTCCCCGTGCCAATGCTGCTGCGTTACATTCAATACTCCTTAGTTTCCAGGGAATAGGTCGGTACTTTTATATCCCGACTTTATGTTCTTGGAAGAATGCGATCTTTAGGAAATCTTGTAAGTTTAGAATGACTTCAATCTTGAAAACACACAAGACTTGCGCATTGGATGATGTAAGCATCTTTATAGGAACTTAGGATTCTAGAATAGTCATGCCCAACCTATTTAAAAGTTTGATATTGACATTCGTGTGTTGTTTCGGGTAAGATGGCCAGCGTTGTAGTTGCCAATGCGATGACGCATTGACTGGAGTGAGGACGGATCTGACGAATCCGAAAAGGGGGGTGAAAAGATGGAAAGTAGCGTGCTGAAGGGTACGGGGGATCGCTGGCAACAATTCGACGTTGTCCGCAACGTGTCTTCCGGGAAGGGGACCCACCAACAGCCAGACCCGAAGATTGTCAACATCAGGGAGGGTAAATCCCCAGGAATCAAGGCACATGGCGCCGATGGGCTGAAGGAGACAAATCAAACGCTTCCGCAGTGGAAGCGGGCTTTGGATGTTACGGGGGCAACTATTGGTCTCATTCTCACCTTCCCTATCCTAGCCATCGTCGGCGTTCTCATCAAATTGGTGTCAAGAGGACCGGTATTCTTCAAGCAGGAGAGGGTTGGGTTCAAGGGAAAGACTTTCACCATGTGGAAGTTTCGCACCTACGAAGTGGCCGCTGAGTCCACTACCCATAAGCTACACCTCATCAAGATTATTGCGGACGCTCAAGCGGGTGCTGGAATCTCCCACAAACCCATGAAGAAACTGGACAGGCATCCGGGCATCATTCCCTTTGGGAATGTCCTTAGGAAGACGGGCATCGACGAACTTCCTCAGCTCTTCAATGTCCTGCAAGGCGATATGAGTCTCGTCGGGCCCCGGCCCGCGATTTCCTATGAAGTGGAGCAGTATTCATCTCACCATCGCGAGCGTTTGCAGGCAATGCCCGGCTTGACCGGCCTCTGGCAAGTGAGCGGAAAGAATAGACTCTCCTTCAATGAAATGGTGGATCTTGATGTCCGCTATTGGATGAAGAAGAGCTTGTTGTTGGACATATCCATTATCCTCAAGACACCGAGTGCCATCGTCATGCAGCTGCTCGATACCATTCGAGAGAGGCAGCAGAATGAAGCGGCGCCGGAGGATGACGCTTTGGACGAGAAGTCCGACACGGCTGTAGAGGCGGCGATGTAGTTAGACTGGGAGAGTCACTCGGCGAGTTTCTTAGCAGAATGCCAGAGGGTGGAAAGATCGCGGGAATCACCTCTGGAGGGCGTTCCCGATAGACTCAAGCAGCGCGGTTTCCGCTTTAGTTGGATAGTGGGTACCCACGTAGGGCAAGACCGCCTCTTTCAACTCGCTGGCGGTAAAGGTCGTGACTCGAGCGGCCACTGGAATCGGTAGGGCTTGCGAGGTCGAACGATTGTCGGCCTCCGCCAATGGAAGAAGGTTCCCACTAAAATAGACATTTCCCTCATCGGCTCCCCGCTTAAACCGGATGGCATCATCCTCGTCACCGGCCAAACCGCTCACATAATGAAAGAGATTGTTCACGACGTTGAGACTCGGGTTTATTTCGCCCTTGTCGTACGCGATGTCAAGTCCGGCGGCCCCTCCTTCAAAGTATCCCCAGCCGTATATGACGTTGTTGACATAATCGACCAATTGATTGTTATGCCGAATCCTGATCTGTCGCTCATTGTTGCCGGCAAACACATTGTGATGAATAGAGACCCGCTCTCGGGCCTGCCTCGTGCTTCCGGTTGAAAGATGCAGCATCGTAACGGTGTCGGTGATCAGGTTCCACTGAAGGGTGATGTCCGTGACATCACCATAGATATCAAAAACACCATCGGTCGCCGCCCGAGCTGTAATATGGTCGATCACGACACGAGAAACCGATTCATCATCGCCATCTATTCCCCAGATATCTCCACGGTTTTGGTGCTCAACTGCCTGTCCCTCCATGCGCAGGTGATGAATCACCACATCCGAAACCGGACCCGTGCTGGGCCGAGCCTCAATCGTAGTACCGATTGTTCCCGGTTGAACAATGGTGATTCCCGGGTCCGGGGCGGAAGCCCCATCAATCGTGATAAAGGAGTAGCGAATGTTCAGATTGTGTTGCAGCGTGATCGTACCCCCAAGATCAAATACGATGTGACGCCTGCCACGCGAAACGGCGTCCCGCAGGCTACCGGTTCCCGAGTCTGCTAGCGTGGTGACATGAAAGGTGTCATAGCGACCGGGGCTACTCTCGCTTCCACGCGTCACCGCACCAAAGCCTTCATACCGAAGATGGGCATGAGCGTCAGAGCCATCGCCGCCTGTGGGATGGCTTCGGGTCTGGTCGGAATCTCCGCTGGGCCCCCGACAGGATTGATCTTGACTGACGCCGACACGGTCGGCAGAGGTTGCCACGGCGACCAGAACGGCAGTAAGAAAGAACAGCCATGTCCTGCTGGTCCGGGCGAGTCGTATGGAAGGAGTGCGTACCATTCGGTCGTTGATCATTCGTCGCTGTCGTCGAGACGGTCTTCCCCATGCAGTCGCCGAGACTTCGCAGGAAAGACCACGCTTGGCCAGCGGTTGAAAAAGTGCTCGGTCATGGTGTCCGGCCCGCCCCAGATGGGTAGAGCCCGTCCGGCCCAGGTAAAGAGGTCGTACAGAATGAACCGTGCCACGTCGTGATCTCGTTCAGTACTGGTATAGATGATCTGCGCAGGATATGCCGCGTTCCCCACCACCGGCAGGCAACCGACCATCAGCGCAATCCACGGTTTTTCGCGACCTCGCATCGTCATCTGAATCAATCGGAACAGTGTGTACACCGTGCGTCCTATCAGCCCGCCGGACACAATACCGATCATCATCGTGTTCAGGCTGATGACGCCGGCACCATGCAGGGCCGGCAAAATGACCCACTGACTGAATTTAATAAGTGGCTTGATGGCGAGATGAATCCCAAAATCCGCGAGGTATTCGGTCGCTTCCTCACTCTTTACATGCAGCCGCAACACCCTTGCCTCATGTGGGAAAAGTTGCCGACGGCGCGCCCACGAGGCAATTCGATGCACCACCAGTACCCGTCCGATGCGTGCCCGGTATTTCTGCGAAACCAGAAAATGCGCCGTCATGCACACTTTGCTCCAGATCCAGCGAGGCGTGAACGTCGATAGAAAAGAGCGAATCTTTCGGCCGAGCTTCTTAAATCCGCTTTTTACACCCCGAACAAATAGCCGCGAGTACCAGGCGATGGGACGCTGACGGTATGAGTCGGCCTGTGCCTGATTGATCTTCCCTCGCTTGTGGGCGCATGTGACGCTTCTGTCTATGCGCCGCATGGACCGCCACGCGTGCTGGCACCTCCCGATCTGACAGGCAAGTTCAAGCATGCGATCAAAACGATTCTGGCCGAACTTCTTGATCATCTCGTCGCGATGGTCCTGCAGGTAAGCCGTTAATTTCGGTTCGTCGACGTCGTCAAACAATGGGCCGCCGTGCTGGAGAGATTTGGGCAGATAGAAGCGCATTAGCGCCCACGGATTAAGCGGAAACAATGCCGGTACGCCCGACTCGAGGTCTATCCAAACCCAGGCGCCAAACGGTCTGTCGGGATCATTTTCGCTAACATCAACGCACGCTTTTATTCCGTTCGGCCCAGTGACAGCAGGGGAAGACGTTCTTTGAGTCGAATCAAGCAGGAAGTTACTCGCGGCGACGGGATTGGCCATCCCAGCCTGCCACACCAGCCCGTCAAAGCCAGACTGGATGAGATGCCGCTGCAGGGGCTTCATGACCCGGTGGTGCAGGTCGCGCAATTCGCCGTCTCGGTCGGCGGAGAACGCATGGTGTAGTGCGGCAGGCCGCCCCGTGATGAGTTCCATCTGGATCTCGTAGGCACGCGCTTGCGGATTCCATCTAGCCGCCACGAACGTCGGTAGGCGGAGTTTGTCATCAAACCAATACTCAACCAGCGTGGCCAACAACTCGCGTCGGGCTACCGCGGCACCAATCGCCTTGTCACTCCAGGTGTAGGGGTTGGGAGCACCGTGCAATAAGACATGCACAAGATTCGCCAGCCACTCGCCTTCAAACACTTTACGCGCCACGGACTGCCCGTCGTCGCTTCGCGCGCGATAAACCAGCGCCGACCTTCCTTTTCCAAGCAGTCGTTCGGTGGATTGTGTCGGTTCCCTGTGGGTTTTTTCTTCAATCAAGGTTATCATAGTCAACATGATCCAGGGTTTAGTTTGCCCTTTGTCCCTATATCCAACTCAATCTTCGGACGATTCGAGCGCCGGCATAACGCCTCTCCGTGGAATGCGCCAAGTCAACGGTATTCCAGCTTTGGAGCGATGGTCGTGTCAAGACAGGCGTGGTTTGCGACAGCAGCATTTCATTGAGAAGTTTATGCCCGTACAAGGATTATCGGACACAACAGATCGACACCTGGCAGGGGCATAAATGTGTCAATGAACGCTTGTAAGATGTCATTGACAATATGATTCAATCATGGTACAGTCCTCAGAGAGAGGTGCGGGTAATGGGGTTTCTTATTATTATCCCCCCCCATATGTTCAACATAGTTCAGTGTTGGCATTATTCTTTTAGTGTTCGTCGTGATAAAAACCGACTCCTTCACAGAGGATGTCGGTTCTGTTTTGACCGCGAGAACTCCCTTGATTGGCGTGTTGGAGGTGTGCTTCGATGAGCTTCGGGAAAAGTCTGATTCTTTTGGTGTTGGTGATTGCTGGTTATGCCGTGGTCTTCTTGGACGACGAGACAATTCGTAGATTGAGCGCCGAAGATGGCCTCGTGGAAACTGTCGGTGCGTTGTGCTTCCTGGGGGCGGCCTTGGTGTTTTTCCTTATTTACCGGAAGAACCGTAAGATTAGATCAAATAGGGGTTCAGGTAGTAGGAGTCAGGTGGCGGTACTCCTGCTTGGACTCTTCTTCCTAGTGTGCTTCTTAGAGGAAATAAGTTGGGGGCAACGGGTGTTTGGTGTCGGGACTCCTGAAGCCTTGGCTGACGCGAATCGGCAGGGCGAGATCAATATTCACAACCTCAACTGGTTCCACGGCAAAGAGAAAGATGGCAGTCGAAAGAGCTTCCTGAAGCTATTGATCAATGGGGATAGGCTATTCAGTGTCTTCTGGCTAGTGTTCGGTGTGATCGTGCCACTATTGGATAGGTATTCGCAGAGGTGTCGGACGCTGTTCTCGGACATCAGGATGCCGGTCTTGCCCGTTGCTTTCTCTGTCTTCTTCGTGCTGAACTACATCATTTCCGAGTCCATGCCTGCTCTGGAGTCGTTGAACTACCCCACCCACCCCTGGGTTGAAATCAAGGAGGCGAATTGTGCATTCCTCCTGATGCTTGGTTCCGTCTGCCTTTTTCTCCGCCAGCCGGACGAGCGTCAGTGTGCGTCCCGTCCACGGGAACTCTCGGCAGTGGGGCGTAGTGTCCCGCTTTAGCCCGATAGACGAGTCTTGTCGGAATTCCTTATCGGAAATTCCTCTCTCTCGCTAATTCCTTGTTTTGTTGACTTCCGCGAGGCCTACAGAGCGGGAATACTCTTGCATTGGCAGGAGTGAGGCGGATCTGACCATCCAAAAGGGGATGAAAAGGTGGAAAGTCATGCGCTGAAGGGTACGGGTGATGGCTGCACACAATTGATGCGATCGAACGCTAGTCCTTGCTAAATGCATGAGCCGACGGTATGAAAGCCAATACGCTCGGTTCTCAGGAGGGAAGGGGGCCGAAAAGGCCCTACCCTATCTAGGGTATTGCTGTGGTTGCTTTACCCAGCGCTGGCGGGCAAGATCCAGTCGGAGCCGCTGGCCGTCCCGATGCTGGCCGAGATTCGCCGGACGGAAATACCGAAGATCATATCTTGGGCCACCTACCGAAGGAAAGACATGCCTGAGGGCTTCCGCAATTGTGCTGCCTATGAATAGCGGCAGTATCAATTATTTGTCTTCAAGTGCTAATACCGATCCACCGATGGCTACATCACTATGGTTTTGTAGCGGCTCTTACCAGCGTTACCCTAGCCCCGGCGAAACTGAACCCGGTCCAAATTAATTTTTGATCGTGTGAATTATTGGCCCATTTTGGGACGTCGGTCAGCAGGCTTAATAGGGCGTTATTGAACCAGGCCGATTTATCTTCTGATCTGTCAACCATCGGGGGGGGGGTAAAAGCACTGTCTATCAGTGTAAATGAGAATTTCTGATCAGTCAGTCCTGGAGATTATTGTGAAAACCCTTATCACTAAGATGGAAACCAAAGCAGATAAGCAAGAAGACACGCGCCTGCTCTTGCTGTACTTGCTATTCTGCGTTGTCTATATCACCTCGGCCATTCTTCTCCAGATCCGCTCGCATCAGCCACCTGAAAAATCGGGAACCCCGCTCGATATGTTCAACGGCAGCTTGATTTGGGCGATAAGCATCTTCAGCATACTGATCGCGGCGATACGGTA
This sequence comes from Planctomycetota bacterium, assembly GCA_022563885.1. Taxonomy (GTDB): domain Bacteria; phylum Planctomycetota; class Phycisphaerae; order Sedimentisphaerales; family Anaerobacaceae; genus JAIPFM01. The sequence goes on along the minus strand of JADFMM010000032.1, from coordinate 9,214 downwards.
TCCGTCAATCGCGAAAATGGTTCTATGGATGGTCGTAGGTGCGTGTGCGGGTGCGGTCGCAATCGACGAGATGTTCGAATTCCACGAATACACTAAACACATTGTAGGCGATGACGACTACATCAAGATCGCAACGTGGCCGGCGGCTTTGCTGGGGTTGTCCTTTCTCTATTGGGTAGAGCGCCCGACGACCTCCCTGGTGGTCAAGCTCTTTCTATTCGGCTTTCTGTCGCACACGTTCTATCTAGCCGTGGATATGGGTGACGGAGACTTCTTCATGCTGCCTTTCACGCGGCACACGCAGAATTGGCTTGAAGAAATGTTCGAGATTATGTCCATGATGGGCTATCTGGCTGGGTTTATCATGCATTATGTCCAGTTGGCGAGGAGTCGATACACGACCTGAAGCCGCGTTTGCATTGAAAGGCACTCATGCCGCTTTGGTCAGCGCCTTTGGCGCAAACACGACCCGACGGTCAGCCTTCTAGAGGAGATCATACTTATGATTTCACGGTTCACCGATCAATTCTATCGGGGTATGCAGGTCTTTTGCAATGTCAAAGCCGGTCTAGACCTGCGGAGTAGACGTCAGCACGCAGTGTATAGCGCGCTTAGAAGGCGGTATTACAGAGACTATTGGGAGGAGGTCGCGGCTTCGCTTGACGCGGTCGTACAAGATGTTGGATATGATTACTTGAGAATAATGAAAGGCAAACACTGGACCTTCGTTAGGTCGTATGAAGTGATGCTTGACAATCACTTGGTCTTGAAAATGGCCGGGAATAAGCCTCTCGTCAATAGAATACTTGCTGAAAACGGGTTTCCGGTGCCGCGTTTCGTTGAGTATAATCGTAGTTCGTTAAGCAAAGCACTGAACTTCTTAAAAAGTGTGGACTGCGATCTTGTCGTTAAACCATCCAGCGGGGGAGGGGGCAGGGGTGTTACCACCAAAATTGCCGACGAGCGGCAGCTTAGATCAGCATCAAAATCCGCATTCCTGTTTTCCAAAAACCTGCTGGCAGAAGAGCAGATCGCGGGACGTTCCTATAGATTATTGTATTTAGACGGAGTCTTTCTAGAAGGTGTTCGACGGGATCCGCCCTCCATCATCGGAGATGGACAGAGTTCAGTCCGAAAACTTGTTTCTCTGGAAAACCAGAAGCGACTTCAAGGAACAGAGTATTTAGCCCTGAGTCCGCTAGCCGCGGATTTGGAAATGAGACTAAAACTGAAACAGCAAGGTTTAAGCTTGAATGACGTGCCTTCCTTGGATGAAACCGTCATCGTCAAGGATGTGGTCAATCAGAACGCCTCCAGAGACAACCATATTATTCCCGTCAATGACTTTCATGCCTCGATAGTGGAATTGGGAGTTCATATTGCGATGATATTCGATCTTAAATTACTTGGATTAGACATTATGTGCCCTGATATTAGCGTTCCTCTTGAAGACTCGGGTGGGGCCATAAATGAGATCAATACGACACCGGGTCTTCATCATCATGATTTGGTTGCCACGCAAGTTGAAAAATACCATATCGGAAAACAGATTCTAACTCATATATTTGAAAGCAGCGAGATCTGCAAATTGCCCCATGCGCTTAACTGCTAGTTCTCCCAATGGGACGCGAATAGACAGCTCACTTGAGTCAAAGCACATAGCCATTTTGCGCTCTCCTTCGAGAAGCGAAGGACTTGCCCCCTACGCCTCCGAAGGACGCCCACATTCCTATGACCTAAAATCTGCGATCCTTGACCAGTTCCTCTTCCATGTGAGTTTGACGAACATATTGGGCAAGTAAATGCATGATGGACTGATGCACATCCTCGATCATGCCGTAGTTCTCCGCTTGAACATGGATATTCACATCGGATAGTTCGGCTGACCGCCCGCCGGAAAAGCCCGTCATGGAAATAACTGAGACCCCATTTTCCCGGGCCCACTGGACCGCTCGCACGATATTCTCTGAATCTCCCGAAGAGCTGATGGTAATGAGTGCGTCACCCGGTTTCGCCAAAGAACGGAGTTGATAGAGAAATATCTCGTCATAGGAGATGTCATTTCCAATAGCCGTTATGATTTCCACTGTTGAACTGAGAGAAACAACGCGTGGCGTTAGCTCGGTATCCGTTTGCACCAGTTTGCAATGGTCGCACACAAGATGGTTGGCGATGGCCGCCGATCCGCCATTGCCGCAGGAATAGACCATACCGCCATGGGTATACACCTTTGTGAGAATGTCGGCTGCCTCTTCTAGTTTTTGGCGATCCACCGAGGCGGCTGCCTGATTGAGGTGGTCAAAGTAGCCGTTGGCATAACTCTCGATGTCACTGAATTTGGCGTCGGGAAAGGCCATGCGAGTCTCCTTTTAATTCTGCCTGGTATTTAGAGCCCCTACGCAAAATGATCGTCGCACCGAGAGCGAGCGTTTTTGCCTCCGGCAAGGAAGGCGAAGCAGGCCATCCGAGGAGGGTCGATGCAGCCTGACGCCGTCCAGAGGGAAAATAAGCCGCTCGAATGCAGAGTCATTTTGCGTAGGTGCTCTTAACAGGGCACGTATTGACAACGAATGTGAACGCCCCTCAGTCATGACACGCGGCTCTGAACCTTCAGGGCATCTCTTACCGCATTCACTTCCTGTTTTGCTTTTGACATCAGGAAGCGATCGTCGCTTTGAAGGGACGTCAACTGGAATCCCTTTCGAATCATCTCTACCGCGACTTCGGTGGAATTGGTGTGAATGCCCGCCGGTATGCCGTGTCGCTGGCAGGTTTCAATGATCGTTTGTTTTGCCTCGATGACCTGAGGGTCCTTCTGTCCCGTTCGCGGCTCGCTACCCAATGCCATGGCCAAATCTGAGGGGCCCACATAGATCGCCGAAATCCCCGGAACCTGGAGGATCTCGTCAAGATTCCGGATGGCCTCGCGGGTTTCGATCTGGGGAATCACGAGGGTTTCTTCGTTGGCATGGGTATGGTAATCGCCGCCACCGTGGGTCGCGCCAGCCGCATAATACTTCGCCCGGATAGGGCCAAAGCTACGAAATCCCATGGGGGGATATTTACAGGCGCGAACCAGTTTTTCCTCAGCTTCGGCGGTGTTAATCCTCGTGCAGATGACGCCATAGGAACCGGCGTCGAGCATTTTCATGAGTCGGCCCGGATCGTTCCAGGGGACTCGGGTCAGTGGAATGACCGACGTCGTCGAAATCGCCTGCAACATGGTCACCGCTACCTGGTATCCTACCATACCATGCTGCATGTCAATGGTAATGGAGTCGAACCCCTGATGTGCCATCACCTCGGCGGAAAAGGAGCTGGGAATGGAACACCAGCCGTTTAACACGGCTTCTCCCCGTGCCCAGATTTCTTTGAGCGTGTTCGGTCTCATCGATCATGTCTCCTAGGGACAATCCATGGTTTCGAATCTCAGGTCGTCATATTGCAGGTTTTGTCTCCGTCGACGCGCTCGACTGAAGGCAGGGCATTCTCACCCAATCCACTGATGGCGGCCCGTCCCATCGACAGGATGGCCTCTTGTGAACTCCCACCGATGTGCGGCGTGCCAAGGAAGTTTGGCAATTGCAGCAACTCCTCATCTTGTGGGGGTTCGTCGGTGAAAACATCGAAGGCGGCCCCGGCGAGTCGGCCCTCCTTCAGCATCTGTTTTAAGGCGGCCTCATCTACCAAACCGCCCCGAGCCGTGTTGATCACTAGGCCCTCCGATGGCAGCAGTGCTAGGCGTTCGGCATTTAGGATGTTGCGGGTGCTATCGTCCAAGGGAACGTGCAACGATACGATCTCCGAGCGCTGCAGTAGTGGTTCAAGCGCCAGAGGCTCTACCTGATGGGCGGCGTAGAATTCGGGAAAATCCAGTATGTCATGGGCAAATACTCTACAGCCGAATGCCCGCAACAGAATGGCCAATTCCTTGCCTACATGGCCGCATCCGACAATACCAACCGTGCGACCCGACAGCTCCTTTCCCTTGCGGTTTTTCCAAATTCCTTCACGCATGTCCGCGTAGGCTTGTGGGATTTTCCGCAAAAGTGAGAGCATCAGCGCGATCGCCAACTCAGCCACCGACCGGCGATTGACCCCCCCAGTCCAGCCAAGGTGAACGCCACGGCGCACCATGGCCTCACGGTCCAGCATGTCCGTGCCCACGCCATACTTGCTGATGACCCTAAGCTCGGGTAGCGCCGCCAGGAACGCTTCATTGACACATTCCAGTCCGATAATCAGTTTTTCACGTCCTCGGGCGAATTCGATCAAAGCCGTTCCTTCGAGGGCCACGCCGTCGTCATTGAACCGGACACTGGAGTATTTCTCTAGCAACTCCGCGCGCAACTGTGGGTGACGGGAAAAGGAACGGGATGCGACAGCAATGGGGGTGCTGCTTTTCATACTTGCGTTCTTAAACATTTATTTTCCGACTTACCGGCCGCTTGCTTCATGAATGAATCATCGGCTTCATATATGCCAAAGACCAGGCGCATCGTCTCATAAGCATCGTTTGAAGTGCCGTTTTCGAGTGGCCGTCCCGTACGAATGCAATCGACGAATTCCGCCAGCTCCATCTCCCAGGAAGGGTCCGTATTACAGAAAGTGGATTCCTCCGGCGGATTACCGATGGCATAGCCAGTGTGCCTGCGACCTTGAATGATCCATTCGTCGCGATAGCTGCGACTCACTGAAGGCATACCCTCGACAGTGATGTATCCGTCTTCCAGGCATATGTCCAGCGTGAAACGGTGCTTCCACAGCGTAAAGGAGCTGTGTAGCATGGCAATGCGGCCTCTCTTATCTCGCAGCAAGGCAAACGCGTTGTCTTCCATCGGAATGTCCCAATAGGCGGTGGTACACATGCTCTTGATCTCGGAAAACTCCCCGCAAAAATACCTGAAGAGGTCCAACATGTGAATGCCCTGATCCAGCAGGATACCTCCTCCGGAAAGCGCCGGATTCAGACGCCATTCATCTGGATTTCCCGACCCTTCCGCTTTCCCGTAAACGCCCCTCATCCACAGGATTTCTCCGTATTTTCCGCTGTCAACGCTCTTTTTAGCCTCCATGATTCCATAGTGATATCGGTGGTTAAACCCTATCTTTAAAACCAGACCCGGATTGCGTTTTTCGGCCTCCATAATCCGCTCAATATCGTGCATATCGCGGCCAGGTGGTTTTTCACAAAACACATGCTTGCCGGCATCCAGGGACGCCACCACCACATCGGGGATAAAGCGGTTGGGGGTGCACACAAATATGGCATCGACGCCGGAATTTATGACCGTCCGGTAATCAGGAAGAACCTGTATGTCGTCCCAACCCTTCGCCGGAGGGTTAGGATCTGTACCTGAGATCAATACCGTCTGGTCATTCTCACGGATGCATTGGGCACGAATTCCTCCCATCTTTCCGAGGCCAATAATGCCCACTCTTATCGGTTCACCCATAGCGTTCAACTCCAGTTTAGTTCGGCGTAGATGGTACTTGTCTGCAATTTCTTGCGGAGCACTTCAACTTACTTCCGGGTTCTACAATCACTTCTGTACCCTGTGTTAGGGAAAATAAGCCACAATAGATGCAGCCTGGTCTGTGGCGATAATCGGTCATAGGGCGATGGAGGATTATCTAATTAATCCATTTAGCCTAGCGCTTGCACATGGCACTGCGGTAGATTAATACGACAGCGAGAATTGCTCTCAAGAAACAAGCACATATGCCCGACAGCTTCTTGTTAGGTAAGGGATCGGCAAGAAATAAGTTGGACAATTTGGGGTCCAAGATGGGGTGCAATTGGGCATTCAAAAGTCCAAGTTATTTCTTGCCGGTCCCTAAGTACAAGACCGAGGAAGGTACTTGACGATGCCACACTCTTGAAAATATCCTTTGAATCAATCAGATGAGTGGCACAATAAAAGCGACTCATCTATTGCGCTTGTGAGTTGCATCCGCCCATGAAAACAATACGAGCAATGAAATGAAAGTAATTATAACCGGGCCTCCACTGGTCCCGCAGGCCATGGAAGAGTTCAGATTGAACGGTGCCCAAGTTCAAGCGATGCCGCCGTACTCCGACCCCGGAGAATTCTCAACGCAAGTAGACGACATGCAGTTTGACGCAGTTATCGTACGGACGGGCAGATTCACTGGAGACCTTATTGAAGCATCACCCGAGCTAAAGGTTATTGCCAAACATGGCGTCGGAGTAGACAACATCGATCTGAAGGCAGCAACGGAAAAAGGCATCCCGGTCCTCATAGGGGCAGGTGCCAGTGTTCAGTCTGTGGCAGAGCACACCCTTGCGATGATTCTTGCATTGATGAAAAACCTGCTCATTCAGAATGAACGTGTCCGCAAGGGCCACTGGGATAAATCAACTTATAATGGTATTGAGTTTGCCGGCAAACACCTGGGTTTGGTGGGCTATGGCCATGTCGCCCGGCGATTGGCAAGATTGGTAAAACCATTTAGTGTGACGATCACGGTATACGATCCCTACCTGGCGGAGGACAAACGCCTCGATGGTGTGCAGCAGGTAATGTGCCTGAATGAATTGCTCTCTGTTGTCGATGTAGTGAGCTTGCACTGTCCCCTGACCGATGAGACCAGAAATATCATCGGTACCGAAGCATTCAACCTGATGAAACCCACTGCACTTTTGATCAACACAGCCCGCGGCGGTCTGATCGATGAAGCAGCACTTCTGAGGGCGCTGCAAAAAGAACAAATCATGGGGGCCGGCTTGGACACATTCGGCAATGAACCGACCCATGCCGACAACCCGCTTTGGGAATCGTCCAGGTTAGTGGTCACGCCTCACGTTGCAGGCATAACGGGAGAGTCTAATCATCGTATGGGGATGAAAACTGTAGACAATGTGTTGAGATTTCTTAGAGACGGCAGCTACGATCTGGTATGTCTTGCCAACCCGGAGGTCTTGCCAAGAAGGCAAGAATCGTAGCAAATTGTTGTCTTATTTGAGCCTGTTGGTGCCAGCGATATGACTGAAGATCTTTTGCTTTCAGGCAATACTTGAGGGAAACATGACAAACACAAGAAAGATATACGGTAAACCAGGGTTTTGCATCGTCAAGGAGATCGACAGGGCCCCGAAGAAGATAATTGAGCAATTAGGAACGTTTAAGTCGGCCATTATTGGTGATGGCATAGGGCGACGGGGAGTCATGGACAGCGGAATGAAGCCTTTAAATCCAGAGTCTAGCTTCGCTGGCTCTGCGATTACGGTCGAAACGCGCGTAGGCGACAATCTCATGGTCCATGCGGCGCTCAAGCTCGCCGAGCCGGGTGACGTGCTCGTTGTCAATTCACACGGCAGCCTGTCGAACTCCTGTTGGGGAGAGTTGACCACACGAATGTCGATGCGCAAGGGCCTGGCCGGCCTCGTGTTGGATGGTGCCGTACGTGACAGCCGTGAACTCATTTCAAGCGGATTTCCAGTCTTTTGCCGCGGTGTTTCCCCATGCGGTGGCGGTAAAGAAGGGACAGGGCAGGTCAACTTGCCGATTTCCTGCGGCGGCTTGGTCGTCAATCCCGGAGACGTCGTGGTAGGCGACGCCGATGGCATTGTAGTAGTGCCACAACAACTGGCGCAAAGTGCGATCGGCTGGGCCCAGGGTCGCGTCGAAGCCGAGCAGAAACGCTTTGCGGCAATCGGAGGCGACGACCCTGACGGTATCTACCCGGGTTGGCTTATTCCCACGCTACGTGCCAAAGGTGTTTTAGGGGAAGACGAGACGCTCTAGCCCGGCCATTGATTGGTTGGCTGGTGGTCGAAGCGTATGCTGACTTTCCGCTTTTTACCGTCGCCCTATGTTGTTGGGGAAACACGTCATGAAGAATCCTACACCAGTGATTGTACTGGGTGGGCAACAGAATACGTTGTCTGTTGCTCGGAGTCTAGGAAGAAGAGGAATTCCCGTATCTGTGTCGGCGAGAAACAAATGTTGGGCACTGAGATCTCGGTACTGTCATCGCAAGCACATCTGCCCGGACGATGTGGATATAGGTACTTATTGGGCCGAATTGTTGCTTAGCGATTCAACTGATGACTATCATGGCAATATCTTGCTGGCATGCGATGATGATGCAGTTGAATTTCTGGCGAAAAACAGGGACCCACTCGCGTCTCACTATCTTGTTGACTACAACAATCCCAGCATTCAGTTGGATATGCTGAACAAGAAGAAGACGCTGGAAATGGCAAGAGCTGCAGGTTGCCCCACACCTGAATTTTGGGAGATCGACACGTTAGAAGACGTACTGAAACTTGAGGGCAAGGTCAAATTCCCGGTCATTTTAAAGCCATTGCACTCACATTTGTTTCGACGGCAATTCCCCGATAGGAAGTATCTCTCAGCAAATGACTTCGATGAGCTAATCAGTAAGGCGAAGGACGCCGCGAACAAGGGTGTGCAAGTAATGATTTGTGAAATGATACCCGGTCCGGACGATTTGGCCTGTAGCTATTATACTTATGTCGATGAAGATTCAACGTTACTGTTTAATTTCACAAAACGGTGTATTAGGCGTTATCCCGTTAATGAGGGTGGAGGAACGTTACAAATTACCGAGTGGCTGCCCGAAGTCGCAGAACTCGGAAAAAGGTTCTTCGCGGGGACGGATTACAGAGGATTAGGAAACATTGAATTTAAGCGAGATCTCCGTGATGGCCAACTGAAGGTGATTGAGGTTAATCCAAGATTCACGGCGGTCCAGGAGCAAATCACGCGCAGTGGCATAGACATCGCTTTCATGATTTATTGTCGACTCACAGGATTGCCGCTACCCCGAATAGACACCTTCAAAGAATACGTTAGACAGTGGGAGCCTAGAAGGGACATAGACGCATTTCGGGAACTTCGAAGCATGGGCGCTATCGATTTTCGAACATGGCTAAAGAGTGTTCTACACTGGCACGTTGTTCCATATTTTAGTCTGAACGACCCGTGGCCTTGCGTCGCGAAGAGCCTCTCTGAGTCGAGAGCTACCCTATCAAGGAGACTGTCCAGGATTTCGCGATTTCTGCGTGATCCCTGACGATGTTGGTAGTGGCTCCCTGCAAATGGGAGTTGAGTGGGAACCAACGCCGGGTGCCGGGGGATAGTGACACTGCGTTTCTGAGCGAACCAAGTCAGTCCTTGGACCGCATGTGACGCTAGGCAAGTCCCCCGCCGTCTCTTCTACTCAT
>JADFMM010000031.1 GCA_022563885.1 Planctomycetota bacterium | reverse complement strand
CCATGAAGATCATCCGCCAGACCGGAGCCGTCGATGGTCTTCTCAGGCCCGGAAATGCCGAACGAGCTGGAGGCCGTGGCCGTGATATTGCGGATGGGAATTGACAAGGGCTCTACCTCGAAGCTCCAGACATCGCCCTTGTAGACCGTAAAATCGGGGGCCCCATTGACTTCGTCGACCCGCCAGTAGTAAATCTGCTCGAAATCAAACACGCTTTCCGGTCCGTACGACATTGCTTCCTGGCCTTGGCTCACCAACACGCCGAGGGGATTACTAGGGTCGGCAGTATTGACGTCATCAAAGTTGGCCCCCAAGTATACATCATGCGTATCAGCATGAATTCCCGGCTGCCAGCTAAGATCTGTGATCCGGGGCACGTCCGTGCTCTGATCGCCGGGATTGGGATCGTCCGCAAGGTCGCGGCGGGGCTGGGGGGGCTCAGCGCCAAAGTACACGCGGTCAAACCAGACTTTTTTGTTCAGATCATCACCCACCATGGGCCAAAAGGCCCCTTTTAACATCAGGTAAAGCGTGACGGTTTCTCCCGCTTCATCTCCGTACGTGTTGCCGCTGTGGGTGTATTCAAAAAAATATTCTTGCGGCTTAGTCGTAAGGTTCATTTTCTGGTTGACTTGGGTTGGCCAACTCACACTGTTCAGGTTTGTTTGGAGTAGCAGCACCATCTCTCTGTCCTGTTCCGCTCTGGCGGTAAAGCCTATCGGATAGGTGACTCCCGGCTCAAGAAGTAGACCACTCTGGGCAAGCCCTATTGCGCCACCGGCGGAAGCGTCCGTCACATCTAACAGGGCCCCATTTTTTCCGGAGAGACCTGCATCTCTCACGACTTCAATCGTAAAACCGGCAGCCCCATAGGATCCCCAAGCATTAAGACCATCGTCGAACTCGCTGTTGATGATTTGGTTTTCCTGACTCCAGACACATGATACGACCAATTCGGACATCAGAGCAAATACCACAAAACAACACACTCTTTTATTCATAATGACGACCTCCTTCTCTTGTCAAAAGGTTAGATTTTGACTTGTTTACAAACAAAAACAGAATCCTTTCAGAGACTGTGCTAACGTTACAGGCTGCTTAGTCGTCGTGCAAAAATAACTCACCGGTTTTCCATCTCATCTTCACGCCACCTTCGTCCGTTCCTCAATCGCGAATCCTCAACGTAGAACAGCTACGCTTCCGGTTTCGCTCAATCGGTCACGAACGAATCTGACGCAAATCTAAGCGTAAAACCAATGATTTATTTTTGCACAACTCCTTAGCGCCAAAAATCGGTCTTTACGGTATTAAAAACGGCCATAAACCCAGATTTTTCACCACGGCAAACGCCCAGCCTCCATCGATTCCTGAAATTGATGATGAGTGCCTCAGTATACTCTTGCGAGTGGCTGCTGACTACTTTACTTCGCCAGAAAATGTCAGTACTGTTAGGCTTTGTCGGAAAACCTGCTCGTCGGCCCGAGAGCGAATAAGTTTTTCGCCTGGCAAAGAGGCGAAGCAGGCGATATTGGTTGCATCGTCGATGGAGCCGGATGCAGCCAGGCGGACAATCCTGTTGCCTTCGTGCAGCCCTTGCTGCCATAGCAGCGTTGGATGGCTAAGAAAAAGGGTCGCTCGAAGCCAGATCGAGTTTTCCGACGCAGCCTAGCACAGTCTCCAGAGCGCTTGAATTGTATCTTAATTCATTGCGCAAATGCAATTGCCTAATGCAATTCGCACCTGAAAGAAGCCGTAAGGTGTAATTAATCCTCCGTGGGTAAGTAACTGGCTTTTCAGAATGGGAGGTTATTTTTGCGCGGTCGCGAAGGAGTGTAGAGTTTGTGAATGGTCTTGAGCTATCTAGGGCCCTAAGGGCGGGTCAGCGTGTCTACGGAACTTTAATCACTTCCCCATCGCCGCATCTACCGCAGCACCTGACGGGGATCGGGCTTGATTATGTTTTTATTGACACCGAACACATTCCGATTAGCGACCATGATCTTGCCTGGATGTGTCAGACCTGTCGCGCGCTGAACTTGGCTCCGATTGTGCGCATCCCAGCGCCGGACCCGTATCGCGCCTGCAAGGTACTCGATGGCGGCGCCTGCGGCATTATTGCCCCTTATGTCGAAACACTTGCCGAGGTTCAGGCCTTGCGAGGCGCCGTAAAACTGCGGCCACTCAAAGGGAAAAAACTCGCAGACGCCTTAGAGGGCACCGCTGAACCTGTTGAACCTTTGGCATCCTATCTTCGCGAGGGAAGCGAAGGGCGACTTCTTTTTATCAATATTGAAAGTGTGCCTGCCGTTGAAAACCTGGACCAGATTCTTGCAGTGCCCGGCATCGATGCGGTGCAAATAGGCCCGCATGACTTGTCCGTCAGCATGGGGATTCCCGAACAATACGATCATCCTGAATTCGACAAAATGGTCCGCGTGATTATCAAAAAAGCGCGAGCACACAACATAGGAGTAGGGATTCATTTTTGGAATAGTCTGGAACAAGAGATTGAGTGGGCCAAATGCGGTGCCACACTATTCCTGCACAGTGCGGACGTCTTACTATTTACCAAGGCACTGGAAAAAGACTTAAAGGAAGCACGCGCTGCGCTTGGTGATAAACTGGAACAGGGCGGACATAGAGTCGAAATGATATAATTATCGTCATGCACGTCCTAGGTACAGCCGAACTCACGCAGTCTCCCTTTCACATGCTAGACTATCTGGTTCTGGTGAGCTACCTCCTCATCCTGGTATACATGGGGTTTTATTTCGCAAAGCGCAACACCAGTACTGATGACTACTTTTTGGCGGGTCGCCGTATCCCCTGGTGGGCGGCGACGCTGAGTATGTTTAGTACTCAGCTCAGCGCCGTGACCTTTATGGCCATCCCTGCAAAAGCTTTTGGGTACGACTGGCTGTCTATTCTTGTCAATCTTGGCATTATTCTTGTGGCGCCCCTGACAGTGTACTGCTTTTTGCCTTTCTATCGGCGGCTCAACGTCACTTCCATCTATGAGTACCTGGAAAGGCGTTTTGGTCCCGGGATGCGTTTGTACGGTAGCATCTCCTTTACCATCCTTCAAATCGCCAAGATGGGCATCTTTCTTCTTCTGCCCTCCCTGGCGCTCTCGACGGTAACGGGTATCAATATTTATCTCTGTATCACCGTGATGGGATTACTGTGTACAGTTTATACGGTGCTCGGCGGTATCGAGGCAGTCGTCTGGACCGACGTGTTGCAGTCTATCGTTCTCGCTGGCGGCGGGCTGTTGTGTATTGGGCTTATACTAGCTGCGGAGGAGTTCAATTTCAAGGGCATGTGGGATCTCGCCGTCCGTGAAAACAAGTTTCATATCTTCACGATGGCGGGCGGTTTAAAATCGGACGTTTTCTGGGTGTGGATCATCGGTGGTTTTTTTATACAGGTGGTTCCTTTCACCAGTGATCAGGTGCCCATGCAGCGTCTTTTGACCACACCCACAGAGCGATCCGCAGCCCGAGCCGTCTGGGCCCACGCGGCCATTGTTGTTCCCTCTTCGCTACTTTTCTTCGGCCTAGGTACGGCGCTTTTCATTTTTTATCACTCTCGACCCGAGATGCTTCCGCCCAGTAGCCAGAACGACATAATTGTGCCATGGTTTATCGCAACGCAGTTGCCGGTAGGACTTGCGGGTCTGGTGATCGCCGGCGTTTTTGCCGCCACCATGTCCACCGTGGACAGCGGTATGCACAGCATTGCCACATCACTGGTAACAGATGTTTATAGCAAGTTACGACCCGACGCGGACGACAAGACACGCCTAAAAATGGCGCGCGGAATCACGGTGACTGCCGGCGTTATCGGCACGCTATCTGCGTATTTAGTCTCAAGACAAGATGCAAAATCCCTGTGGGATTTGATTCTATTGTTCATGTCCCTCTTTGGTAGTTCTCTGGCTGGTGTTTTTCTTTTAGGGGTGTTTACCAAGCGCGCCAACACGTGCGGCGTAGCAATCGGCGTGGCCGCCTCCGTGATAACGCTGATCGTCATAAAAAGTATGGAGAATGCCCCCTTACACGGTATTCTCACGGCGGCAGTGGGCGTTCTATCTTGCGTCATGGTCGGATACTTCGCCAGCCTTTGTTTTTCCACACCAGGGCGGGCAATAGAGGGCCTGACATTGGGTACGCTTAAAAAGGTTGAACGTTAATCGTGAGTCGTTCGTCCATTCGTTTGGCAGTGATTGGCTGCCCGGGCAATGTCGCCCTCTGGCGCGGCATTGCCATGCGCTTACGGGATGCTTGCTTTACCGTCGTTGCAGACCATGACTCGACGCTCGGTAGATCCGTGGCTGACGCAATCGGTGCTTCAGTCGTTGTGGATTCACTTGAGGCTGCGCTTAATAGGCACAGCGAAGAGTTCGACGCTGTTATACTGAGCACATCGCTATCAATGAGACCAGAACTGGCTCAACTCGCCGGGCGCGCGCAAAAACACATGATGGTCGATGCGCCAGTTTCGGGTACTCTTGCAGAAGCTGAAGCGATGATCGATGCGGCAGAACAGCAGGGCGTGTGTTTTGCTGTCAGAGAAACATTGCGCTTCACTCCGAGTATTCGAGTGATCAAAGACCGTCTTACGATGGGCAAACTTGGCCATCCAAGCCTTTTGCGTGTCCACCGTTGGCGCAGCATTCATCATGATAAGCGGCCCCACCTGGCCCACACACTCTTTGCGGACGTAGATTTGGCATTGTGGCTATTCAACGCCAGGCCGACTGAAGTTTATGCTCTCGCACGCGGTGGCGGTGGTACCGGCACAACGCCTGACTACATTCAGGTTCACTTTGGTTTTCCATCGGGGGCTATGGCGCTGCTTGATTTTTGTGCCGCTCACCCTGAAGGCAAAGGTTACGATTCCCTGTCTCTCATCGGATCAACCGGCGCAGCCTATGCCGATGATCATCACAATACCCATCTGCTCTTCAAGGGTGGTGACCCTGCGGCCTTGATCAGCGATCAAGGCTACGGTCACCTTGCCCTTGAGCTTCAAGGTTTTGTCGATGCGATCAAGGGGAAAACTGAACCCCCAGTGGGCAGCAAAGATTGCCTGGCAGTGCATCGAGTCATCGAAGCGATTGGACGGTCGCTGCATGCGAAGCAAGTCATACACGAACAATGTGGAGTTTATGTCTAAAACAACTTATCGCGTTGTTGTTCTGAGTGTGGTCAAGCATGGCTATGTCGCCAGCGGAGTGGGGGCACACCCCCGTTTCGAACTTGCCGTTGTGGCAGACGATGCGGATCGGCCTGATTGGGTTCACGAACGCAACGAACGGTTTGCCCTTGATCATGGCATTCCTTACGTTCGCAATGTGGCGCAAGCCATCGGCGAACACGACGTTCAGGTGGCAGTGGTTTCTAGTGAAGCGGAACGTCATTGCGACCTGTCTGTGCGAGCCGCCGAAGCCGGACTCCATGTCATTCAAGATAAACCAATGTCCAACACCTTATCGGAATGCGACCGCGTCGTCGATGCTGTGGCCAGAAACAGCGTTAAATTTCTCATGTGGAATCGCAACCTTCTGCCGGCTGTCGTTGAGGCCAAGGGCGCGATCGATCGCGGTGATGTGGGTGATCCTTATGCCTTTCACGTCGACTTCTACTTTGCCAAAGATGCCGGGCCGCCTATTGGATCGCGCAGGACGAATGATCCACCGATGGACTGGCTGGAAACGCTCAAGGCCGCCCACGCAACCGGCGCAGATGGTGGACTTGGCGTGGAGCCCATGGGCGAGCTGGGCATAGAAGGGTGCTATCCGCTGGCCTACATGGCCATGCTAACCAATCATAAGGTGATCCGCGTTTTCGCCCGTACCGCTGCACACTTTCACCAACTCTACCAAGATAACGATGTAGAAGATCTGGCAACAGTGACACTGGAATTCGAAAACGACCTCGTCGGTAGCCTCTGCATTGGCCGCATCGGTGCCGCGAGTCACCCGGACATCGGTGAAATCAAGTTACACGTTCTAGGTGCTAAAGGTGCGCTGGTGGTAAGCGAAGCGCGACCCGAAGTAGGCATCTACTACCGCAATCAGCCCGAAGACGAGTTTAAGAATCACCGCTTGCTTGCAGCGGATAACGATTATCTGCTAGCCGACGACTTTGCCCGCGCCATTGACACGGATCGCCCAAGTATTCTCGATGCAGAAAAGAGCCGCGCCATTACCGCGATTGTAACAGCCGCCTTGGAATCGGGTCGGACGGGTTTGGTTGTTGATGTTGGATAAAATAAATCATGAAATTTAAAATTGCGGTTCTAGGGGCAACCGGTTACATCGGTTCCCCGTATCGAAAAGAAATTCGAGCATGCAAGGACGACGCCACCATTGTGTCGTTATGTGCACGCCGGCTCAACAACCTTGAGGCTGCCGCCAAAGAAGATGGCGCAGAGTTCTTCAGCGATGATTGGCAGAAGGTCATCACGCACCCCGGTGTGAACCTGGTATTGGTGTGTACTCCTGACGCCATCCATCAAAAAGCGGTCATGGCCTGCGCTGCGCAGGGCGTGAGTGTACTTTGTGAGAAACCTGTGGGTGTGAATGCCAAAGAAGCATGGCAGATGTGGAACGTCTACCGTAGCAGTAAACTCGGCCATTTTGTTCCTTTTTGGACGCGGTACGTCGGTATTTTTCGTCGCACCCGTGAAGTGGTTCAGGCTGGCGCGTTAGGCGAGATTCGAGCATTCACTTACCGCTGGTACAACCCTCGGCCAGCATCGATGCCTTTCACTTGGCGCGACGATGGCGAAGTCTCTGCCGGTGGCAGCATCGGCGATGTTGGCTCGCATGTCTACGATACCCTACGATGGATTCTAGAGGATGAAGCGCAACGTGTCTTGGTACACGCGGACATCATCACGCCGCCAAAGCCTGACCTCGGTAATATCGATTTAAGGGAAGCGCTCTATTGGGGCGGTCAACACAAATCAAGCGAGGCCAAGCAAATCCGTAAAGGCACCGCGTATGACTACGCCTCAATCGCAGTACAAATGCGAAGCGGCATCTTGGGCACCATCGTGCTCTCTCATGCAGCTTTTCTTCGCAAAGGCATCGCGCCCGAGTTAGAACTTCACGGCACAGATGCATCGTTGTCTCTCGATCGCATCACCGGCGCACTACGGGTTTTCCGCAGGGGTGCTAAGCCGGAAACCGTGGCAACCTTACCGGACAAGGGGCTGGGTAACCGCTTCAGTCAATATGTATTCCCGGCGCTACGTGAGCGTATCGCGGGCGGCCATTCAGAGCACCCGGGGCTCGACGATGGCTATCGAGTACAAATCTTTACCGATAGCGCTGCATGCGCTGCAAGGCGGGGTGCGTGGGTCGATCTATCTGAAATAGAAAACCAGCGTTGAAGTCACTCATTTGTTGCATTTGAGAGTTGAATCCGCCTATTTACTTTGCCGACCTTTCCATTAATATTGACTGGCACGGCGAGTTGTTACGCCGTGATGCTTGAGAACATCGCAGTTTCAGGAGACATTGTTATGGGTAACGATTTGGGTAGGCGTGAGTTTTTGCGGTGTGGCTCGGCGGCGGTGTTTGGCCTTGCTGCCGGATCATTGCTGAGCGAGAAGGCTGGGGCGATTGATTACGCCCAGCCCGTGCCTGAGGCTGAGGGACTGACGGCGTATCGCAATGGGGCCAATGTGCTGGTGCGGCTCAACAATATGCCGCTAACGAGCTATAGAGCGCATAAGAGTCTGAAATATCCCTATTTTGGTCCGGTCAACGGGCCTGTGTCGGGGATGTCGCTGACGAGTGAGTCCGCTCTGCCTTATCCGCATCACCGCGGACTGTGGCTTGGGTGTGAGCCCATGAACGGGGGAGACTACTGGGCCGACAACTCGCTGGAGAGGGGCCAGATACAGTCGGTTGGTCTGGGACTCGGCGAGGTGACGAAGACCTCGGCGGAGATACTTGATGAGTGCCAGTGGATCAGCAAGGAGACCGGTTCGCCGATGCGCGACGAGCGCAGATTCATCGTGACAGTGGCGAGTGAACGATTGTGGTGCATCGACTGCGATTTCAAGCTGACCGCGGTCGAGGATGTTGAGGTCAAAAAAGCCAAACATTCGTTCTTCGCGATTCGTGCGGCTTCGGATATATCACCCTCTTATGGCGGGGTGCTGATGAACTCCGAGGGTGGCGTCGGCGCTGATGGCACATACGGTAAGCAGGCCAAATGGTGCGGCTATCACGGCAAACGGAGAAACCACGGTGACCTGGTTGAGGGCATCGCCGTGATGACGCATCCGGACAACCCCTGGCCTCCCATCTGGTTTACGCGGGAGTATGGGCACTTGTCGCCGTCGCCGCTGAATTTCCAGAAGCAGCCCTGGCGTCTGGAGAAAGGACAGACCCTTAGACTGAGATACAGAGTCGCACTTCACGCCGGCGATCCGCAAGAGGCAGCCCTGGACCGAGTGTATGAGCAGTGGCTTGATGGGTAGTCGATAGGATCCCTCCAGACTTCTCTTGGACGCACGATCGCTATTGGGTCTATGCGAAAGAGGATTTGCGTCTGCTCACAACAGAGCACCCGATAACATTATCCGCTACCACACCATGAAAGATTCGCAGGCCGGCACCGTGCTTCGGGGCGGACGCAAGGTTTTGATGGAGGGAAACTGCTGCCTCCGCACGCGCGGCATCTACGTTTATGGCGGGGGCTATCGTTCAGTGTATCGTTTATTCTATTCTCCCAGTGGAGAAGTTCCTTGAGCTATTGCTGGCTCAGGAGAGAGTGCCAGGGACGTCTGAATAGAATAGCCACAGGTACAGCCTGCACTCCCTTCCGGGATAACGACCAGACCACCCACCGGTAACATGTTAATCCAGCACCCCGGACGGGAAACGGTGGTGAGCGGTTGGCGCAATCCGGTTTCCAGATCGAACATAAAGGGCAGCTTCGTATCTTCATACCTGCTGAAGGCGCATCGCGCAGAGGCAGAGAGCGTGGTGCACTTATGACTCTTTGTCCATTTCCAACCGGCGTACTCCTGACCTGTCTGCACATATCGGGCATAGCCGTTCCCATAGACGATGTCACCGACAATAACGGGATGCTGACGCAACGCACCGTGGTTCCCATCGGTAGCGTCTTCGTATCCGGGAACATCAAGGCTAGCCCACCGTTGGTGACCGGTTCCCGAGTCGTAGGCAATCATGGAATATCGATTCTTAATCGCATTTTCAACCTCTATATGACAGCTTCCCGTAACGATGACCGTGTCCTGGGTGGCACTTAGATACACGATATGCTGGATATTCTGGATATCCGGTTTTGCCTCCCATGCCTGCTGTCCAGTGCTGATATCCAAGGCGACAATTCGGACGCCTTTTTCAAGGAGTGTCTTCAAATCCGTGCGGCCGATCTCGGTATTCAGGGTCGTTGGGTTCAGGCTTTCCAGGAAACACACACGATTTCCGGAACAGGCGATGGCCGGGTTGATGATGGCCCCATGCTGTGGACGGTAACGCCACAGCCGTTTACCGGTGTTGGGATCGCAGGCAAACAGTTCATAGCTGCAGGAAAAGCCCCCTTCTTGAAGTTTCATGTCCGGCCAACGACGAAGAATAGGTCTGTTCATGGATCCACTCCGTCCGCTGCTACCCAGGAGAACACCATTGACATGGGCGAGGTAACCCCATTCGGTATTGAGTTGTTCCGTACTGGTTTGAAAGACCTGCTGGCCCGTCTGAGCATCAAATGCCGTGCAGAATCCGCTGTGAGCCACATAAAGGCGGTCATCCATGGCCACCATATTTCCACAGTTGCCCATTATCCGAACGCGTCCCGATTCAGCTAGCTTGTTCTCCCATAGGATGGTGCCGTTGTAGGCATCAACTGCGACAATATAATCGGAACCGGTCACAAACACCCGGCCCTTGGCATAGACAGGGGGAGGGCTCTTCTGGTGACGGTCCACAATATTGCGTGGACCGGGTGCGCCGAACCACTGGATGGTAGAATTGGAAAAGGAAAACTGGTCGTTACTACAGGCACTGTTTCCCGCATCGGCATACGGATGAGTCCATGTCCCTTCACCTTTTAAGGCGCCACGGTACTGATACACAAACCGGGTTCCCCGGGTCTCACCTGGGAACCACTCGGATGGGTCTGCAAAGGGTGGAAGCGGGTTTCTATTCTGGCCAAAGATGGCCAGGAATCCACCGTGGGGCCGCAGTTGCCGTTGAATGGACTGGTACTGTGTCTCAGAGAGGGCAGTGCCGTTCTCGACATTGATCATTATGGCATTGAAGAGATATCGTTGGTAAGGTGACACCCCGGTGGGCCAATGGTGACAGACGATTTGCCGACCGTAAAGACCGGCCGCCAGAAGCTGGGTGCGCATCCTGTCGATCTTTTCCCTATCGGTCTCTGCACAGACGATCCGGAAGTCACTGATAAGGGCTAATTGAGCGGCAAGCCGGACATCTCCATAATTCTGCAGGAGAAGATATCCTTTCTTAACCTTGGCCAGCGAAACGAGGTCGCGGGCCAGTTGTTTCGTTGCGGAATCAACCGCAATTTTGGATTCGGGCCGGGTGTCGTCTGCAACCGTGTGAGAGGGAGGTAGCCCGGAAAAGCAATAGGTTTTGCCGGTTGATGTATTGACCAATAGGCGGCCAAGACTGACCGCCAATCCTTCCACTCTGCCCTCAACAGCCGTGGTCCAGAGTCGAGCGCCGGTGATGGCATGAATGGCATACACTCCGCCCTCTGCACCACAGAAAACCGTATCACCCGCCATGATCATGCAGTGCGATTGCTTACCATGCACGCGCCATTTAAGGCTTTCCTTCTTTTCGAGCAGGTATTTTCGACGGTCGATGGCAAACAAACCGTCCTTTCTCAAAATGTAGGCGGTCGAGCCACAGACTAAAACCTGCTGACCGACACTCCGGAAAACCGACTTTATCCGTTCGGAATTAAACAGATGGAGGTGTCCATCTTCACTGGGCCCGGTGGCAACCCGGTCTTCAATGACAACCGCAAATGACCCACCTTTCAGATCTTGACCCCAGGATTTACTCGTTCCCAGTTGCTCTAGGAGCTTACCGGTTTTTCGGTCGCACATCACAAATGGCGTGCGGCCGGTAGAGACCATGATTTTAGTGGGAGTGAGGAGCATGTACCCCTGAGGCGAACACGTCAGAGGCTCCACAAAAATCTCTTCACCGCTTTCGGCATTCAACGCACACAGGAATGTGCCCTGTTGAGGGAATAATCCCGCCGCAAAGTAGACGATGTCCTCACTCACGCAGATCCCGCAACGCACGGGAAAAGAGGAGATGATCCTGCCGTTCCCCGGTACCCACGGGGTCTCGGGCCCCGCCCGGAATTTCCATAACAACGCGCCTGTCTTGCCATTGAGGCAGTAGAGATATCCATCATCTGATCCAACATAGCATTTTCCCGCATAGAGGGCAGGCGCGAGGCGAACAGGGCCATTGGTCGTATAGGTCCAGATTTCTTTCCCGGTAGTCAATTCCAGACAGTGAACCGAATCATCTGCCGAGGAGCCGTAGTAGACCAAGCCATCGTGAACAACTGTGTGGAACGCGCGATCATAGGTCAGCGTCGGATCAAGTGGGCCACTTTGAACCGCCCGGTTCACCCTTGCCGGAGGTGGCCACGCGGGCTTCGGCTCCAAATTAGGGGTGTGGACCCAGTGACGTTGTAAGGGGAACTGCAGGTGTTCATAGGAAATGCCGCTACGATGGTTGTCTCTCCGGACGGCAGGCCATCCGATAAACCGATCCAACCGTTCGGCCAGTGCGTTGGCCTGATCTCCTAATGTCTTGAGCCCCTCTACAGGTAGGGCGTGACCGCTCAGCCGATGGGACTCAACCGTCGCCAGCTCGTTCTCGATTTGCTTTATTTCCGAAACCGGTTTGAATGTCCCCAGGACCTGCGAGTCCATATGGGTTTCCAGGTATTGGGCACGATCACTCAGCAACGTGAGTTCCAGGCTGAAATCACGGGTAAATCGGCTCAACACCGGAACCACCTGCTTGATCTGATCTCGAACGTGAAACAGGCTAGTCTGTAATTCCAGAACGTGACCGAGCAATTCCAGCCACTGTTCAACTGTTCCCTGGCCGTCCAAATTCTCAGCCCTATCACGATAGGGAATTCCATAGGCTTTCACTTGATCCAAGGCATTCCCGGTTGCCTTGCTAAGCAATGCCAAAGGATCTTCATGATACAGGAACTCGCAACGTTCACCCTCTATGCCGTTCACCAGGAGACCCCGGGCATGGTCAGGAAAATCAGCATCAATACCGGCGAAGAGTTTTTCTGCGGATTCATCCAAAAGTTCAAAAACCGGCGCCGTACAAACATAAAAATCAACCTTGCCATTTCGAGATGACTCATTGAGGCCTACTCCGGTCTTGAAGCGCTTATACTGGCCATCCAGTCGGTATCCAATTCTGCTGGCGGCGGGAGCCAATAAACTCTCGGGAAAGTTTTGACCGGCCACCACTGCCGTGTCTACTTTGAGTTCCCCCCGACCGATCTCTTGAGAAAACGGCTCCAAGGTGGTTAAGGAAATGGTGGTTCCATCCTCCCTCACCAATTGAGGAGAGCACCACACGGCCTGGCCCCGATGATTCGAAATGAGCCAGAGATACTGTCTATCGCTGATCTCCACATCGATGGGAATGGCATTGGTATCCGGAGTGACATCAACTGCCGAGAAAATGAAAGAAGTCTTGTATTCAAAGAGAGCGTTACGGTTCGCTCGGACAGTTTCTGCCCAAGTCGACGCTCTTTCATAGGCCACCGCGGGCACGTCTTCCTCAGCCGGAGGGCTGTCTTCCGTTTTGCTTTCAGCAAAAGAAACAGAAATCCAGGCAGCCAAGAGCAAACAGATTCCAATGGTCCTGTTCAAGTCATATGTCATAGCTCGGAGTCCTTATTGGTTTGTGGCGTAGCTTAGTTTGTAATATCGATTGAATGTACCACCGGGAATATAGCGATTCAAGGAAAAAAACGGCCTGGTTCACTATCACTCCCGAATAGGTATCACCCTGCGTAGCTATCTTCGTTGTCGTTGTCAGCGCAGCGGTTGTCGTTGTCGTAATCGACACTCTTAATTGCCCCAATTCACTGTTTCGATTACGATTACGATCACGACAACGACAACGATCGGAAATGTGACCCGGAAATGAACCAGGCCGAAAAACCAGATCGACATAGGCATTTGCCTAGGACAATTCGACAAATTTTTTCACATTTTCAACAAGAGCCATCCACATCTTATAAAGCACTGAAGGAGTCTTATTTTTCACTGTACGAGGTCGCCAATACATTTTATTGTGCAGTGATTGGCCATGTGTTGATCAATCATGATGAGAAGGTTTTTGTTTTAGGGATCGGCATCGTGCACATGAACAGACACCGTTCAGCTTTCTTCGCAATAGAAAGGAAAGAAGACCATGCAGCGATACACCTCTGTTCTGACCTTGATCGCGTTTGTCTCCTGCGGGAGCATCGGGCGGGCACAACACGAAGATCTGCCCCGATTTCGCCCACTGTTCAACGGCAGGGATCTGTCCGGTTGGATGCCGGTCAACACCGCCCCGGACACCTGGACGGTCAGAGACGGTCTGCTGGTCTGCAGCGGACATCCCACCGGGGTGATGCGCTCAGCAAAACAGTATGAGAATTTTGTCCTGCACATCGAGTGGAGACACATGGAAGCCGGGGGGAATTCCGGTGTGTTTATCTGGAGCGAAGGCACCGTCCCGGCAGGTAGACGCCTGCCCAAGGGGCTCGAGGTTCAAATGCTGGAACTCGATTGGGTCAAACTCCATGCGCGTGCCGATGGATCGTTGCGCCCCATTGCCTATGTCCACGGAGAACTTTTCGGCGCCAACGGCTTACAGACAACACCGGATAATCCACGTGGGCGACGCAGCAAATCCATCGAAAACCGCTGTCTGGGCAAGGGACAATGGAACACCTATGACGTCGTGGCCGTCGATGGCGTGGTTAAACTGTCGGTGAACGGGAAATTCGTCAACGGCGTCCGCCAAGCGAGCGTCAAGAAAGGGTATCTCTGCCTGGAATCGGAAGGTGCGGAAATCCACTTTCGCAATATCCACATCATGGAACTGCCGCCCGGTATCACAACTCCCGAAACGAGCGCCCCTCTCATCGACTGAGAGGACTCCGCAACTGTGACAACGCCTGATAGGCGTTCACGGGAGAATAGAATTTCCATTATTTGAGCTTCGCTCAAAGGATAATTGTACGGGAAGAAAAGAAGATAGGGAAGGGCTGACGCCGATGCCAGCGATCCTATTGCAGCAGATGGTAGTTGCAGATTGGCGGCAGCCCTTCGTGCTCTTCAATCCTTCCTGTGCAAAGGATCGGCATGCTGAATCTCAGGATTCATGTTTTTGTTGTTTTTTGCACAATGGGAATCACGTTCCTGGCACTCGGGGGTACGGTGACTGCCGAGGAAAAGTAGATCACGTTCCCGCCGGATTCTACACGGCCGATGGTCACACATCGCAGGACCTGTACTACGGCTGGTTCGCCGGACGCATGTCACTGGATCTGACAAGCACGATTCATGTAGACGACGTTTTTGTCACCACGGAAAAACTCGGCGATCCTGCCACCGTAAAAGTTACGGTGGAGGTGACCAATAAAGGCGCGGCGGCATTTGACGGAGAGGCTGTCATCCACTTCTTCCCGTGGTATCCCTTCGGCATCCTCAATGGCTTCTGTCGAAGATCGTGTTGCTTTCCAACTCGATGCCACGAAGGGCACGACGATTTCGAAAAGCGTTTCGGTTCCCGAACCGCTGCTCTGGGATTACGAGCATCCGAACCTGTACAAGGTCACTGTCACACTTGTCAGCAAGTCCGGAAAACCACAGGATGACCATGTGGTGACCACCGGCATCCGCACCATCAGCGAAGAAGGCGGCACATTCCGCATCAACGGCAAGGAAGAAGTCCTCAATGGTGCGACGTGGATGCAGTTCCTCGCGCCGCTGACCCAGTCCACAACCTGGCACCGCTGTTGCCCAACGCCGTGGATTGTAAAGGGGATCCTGATGATCCGGGCGATGGAGGGAAATACGATAAGAAAACACGAGGCCTCCGGTGCCTACAGCGACCCGCGATTTGCCGAGATCGGGGACCAGCTCGGTGTCATGTATATGTGGGTATCCACCGGCTGGGCGAGAAAGCAATGGACCAGCATAAACAAGAATCCGGATGGTTCAAAAATGACCCTGGAGCAAGCGGTGGAGGAATTCACGGTAGACATCAGGCAGGTCCGCAACAGTCCCAGCATCGTCATGTGGGAAATTTTCAACGAAGGTATCGACAAGAAAGACAAGGACCGTCTGTTCGAGGCCTTCTATCCGGCCATATTCAAAACCGATCCTAGCCGCTTTATCATGCCGCTGAAGGGGTATTACCGCGACGAGCCGATGGTGGCCAAAGGCGGACAGATCGATACCCTGGGCTATGCCAAGAAATGGAAGGACCTGCGGGATAAACCTCTGGATGAACTCGGAAAGTACGAAAAAAACAGCAAATGCGGAGTGTATGCCGTCGAGTTCGCTGAAGTCACCGGACAGGACAACTGGGATCTGGTGAAGTGCAAGCCCTGGTACAAGGTTCACTCATACGAATGGGGACCGCTGGTATACCAAATCAAAGGCTCTGTCGACGGCAAGGAGTTGCAACTGCTGATAACCGAGGAAGGGCGTATTATCTCGCGAAAAGAATAGGTTTGATTCCGGCCAAAGGCCTCTATGTGACCCCTGAACTTTTTGGTCCGCCCGAAGGCCGCGCTAGGGGATCGGTATTGAACAACAGCCCCAGTATGAATCAGAATAGCTACGAGAACCCCGTTGAGTTGCTGGATTCGGACGTTCCCCGTGACGGGATAGTCCGCAAGGGCGCCTTCGGCTAGCGCAAAAAATAGAAGGCCTTCATGTTGAACAGGGCGTGGGCAAGATCGGTCCAGGCGCGTTCGTCCAAATCCCCGTATTCGGCGGCTTGCTGTTCGAGAAATGCGGAAAACGCCTGCAGTTGTTGCGATGTCGGCGGGACTCCATGTGACCGTTCGACCATGGCCGTGATTCGTTCTTGCTCGGTCAGGTTCGGATCGCGCAGGGTGTTCGTTGCCCACACTCCTGCCTGTTGCAAGACGAAGGGGTCATTCATCAGGGCCAAGGCCTGGGCGGGCACGTTGGAGACGCTGCGCCGTCCCTTGGGACCAAAGGGGTTGGGCATATCGAACACCTGGAGAAAGGGGCTGAGGAAGTTGCGGTAGATCGACAAGTAGATGCTGCGCCGTCCCTCTCCGTCGAGCGGCCCACTCTTGCGGGCGCCGCGGCCGGTCATGAAGGGCGTGCGGTGGGTCGCCACGCTGGGACCAAACTGCTGGTTATCGAGGTGCCCCGACACTGCCAGGATCGCGTCACGGATCGCCTCGGCCTGCAGACGCCGGATAGGCATGCGGTGCAAGAGGATGTTGGTGGGATCGGCTATGGCGATCTTGTCGGGATCGAGATGGGGATGCGCGACACTGTCCTGACCGTAGGTTTGCGACAGGACGATAAGACGAAGCGTGTGTTTTAGAGACCATCCGTGCTTGACAAAGTCCGTCGCCAGCCAGTCGAGTAGTTGCGGATGTGTCGGTGCCTGACCCTGCGGGCCGAAGTCGTCCACGGTCGCTACGATGCCCCGTCCGAAGAGATGATGCCAGAGACGGTTGACGATCACGCGGGCGGTGAGCGGGTTGTCGGCGCCGGTGATCTCATGGGCCAGATCGAGTCGTGACCCTGTCCGGCCGCCCAACGCGGTCAAGAATCGATTCGGAACCTCCTGCCCCAGATTCCTGTGACTTCCCCGGATTGAGACCTGAGCGTTTTCGGGCGTGCCCTGTGACATCGTCACCGCGAAGTCCGGAACCTGGACCTGGCCGGCAAGCCTTCGGCCTTCCTCCAGGTACGGGTCGGAGACGGTGAGTAAGCCATGCTGCGTCATCCAGTTCACAATCTCCACCTCGTCGGCCTGGGCCGAACCCTCCCGGAAATTCGCAGTCACTTCGTCCCACACTTGATCCAGTCGGGCTGCCAGGGCCGTGGCGGTGGCCGGCGGCGGGGCGTCGCCGGTCAGCAGGCGCTGGACGAGGGGATGATACTCTTTGGGTGGCTTGACGCCGTCGGAAAATCGTATCTCGTCCACGGCGACCCAAGCGCCGCCCGAGTCACGGAATTCCAGATAGGCCTTGTGGCCGATGTATTTGACTAGATCCCCGTCGAAGGCGATCCAGCGCCACTGCCCTTTCGTGTCCGCGTCCTTCTTCATGCGAAAGGTTCCGCGAAAAAGGAGGGCGTTGTATGTGGACATGATGTAGTTATCCATGACCACACGCATCAACACGTCTTTCGAACGCACGCGCACGAAGATCTTCGGCGAGGAGATCTCGAAGGTGGGGGAGCGAAGCGTTCCCACGTGATTCCCGCCGAAGAGGGCGCTGTCCATCACGCCCGGTTCGGAGAGGGGTCGACCGGCCTGGAAGCCGACGCCCGGATGGCTTCCGGAAGGCTGGAACGCAACGCCGGTGGTGGACCAACCCGGAGGAAGGGCGTCACCTGCGAAGTCTTCGTACAGGCGGGTCATCGCGCGGAAACGCTCCAGGGCGCTTGCGGTTTCCTCGACCCGGGGCCTAAGTTCTGCGACGATTGCGGGGTCTCGGAACCACTGGGCCCAAAATCCTTCCGCCGTGCGGAGGTCATTTGCCTCCGCCCCGAGCAGGCCGCACCAGGCGGCAAGTTGTGTCGGGTCCAGGCCCTGGGCTGCGGCCGAAATCGCTTCCAGATGCTCTGCCTGGTCCTTTCGCACCAGGTCGATGGCCGCCAGAAAATGAACGCCGGGCCGGTCGCCCGCAAGGTGGTGTAGGAGGGGCGCGGCGCGTGACCGTAGCGAACGTTGCGCGTCGGCCGTTTTTTCCAATGTTCGACCGCGGTCGATAGGCACTTCCGTCCGGGAACTTCCGTGGATGTAGCCGGTGAGGGCGTAGTAGTCCTTGGTCGAGATGGCGTCAAATTTGTGGTCGTGACAGCGGGCACAGGCGACGGTCAGGCCCAGGAAGGCCTTGCCGAAGACATCCAACTGGTTGTCCATGTGATCCGCTTCGTCGGCCAGCACGTCGGTCGGGGCGTGTGTCGCCTCGTGCAGGTACCAGAAACCGGTGCCAATCACGGATTCATTGAACGCCTGGTCCGGGTGTCGGCGCGGATTCGGCAACAGATCGCCGGCGATATGTTCGCGCACGAAATCGTCGTAGGGCAGGTCCACATTGAACGCCCGTATCAGGTAATCACGATACTGATAGGCGTGGGGGATCGTGTAGTCAAATTCGTGGCCGCAGGTCTCCGCGTAGCGCACGAGATCCATCCAATGCCGCGCCCACTTTTCACCGAAGTGAGGTGAGTCGAGCAGCCCTTGCACGACCTTATCGTAGGACCCCGGTGAGGAGTCATGGAGAAAGGTGGTGGTCTCTTGGGGTGAAGGGGGCAAGCCAGTCAAGTCGAAGGTCACGCGGCGTAGCCATGTCCGCCGATCCGCCTCGAGGGCCGGCTGTAATCCACGGGCTTCGATCCGAGCCAGGATGAAACGATCGAGGTCCGACCGGGGCCAGGCGGCATCCTGAACGGTCGGCGCTTCGGGGTCGGCGATGGGTCGCCAACTCCAGTGCTCGTTGAAGCGTTTGGCCAGATCAAATGCCTCCACCGGGGAGCCGCTATTCTTCTCCACTCTAGACCGTGGATCGGGGGCCCCCATCTTCACCCACGATTCGAGGAGCGCGATCTGTCGATGAGAAAGCTTCGCTTTAGGCGGCATGGCGCCGACGACGTTCTCGGTTCCTCGAACGGCGTCGATCAGAAGGCTCTTGTCGGCGTCTCCCGGCAGGATCGCCGGCCCCGAATCGCCGCCGGTTTCCCAGCCCCAGCGCGAATCGAGCAGTAGGCCGCCTTGGATCTTCTCGGCACGCGTCGAGTGACACTGGTAACAGTTGTCGAATAGGATCGGACGGATGTTGGTTTCGAAGAACGCGATGGGGTCGCCGGGGATGTCATTAGCCTGCGTGAGTGCGGTCAAGAGGAGCATGAACCCCCCGCAGAACGGATTCATGCCAGGACTTCCTTGATCACGTGGCCGTGCACGTCGGTCAAGCGCATGTCGCGTCCGCTGAAACGAAAAGTGCTCTGGGTGTGATCGATACCGAGCAAGTGCAGCATGGTGGCATGCAAGTCGTAGATCTCGAGCCGATGTTCCACGGCCTTGTATCCCCACTCGTCGGTGGCCCCCAGCGAAACGCCGCCCTTGACCCCGCCGCCGGCCATCCACATGGTGAAGCCGAAGGGATTGTGGTCCCTTCCGTTCGATCCCTGGGCGAAGGGGGTGCGGCCGAACTCGCCCATCCAAATGACGAGGGTCGAATCGAGCAGGCCGGTCTGCCTGAGATCCTTGATCAGGGCCGCGATGGGTTGATCCACCGTGAGGCAGTTCTTGTTGTGGCCGTCTACCAGATTGCTGTGTTGATCCCAGCGGTCGCCATTACCACCGGGACATGTCAGCTCGATGAAGCGAACACCACGTTCCACCAGTCGCCGGGCCAGCAGACACTGCAGGCCGAAGGTGCGGGTGTTCTCGAAGTCCGATTCCAGTCCATACATGCGCTGAACGGTCTTCGATTCGTTGCTCATGTCCATCAGGCCCGGTACCGAGGTCTGCATGCGGAAGGCCGTTTCGTAGTTCTGAATGGCCGCCTCGATCTGCGGATCGCCGGCCAGGCCGGCCAGCGTCTCTTCGTCGAGTTGCCGGATCAGGTCGAGCTTGTTGGTTTGCAAGGTTTCGCTGGGCTCGGCGCGTTTGATATTGGCCATCGGTTCCCCGCGCGGCAGGAAGATCGATCCCTGGTAGGCGGCGGGCAGAAACCCGGCCCCGAAGCAATCCAGTCCGCCGGGCGGAATCAAACCGCCGTTCAGCACGACGAAGCCGGGCAGTTCCTGGTTCTCGCTGCCCAGGCCGTAGCCCAACCAGGCCCCCATGCTCGGACGTCCCTGGAAGCCATTGCCGGTGTGCAGAAAGTAGTTCGCCGAGGTGTGTTCGGAAAAGCGCGAAGTCATGGACTTGATGATCGCCAGTTCGTCGGCGACCTCGGCCACATGGGGAAAGAGCGAACTGATCCAGTGGCCGCATTCGCCGTGCCGCTTGAAGGGCCATTGATTCTTCAGCACCTTGCCGATGGCATCGAACTGGGTGGGCGCCAGCTCGCCGATCACCTTGCGAGGGTCCTGCCCGTCATACTTCTCCAGCATGGGTTTGTAGTCGAAGGTGTCGACTTGGGAGGGGCCGCCGTCCATATAAAGAAAAATAACGTTTCTGGCCTTGGCGGGGAACTGCGGCAGCTTCGCAGCCCATGGGTCGGACCGGGCGGCGCCGAAGGAGCGATCCGAGAGCAGGGCACTCAGGGCGATCGCCCCAAAACCGTTGGCACACTGTCGCAGCATCTCTCGGCGGCCGATGGGCTGGGGAGCGAATCGCCGGCAATGGGTATTCCTCGGTGTCGTCATGGTTTCAACTCAACTCGTCGCTCGCGCGTATTCGCGAACCGCAAGGGCGGGGCCCGAGCCTCGCCCGCTTTGCCTGCCAACAGTGTACCAATTTCTCGGCCCGGGGACAAAGTGTATGCCACCTCCGCAAGGTTGTCATCACTGATTGCTGATTACTGACAACTGCCCCAATAAACCTGCGCTTAGCGCAGGTTTTTTCTTTTTACGCTCCCCCGCTGGAAAAAATGTAACAAAACCGCCATAATAGCGTCTACTTGCTGTGAGCGTTGGGTGCCTGCATGCTATGATATTGCCTATCTGCATTCACGGTTGATCAAGAATCGATTGCTGTTGCGCAGGGAGCTACGCCAATGGACAAACCTACCGAGAGAGACCTGCCTACCGAGGACTCCGAGTTGATCGAACATCTGATCCGTCAAACGGAGATCCTGCGGCAGGAAATTCACAAGGTGGTCTTTGGTCAGGAGCAGGTCATTGAGGAACTCCTGATCGCTCTGCTGGCCCGAGGCCATGCGCTGTTGATCGGGGTGCCGGGGCTGGCGAAGACGCTGCTGGTCAAGACACTCTCCGGCGTGTTGGAATGGGAGTTTAAACGCATCCAGTTTACACCGGACATGATGCCGTCCGACATCACCGGCACAGAGATCTTGCAGACCGACTCCGAGACCGGTCAACGCGTCATGCAGTATGTGAAGGGGCCTATCTTTGCGAACCTCGTGTTGGCGGATGAGATCAATCGGGCGCCTCCCAAGACGCAGGCGGCGTTACTGGAGGCTATGCAGGAGTATACGGTGACGGCGGCGGGTCGTACTTATGCCCTGAAACGGCCCTTCATGGTGGTGGCTACCCAGAACCCCATAGAGCATGAGGGGACCTATCCGCTGCCGGAGGCCCAACTGGACCGCTTCATGTTTAACATCAAGGTCGACTACCCGGACCGGGCCCAGGAGATGCATATTGTGCGGGAGACGACCAGCCACGACGACGCATCGGTTGTCTCAGTCATGACTCAAAAAGAAGTAGTGGCCTATCAGGAGCTGGTCCGTCGCATCCCTGTCTCGAAGCACGTGTTGGCCTATGCGGTGGATTTGGCCATGGCCAGCCGACCGGGGCCGGATGCCCTTCCTTTTGTCAGGGAATATGTCGAGTGGGGTGTAGGTCCGCGTGCATCACAGTACCTGATCCTCGGCGCCAAGAGTCAGGCGCTGCTGCGGGGCCAGCCGGCGCCTTCCTGCAAAGACGTGCGGGATGTGGCCCTACCCGTGTTGCGGCATCGACTCCTGTGCAACTACCGGGCCGCTGGCCAGGGCATAGATTCCGAGACGGTGATCGGCAAACTGCTCGAGTCGGTGAAGGAATCCAGTTACACCAGCAAGGGCATCCCGAGGACCCCTTTGTCGGTAGTGAAGGACCGCCATTCAAGTCACGGGCGGGGTGTGTCTAAAACCTTGGAAAACATATCACGAGCGATGCGGGGCTAGGCTCTGTCTCGCCGGGTTAGATCGAGACGTTTGAATTATAGTTGTTTCAGGCCAGGTCGGATTGAGAGACGCCGATGGCACAGAAACCGAAGACTGTAGGGACATCGAACACGCAGAGCTATTTGGAGGAGAGCGATCTGCAGTTCCTTCGCCACCTTCGCTTCGTGCCCCGGGTCCGAATCGAAGGGGCCTATATCGGCAAGCACCAGTCTCCTCTGAGAGGGCAGTCTCAGGAGTTTACCGACTACCGTGATTACTCGCCCGGCGATGAGATCCGTCGCATCGACTGGAAGGTCTACGGACGGACAGACCGTCACATTATCAAGCTCTCGGAGCAGGAAACCGTGCTCACCTGTTATCTGATGCTCGACAGTAGCGCCTCCATGGCATTTGGGGGACGCTCCTATGAGGACTATTTTGGTGCAGAGGATGTGTCCAAGTTTGACTATGCCGGCCGTCTGGCCGCGGCCTTGGCCTTTCTCATCGTGCAACAGGGGGACAAGGTCGGTCTTACCCTGTTTGACGCCCAGGTCAGGTGTCACCTACCGGCCGGGGGGACGTTCGCCCATCTCCACCGGCTCTTGGCCATGCTGCAGAGCAACCGGGCCGGACGCAAGACACACCTCATCGAGGCGCTGCGTCAGGCCTACGCCCTGCTGCCCCGACGGGGCGTGCTGATCCTGATCTCGGATCTCCTGGATGATCCCGAGGACCTCTTTGAGGCGCTCGACATGTACCGTCACCGGAACTTTGAGATCATCCTCTTCCACGTGATGCACCAACATGAACTGGAATTGCCGCAGTTGACCAGCATCAACTTTATCGATGCCGAATCGGGTGAACGACTCACCTCCATCCCAGCGGACATCCGCAAGACCTATGATCAGGAGTTGAACGGCTTTTTGGAGCAGGTGAGGACCATCGCGGCGTCTCGCAGGATGGACTATGAATTGATGAGTACGGCGATCGGACCCTATGCCGCGCTGGAACAGTACTTGGGAAGGCGAAGTCAGCGATGGGGTTGCTAGTCGCAGCGATCATCTTCGGGAATCCGGCGTTTTGGCTGGGTCTTCTGGCTCTGGGCATTCCGCTCGTCATTCACCTGTTGACCCGAAGAACGCCTAAAAAGATGATTTTTCCCACCCTGCAGTTCCTACGCAAGGCCATGGCCCGCAAATCGAATCTCTACCGCATACGACACTGGCTCCTGTTGTTGTTGCGGACCGCCTTGGTGCTCTTTGTGCTCCTGGTCTTTCTGAAACCCGTGTGGACTCAGGGCGCCCGCCGTAGCGTCACCGACCCTGAGGCGGTCAGAACGCAGGTCATCCTGCTGGATGCCTCCGCGAGTATGGGGTATGCCTCCGCCGGCGTGACGCCCTTTGCCCAGGCCAAGGTGGCCGTAGGCAAGATATTGGCGCAGCACAGGCCCGGCGACCGTATCAATCTGATCCGCATGGGCCGCAGGCCGCGCAGTTGCCTGGATGAGCCCAGCGACACGGTCTTTTTTGTACGCAAGGATCTGCAGACGATGGTCCTCAGCGAGGAGCATGCGCAGATCAATGCGGCCTTGGCCGAAGCGCTGCAACAACTCGAGAGGATCTCCGAGGGTCGCAAACAGATCTTTCTGGTCTCCGATTTTCAACGCACCAATTGGTCGGCAGTCGATTTCAAGGCCGTGGGAGAGGGGGTCGAACTTTTCTTCATTCCGGCGGGCACAGAGACCACGGTCAACCGTGCGGTGACCGACATCACCATCCGCCCGAGCCGTCCCACCGTGGGGGAGACTGTCGAGATCGTCTGCAAGGTGGCCAACTATGGCGACCAGGCCTGTCACCTGCCGCTGGAGT
The DNA here is from genome assembly GCA_022563885.1 of Planctomycetota bacterium. GTDB lineage: Bacteria > Planctomycetota > Phycisphaerae > Sedimentisphaerales > Anaerobacaceae > JAIPFM01. The sequence goes on along the minus strand of JADFMM010000031.1, from coordinate 9,230 downwards.
TGACCTTTCGGGAGGGCGCCACCTTTCGCAAGGAGCTGGACTTGAAACCTCATAGCACGGTTTCCGCCAGCTTCACGATGCGCTTTCATGACTCCGGTCAATTCGAGGGGGAACTCTCCATTCCCGACGATGGTTTGGCGATCGACAACACCCGCTTTCTGGCACTCACCGTGGCCGAAAAGGTCCACATTCTAGTGGTCTCGGATGCCCCGGGCCCACCCGCCACGACGGGACGCCGTCTCCTGGAGAGGGCGATCAACCCCTTTGTACGGGCGCAACAGGCGACGGCGGTGGCCTCTGTCATCCCCTCCGCCGAGCTGACCTCTGCGGCGCTGTCCCAGGCCCAGGTGGTGATGCTATCTGAAGTGAATGAGTTGTCGAAGCGAGCCGCCGAGGTCCTGGTGACCTATCTCGGAGAGGGGGGCAGTGTGGTCTACTTCCATGTCGGCGGCGCCGATGCTCAGAATCTCAATCGTCTGGCGGCGGTCTCGGAGGGTGCATTTGTATTGCCCTTCAAGTTGACGGGACAGGTCGAACTACGCAGTCGCGATCGCTTCGCCACGCTGGCCCAAGCCAATTTCGACCATCGGATGCTCGCTCGCTTTAGGGAGTCCAGTGAACTGGCGGACCTGCGCTTTTACCGCTTCTTCAGCACGGAGCGGATTGAGCACCAGGGGCAGGTCCTCATGCGGTTTGATGACGGCAATATTGCCATGGCGGAGACGACCGTGGGGCCGGGGACACTGCTGCTCTGCAATTTTAGCTGCTCTTTAGAGCACAGTGATCTGGCCAAGCACACCCTCTTCGTGCCCTTGGTCCATGAGATGATTAAGCACCTACGTCCCAGCGCCGGCACCCGGGATGCCTTCGTCGTGGGAGATGCCTGCTACATGACGGTGGCCGGCATCACCGCTGAGAGCGAACTGGTCTTCCACGACCCGGCCGGAAGGGTCGTGCAGGGCAGCGCCGACCTGGGATCGCAGGGAGCCGCCTGCTTTTTTCCGCAGGCCCAGACCTGCGGCCTGTATCGTGTCCTGGTGAATGATGAGGTGGCCGGCGCGCTGGCCGTCAACGTGGATCCCTTGGAGAGTAATTTGGATCGATTAGAGCTCTCCCAATTGGCAGAGTTGGCCCGCGCCTCGCAGGGCGAGACAGTCACGGTGGCCGGTCGGCAGGCCAGCCTGGAACAGGCGCTGGCGGGAAAACCGCTTTGGCCGGTCTTGTTGATGATTGCCATCGGCCTACTCTGTACGGAACAACTGGTGGTGACTGCGTGTCGTTGAGGTCATAGCACTATGTCTTGGTCCCTGGTGTTCAAGCCTGTGATACCGATGCCCGCCCTGTTGGGGCTGGCGGTCGTGGCATTGCTTGCCGTGGTCGGCGGCTATGCGCTGTGTGCCAAGGGGACCGGAAGATGGCGAAGATCGATTCTGACGCTTTTGCGTCTGGTGGTCCTGGGGATTCTGCTGTTGATTCTGGCCCGACCTATGGTCTTGCAGCCCGCAGAGCCAGTGTCGGATCGACCGGTCTTTGCGATCCTGGTGGACACGTCGCAAAGCATGAACACGGTAGACGTCGGCGGCCAGAGTCGATTCGACGCCGCGGTGTCGGCCTTGACGGGGTCACAGGGCCGCTCATTCCTCGCCGACCTGTCCCGCCGATTTCGTGTCCAGCTCTACGGTTTTGATGAGGAGGTCCGTCGGCTGTCCATCAGAGAGTTGAGCTCTCAACCGCGGGCCGAAGGCAGGGACACCCGGATTGCGGCAGCCCTGATGGAGGTGAGCGAGGGCAGGGCGGGAAGGGCCCCTAAGGGGGTCTTGCTGATCAGCGATGGCCGCAGCAATGAATTCCAGGGCCAGGCCGAGGTGTATCAGGCCGCCCGCTACCTCCGTACGCACAAGGTGCCCGTTTGGACCATACCTCTGGGGTCTGATACGGATGTCCGGGATGTCACCCTGACGGCAAGTCTCAGTTCCAACTACATCCTGGCGGATCAGCCGGCCTCGATCCGGGTGACTGTCGCGAGTTCGGGGTACGACAACTGGCATGTCAAGCTCAACCTCTACCGTGAGGAGGTCTATGTCACCTCCGCGCAAGTCGAGTTGCAGAGCGGGCATGCCGAGGTCCGCTTTCCCATCCGTGAGGAGACCCAAGGCGCGTTTCAGTACCGTGTCGTGGTAGAGCCTCTGCCCGGCGAGGCTGATACGGCGAACAACGAACGCCGGCTGGTCGCCAGAATAGTGAATGAAAAGGTCAAGGTCCTGGTGGTCGAAGCCAAGCCCCACTGGGACAGTAAATTTCTGCTCCGCGCCCTGCGCTCGGACATCAACATAGAAGTGACCTCCATCTTCCACATCAACCAGGACAAGACCTTTGCCGTGGTCGAGAGGATTTCCCCAGACGACGCCCTGGTCAAGGAAGAGGTGCCGGGCGTCGCCATGCCCCGGACGAAGGAGGCCCTGTACACTTATGACTGTGTCTTTTTGGGAAGGCACATGGACGATGTCTTTAGCTCCAAGGACCTGTCTCTACTGCAAGATTACGTGACGGAGCGGGGCGGCAGCGTCGTCTTTTTTCGGGGCAAACCCTATGCGTTGGCCTCGCCCCAACTGGCCCGACTGGAACCGGTCACCTGGGGAGAGGGCGCCATGCACGACCTTCACTTCGACTTGACGGTAGAAGGCAAGTCCCACCCCATGTTTAACTACGCGGCCCATGCCAGCCCGGGCGATGTGATTGTGCGGGAGTTGCCGGGCATGACGAGTATTACCCGTGTGGACGACCAGCGATCGCTAGCCGTTGTCCTGGCCCAGACCCGGGATGACCGCAATGGCCAGCCGATGGCAACGGTGGCCTATCATCGCTATGGCAAGGGCAAGGTGATGAGCATCGGTGCCGCCGGTCTTTGGCAATGGGGATTTCTGCCGGAATCCTTGCAGGCCTATGATGACATTCACACCCGATTCTGGAGCCAGATGATCCGTTGGCTGATCTCCGATTCGGAATTTCTTCCGGGGCAAGACATCTCCTTTGTGGTCGATCGTCATACCTACGAACCCGGCGAGATGGTGCGACTGGCCCTCAATGCGAAGCTCGTCGACCGTGCACGCTTCCGACCGCGGATTGAACTGACGGATCCTACGGGAGAGAAGACGGTGCTGATCCCAGAACGTCAGGGGGAGAGTGACACGCTCTACGCCGCCTACTACCTGCCGGAACACGAGGGTCAATATGAGGCCGTCCTGTTCGACAACACCGGCCGCCCGGAGACCGATAGGGTTCGCTTCACCGTGTATGACGACTCTCTGGAGGCACGCTACGTACAGTCCGACAGAGGTCTCTTGGCTCGGCTCGCGCAGACCACCGGTGGGGAATCCCTGGCGCTGGAAGATCTTCCGGAGCTACCTGCCCGGATAAAGGCCTTCGAACAGCTTTTTCGTGCAGAGCTTAGGCCCCAGGATGTCTGGGATCGGGGATCTGTATTTGGTCTACTCGTAGCTCTGCTGGGCTGTGAGTGGCTTATTCGGCGCCTGTCGGGTATGGTATGAGTTTAGATCACGGATCACGGATCACAGATCACTTAAAACATAACACTTAACACTTAACACTTAACACTTAACACTTAACACTCAAGCCCCAACTGTGATCTTCTATAGGAAAGATGCCATGAAGACACTGAGAGAAACAGGCGGCTCTGTGACAGAGGCCATACGGCTGTTGGCCCACACTCGACGTCGCCACGTTGTGAAATTGGCCACGATCAGGGGGCTGTGGCTGGGCCTCTGTCTGCTGCTGCTCTTTTTCTACTTGGATGCGGTGGTGCAGTGGGGGGCGCGGCAGCGTTTTCTTGCGGTGGCGGTCGTGCTAGGGGTCGTGCTGACCACCTGGGTCCTTACTTTCCTGCTGCTGATGCGGAGTCACTCCAAGGATCGCATGCTGGCCCGCCTGGTCGAAGAGGCGCATCCGGAACTCAACAATGAACTGATCAACGCGGTCGATTTTGAGGAACAACTCTCGACTCAAGAGACAGGATCTGCCTCTGTCGGTCTCATGCGAGAGGGAATCGACCAAGCACTTCACGCCTTCGACGATCTCGAGGAACAGATAGCGTGTCTCAAACCTGCGGGCCTGCGCAGAGAATCCCGTCTCTTACTCGGTGTCCTAGGTGTGTGGCTCTGTGCCGCACTCTTTCTGGGCACCTGGCTCTGGGCCGAAGCGCCTCGTTTCCTATGGCCCTGGGGCGACCATCCGCCCTATTGTGCCACTACCTTTATCGTGGAGCCGGGAGGCACCATCGTCGACTACGGCAAGGATTTGGAGATTCGCGTCACCACCCAGGGAAAAAGGCCGGCCGAGGTCTGGCTGGTGCTACGCGAGCCCGAGAGTGGAGCGGTCAACCGAGTGGGTATGTTCAGCAATGAGCCGGGCGTCTACTTCCAGACGGTGGAAAACATCCGCTCCGCATTGACCTACCATGCCGGCGTGACCCGCGGTCGGAGTCGCTACTATCAGATTGAGCTCTCGAAGGTGCCTCGCATTGAGGCGGTGGACCTCGTCTACCGATACCCGGCCTATGCCGGACTGCGGGAACGCCACCAGGCCTTGAGCCTACAGGACGGGACCGTAAAGGGATACCGGGGAACGGAGGTCACGATGACCATCCGCTCCAATCGGCCGCTGGAAAAGGGCAGGATCCACGTCGGCGGCCAGACCTATGCTGCCACTGCTCACACGGAGAACAGCGTGCAGGCCGTGATCCCCCTCCTGGCGACGGGTCCCTTTGACATCGTGGTTACCGACATCGAAGGCTTTGTCAGCAGCGAGCGTTTTTCGGGGAAGATCGAACTATTGCCCGACGGCAAGCCCTATGTCGCGATCGTCAGCCCGGGCATGCAATCGATGGCGACGCCGACCAGTCAGGTGCCACTCGTTATCGAGGCCCAGGACGATCTGGGGGTCAGGCGCGTTCGCCTCTACTGTAGTCTCAACGATTCGGATGACGCCGCCCGGCTCCTCCTGGAAACCGATGAGGTTGAGACCTTCGTCATGCTCACCCAGACCTTGGATCTGGCCGATCTCGGCGTCCGCCCCGGCGACGTCATCGATTACTATGCCACGGTGACGGACTCGCTGCCATCCGGCCCACAGACGGTGGCGTCGGAGGCCTTTCAGGTGCAGATCATTTCCGAAGAACAACTCGCCCAGATGCAACAGACGGAGATGACCGCCACCGACTTGCGCGAAAAGTATGACCATATCCTCGGCCAGTTGGAGGCCCTCATCCAGGCCCAACGTGAATTGCAACGGGAGACTCGAGCCCTCCAGGAGGGGCAGGAGGACCTGGATCCAGGGGCGCGGCGGGCCGTCGAGGCCCAACTGCAGGCGCTGGCCAGAAAACAATCGGAACTCGCCGAGGCAACGCGTGCGACGGCCGCGAAGATGTTGGACGAATCAGAGGACCCGGCGGTGTTTGACATTGAACGCGACTACAAGAAGGGCCTCGCCCAATTCGCAGAGCACATGAACAAGGCCGCCGCTCACATGAATGAGGGGACCCGTCAATTGGAATCCGGGGCCACCTGCTCGGCCGCCGAGCGTGGCGATCACGTCCAGCGGGCAACGCAGGCCCAGGCCCAGGCGCTGGCCGAGCTAGGCGATCAGACCCAGGCCATGCGGGCAGCCATCGCACAGGCCAATCGTGAGATCGAACGGATGATGGCCTTGATCGGGGACATTGAGACCTTCAAGCAGTTGTACTTTGCCCAGAAACATCTCACGCGGCAGACCAAGTCTCTGCGCGACATCGAGGCCGAGTCATTCGAAACGAAGATCCGTTTTAAAGAGCTGTCTGAACAGGAGGCGATGATCGGGGAGGCGCTGGTTCAGCTCCAAGAGGATCTCTACGCGCACGCCGATCCCATCCAAGAGGACTACCCCGAGGTCTTTGCCGATGCCTGCAAGATTGCCGCGGAGATCGGTACACGCGAGATTCCGGTTCTCATGGCGCAGGGGTCGCAATTCTTGAATCAAGGCCATGGGCCACCCGGCTACGAGCGTGTCCTTGCCGCCCAGGAGCAGATGGAGGCCATGATTTCATTCTGCAACGGGGCGGGCGGCGCGGCCTGCGAGAGCTGCGAATTTCGCTTGCGGATCTCGATGTCCTTGAACCCCGGGAACACCTTGGCTCAGATGTGCCGCAGTTTCGGCATGAAATTTGGGTCGGGAGCGGGGTTTGGTGTGGGACAAGGCGCCGGCGGCGTTGCCGGCGGGCAGTCGAACGTGGCTGTTTTCGGCGGTGACTCGTTTGGTCGCAATCCGATTAATAACTCCCGGGTGGCGGGAGGCGGCAAGCGCAAGGGAGAGGGTGGTTCGCTCCCCGACGCACGCGATGCCCTGGACGGCAACATTGAAGCCCTGAACCCCCAGGTGAAACATGAGCTCGAAATCGAAGTGAATGGACAGGACCGTATGATGGCGGAGTATTCTTCGCTGATTGAAGCCTATTTTCGACGTATGGCGGAAGATCAGTGACTTCAGTAATCAGTAGGCGCTAGAGAGCACGAAGGAGACCTTGCTTATGTTCAGAAAGATGATGTGGGGATGTACTTGTTTGCTGATTATCGCGCAGGGGGTGTCTGCGGCACGCAGGGCTTTTTCCGAGGATCGCGAGCTGCTCAAGTGTGCGAATCTGGTCTATGCGGTGTCCAAGTCTTCGGTCTGTTTCAGTGCCCGGTTCTTGGATACCGTGAGTCGCGAGACGAACTGTGAGCCGGAGCGCGATTTTACGCCGATCAAGCTGGCCAGTGGGGACATGTATGAGTACCCGTTTGCGGTGATGACCGGAGAGGGGGCCTTTAAGTTGACCGAGCAAGAACGGCGGGTGCTCAAATCTTACCTGACCCGCGGCGGCTTTCTGCTCGCCTCGGCGGGCTGTTCCTCGCAGGAATGGGATCATAGTTTCCGTCAGGAGATCAAGCGGATCTTTCCCCAGCGCAAACTGCATCGAATAGCGATGGAACACCCGATCTTTCACACGGTCTTCGATGTCAAGTCCATCCGCCTCAAGAAGGGCGGCAGCGCCGACCTAGAGGGCCTGGTCATCGACGGCAAGATCGTGCTGATCTATTCGGCGGAGGGTCTCAACGACACCGCGAATGCCACCAAGGCGGGCGGTCAGAATTGCTGCTGCTGCGGGGGCAACGAAATCAAGAACAGCCAGGAAATCAACGTGAATATCTTTACCTATTCACTGACTCATTAGGAAAGTTGTCGTGGGCATGATGAATGGTGGCAAGACGAAACTCGTGGGCCTAGCTGCGTGCGTGCTGCTCCTCTTGGGCGCCCTGGTGTGGTGGAAAGGGGGCATGGGCGGCCTGTCGGGAGAGCGGCACCGAGATCCGCCGGCCGAATTCTCGATCTTCTACACCTGTGACACCCGGGGACACATCGAACCCTGTGGTTGCAGCAGTGGCATGGCGGGGGGCATTAGTCGGCGGCAGGGCCTCCTCCTCCGCGATGCACCCCAGGACTACTTGCTGGTCGACGCGGGTGACGTTGGGGCAGGCCCGCGCGAGTGGGAACGCCTCGAACTGGAGTACATTCTCAAGGCCTATGCCCGCATGGGCTATCACGCCGTGAACCTCGGCCACCGCGAACTCTCTCTCGGACGCGAAGGGCTGGAGGAGATCATGGCGGGGTATCCGGGCCTGGTCTCGACCAACGTCGTCGATCTCGAAGATCGCCTGGTGTGCTCACCTTATGTGGTCGTGGAATTATCGAATGGCTTTCGTTGCGGGATCATGGGCATCGTCGACGAGTCGATCGATGTGGGACTCATCGGCCCCGGTCTGCGCCTGCGGGAGCCGGGCCTCGCCATCGCCGCCATCCTCCCCGAAGTGCAGCAGCAGAGCGACTATCTGGTCCTGCTGGCCTTCACCGACGAGGCGGGCATGCGGGCCCTGGCCCAACAGTTCTTCGAGATCGACCTCATCGTCGGCGGACGGGTGCAACAGGGCGGCGGGGGGCCCCTCTATGAAAACCGCTCCGCCATCGTCTTCACCACCGATCAGGGCAAGGCCGTGGGTCGTCTGGATGTCAGGCCCCAGTCGGGGGGCGATTGGGTATACGAGAACCGCTTCTTGACGCTGGATGATGCCGTGGCCCAGGACGCCGAGATGATGGCCTTGATCGAGGCCTACCTGGTCGAGTTGCGGGAGCGGCAGTTCATGCCGGTGAAAGACGATATAGAGGGCCTCTCCTCTATCGCGGCCGCCCGCAGCAAGAACGCCGACCACTATGTCGGCGCGCAGAGCTGTCAAGAATGTCACACCCAGGGCTACGAGGTGTGGCTGGCCTCCAAGCATGCCCACGCCTTCGCGACCCTGGTGGAGAAGCGCCAGCAATACACGCCGCGCTGTCTGAAGTGCCACACGGTCGGCTACATGTCCTCCGACGGCTATCTCAATCAGCAACTCACGGCGCATCTCTCCGATGTCTCCTGCGAGTCCTGTCACGGGCGGCGGCACCTCCATGTCCAACAGTTCCGCACCGGGGAGGTCCCCGACAAGCCCCCCCTGAGCAAACTCGTCCGTTGCGAATCCTGTCACGACAAAGACAACAGCCCCGACTTTGATCCGGAAACCTTTTGGGAGAAAATCGCTCATGGCAAGTTCTAGAGTCCTCTACTGCTCGAGTCTGCGGTGCTCGGTGCCATGCTTACGCTTGCGTAAGCATGAATCTCGGGTGAGTGGATCGTCTGTCTCAGTCTGCATGCCCACGCGAGCGTGGGCATGGCACCCTGCACGTTCTAGACTCCTGTGCTGCTTGAGTGTACTGTGCCTTGCCGGTCTCGTCGGCTCGTCGGCAGCCGGCACGGTCGTCCCTGAATCTTCCTCCGCCGGCAAGACACCCTGGTTTACCTCCTATGAGGAGGGTATGCGTTTTGCGAAGGCCCATGATCGCCCGGTGTTGATCAAGTTTAGCGCGGTCTGGTGTGGATGGTGTAAGAAGCTGGATGAGGAGGTCTTGGTGCAGCCCCCGATCGTGCACGAATTGAAGAAATTCGTCTGCATCAAGGTTGACGTCGACAAAAACCCCCAGGTGGCTCGCGCCTACGCCGCACGCTCGCTGCCCCGCATGCTGGTCGTCAACACCCATGATGAAATCGTCGGCGACTGGCTGGGCTATCGGCCGGCCGACTCCTTCCTGAGCCTGATCCGGGACATCCAGGC
>JADFMM010000233.1 GCA_022563885.1 Planctomycetota bacterium | reverse complement strand
AATGGAAAGTATTGGACGACGGCAGTATGCAGTGTACACCGCGCACCGGGCCGAATCGGACGAGCCGACAGTTCAGCCAGATAAAGCATCTACACCTCGAATTCAAGCTGCCGCTGGAGCCAAGCCACCGAGGTCAGCATCGTGCCAACAGTGGCGTGTATCTGCTGGATGCCTATGAGGTGCAGGTGCTGGATTCCTTTGGACTGGTCCATACCTCCGGCGACTGCGGGGGACTCTATGGGATCGCGCGTGCCCGCGTCAATGCTTGCCTGCCACCAGAAACATGGCAGACCTATGATATTACCTTTCAGCCGGCAGAACTGGACGGCGACGGTGAGGTGACTGCGTTGCCCTGGATTACCGTGCTGCACAACGGCGTGAAGATCCACGACAGGCAGGAGATCCCCAAGAAACGGCATCGAACGCGGGGGCCGCTGCAATTGCAGGATCACGGGCACAACATTCAGTTCCGCAATATTTGGCTCGTGGAAGGGAAGTAGATGGCCTTCCCCAACAGGCTTTCTGTCATGCGGAAATGATTGATTTACAGGCCAAGTCATGCCACCAAACAATCTAGATGGAAAAGTAGCCATCGTCACGGGCGCGGGACGTGGAATCGGCCGCAGTATCGCTCGCGCACTGGTAGAAAGTGGTGTAAAGACATCCCTGGCGGCGCGGTCTGCGCATGAACTCGATCTCGTGCGTGAAGAGATTGAGGCCATGGGCGGACAGGCGGCTTGTTTTCCGACGGACATTGGTAGCGAAGCAGAAGCAGTGGCCTTGGTGCATGATACTGTAGACCACTTTGGCAGATTGGACATCCTCATCAACAATGCGGGTCTGGGCATATTCGGATCGCTGGTGGACACCTCTACGGAAGTCTGGGACGACATCATGCGTGTCAATGCCAGGGGGCCCTTCATCCTCTGTCGCGAGTCGATCCCTCACCTTAAAAAGCAGAAACGGTCTTACATCGTCAATATCAGTTCCGTGGTGGGTGTCAAAGGGTATGTGAATCAATCCGCTTACGCAGCGTCCAAGCATGCCCTGATGGGCATGACCAAAGCCCTTGCCAGGGAAGTACGAGACCTGGGAATCCGGGTCCACGCAATCTGTCCCGGAGGTGTTGACACACAATTAGTCGGCAATGCACGCCCGGATCTGGACAAGTCGGTCCTGATGCACCCCGAAGAAATCGCAGATGTCGTCCTGTTCCTGGTGACTCGGGCAGGCAATGCGGTAATCGACGAGATCCATCTACGTCGGGAGTCCTCCACACCCTGGGGGTGAAAGTGATGTCCGTACCCTCAGCGGAGGCAAACATGAAGAACTCTTGGGCCTGCTCGAAATGCAGTTGGCGCAGCCCTCACCAATGCGTGTTCACCCATCAAGTCTAAATCGGGAGGACGTATGACCCATCACACGAATGCCTTCATGGCACTGCTTGTCGTGTCCCACTTTGCCACCGCTTCAAGCGCGGCGGCCCAACAGGACCTGGTCGCTTCGGGGACGCAGATAAGGAAGCTGGCCGGAGGATTCACATTCACCGAAGGGCCGGCCGTGGATGCGCAGGGGAATATCTACTTCTCCGATATCCCCAACAGTCGGATCCACAAGTGGTCCTTGGAGGGTGGACTTTCGACCTTTCGTGAGGACACCGAACAGGCGAACGGCCTCTTTTTCGCAAGCGATGGAACCCTGCTCGCCTGCCAGAGTCGAGAGGGGCGGCGCCTGGTCCAGTATGGGCCTCGCGGGGCCGTCACGCCGATCGTGGCCACCTATCAGGGAAAGCGTTTCAATAGCTGCAACGATCTCTGGCCCGACCCGCAGGGAGGGATCTACTTCACCGACCCTCGCTATGGCCGCAAGCGGGATGACATGGAACAGGACGGCGAGCATGTCTACTATCTGCAACCCGACCGTAAGACCCTGATCCGTGTCATCGACGATATGGTGCGTCCCAATGGCATCATCGGCACGCCTGACGGCAAGACGCTTTACGTGGCCGACCACGGCGCCGGCAAGACCTACGCCTATCGGATCCGAACAGACGGTAGGTTGGCGGACAAGCGTCTCTTCGCCAATCGCGGCTCTGACGGTGTGACCCTGGACGAACGGGGGAACCTCTATTTGACCACCGGGGCCATTTATATCCATGGGCCCGATGGGAAAGAACTGGGCAGCATCTCCGTGCCCGAGCGACCCGCGAACTGCTGCTTTGGCGGCCGGAGCGGCAAGACGCTATTCATCACGGCGCAGACCTCGCTGTACTCGATCGAGATGGAGGTGAAGGGCGCCTATGTCCCGTCTCCTTGAGGTGCTCCGGGAAGATTGAGTGCGCGCTCGTAGACGATTTCCATCATTTTGGCGTCCTCACTCTCGTGGGGGTTGAACATTTCGAACTTAATCTTGTCCGGACTGAGGAGGGTGGTGCGCGATCTGACCGTGTAGCCGGGGACATTGGTCAGCGGATCGTTCATCTCACGCGTAAAGGACGAAAGCTCATTGGTGGTTACTTTCCCCGGCATGCCAAGGCGATTGAGCACGAAATGTCCGTCTTGATAGCCGCAGAGTTGACGCAGCTGGGGGCCCTGGCCCGAAAACTCGGTCTGCAGGGGGGTAGAAAGAAGGTGGGCGTCTATCCGGCGAACTGCTACAGGTCAGAAGCTTTTTTTTGAGAAGATAGTTTAACATTAAAATAAGGGAGGTTCAAATGAATGAGCTATCTAACATGAAGAGCGTAACGAACGTCATCCGGTCGCGCCCCGTGCATTGGGTGGGTGACGGCTTTCCCGTCCGGCAGATGATCTCACCGGGGGACGCACCACAGGCTACCAGTCCTTTTCTCCTGCTCGACTACGCGGGGCCCCATGACTTTCCGCCGTCGAATGCCCGGCGGGGTGTGGGTGAACATCCCCACCGGGGGTTTGAAACCGTCACCCTTGCCTATCAAGGGCAAGTCGACCACCGTGACTCCGCCGGCCATGCCGGATCTATCAGACCGGGCGATGTCCAGTGGATGACCGCGGCTTCCGGTGTGGTGCACGAAGAGTTTCATGGCCTGGACTATGCCCGCCAGGGCGGAACATTCGAAATGGTCCAGCTCTGGGTCAACCTTCCCGCTGCACACAAGATGGATGAGCCGCGTTACCAGGCACTGGCCAAGGAGACCATCCCGGTGGTCGACCTTGCCAACTCCGGCACCCTGCGCGTCATCGCCGGAGAAGCCTTTGGCAAAGAGGGACCTGCCCAGACCTTCACGCCCATCAATCTCTGGGATGTGACGTTGGAGGCCGGTGGCGAAACGACGCTCGCTTTGCCTCGCCATAGCAACACGCTCTTGCTGGTCCGATCGGGGGTTCTCAGGGTCAACGACACGGATAGCGTCGCGGCCGCCGAATTGGCCCATTTTGAACACGGCGGCACGGAGATCCATCTGGCCTCGGAGGAAGGAGCAGAGGCCCTCCTGCTGAACGGTCAACCGATCGACGAGCCCGTCGTTTCACACGGTCCCTTCGTCATGAACTCCGACGAAGAGATTCGCCAAGCCATACGGGACCATGAAAACGGACATATGGGCCGTCTTGAGCCGGCCTGAGGTCGGGCTCGCCCGCGTACCAGCGCTAGACCCACCTTCACGGTTGCATCGATAAAACGCGGGCGTTTCAGGGCGTTTCAGGGTCAAACATCACATGAATAGATATCGTCATCTGTTTCGTCACTTGGTGACCAACCCCACTCATTTGGGATGGCGGTCAGACCTGGAAACTTCGTGTCAGCCCTCATCTCATGGGCAACTGATCTTTCACTATCCGTTCGAAAGACTCAGGCTTGAACGGCGAGACAGGGTCATTTGTTTACACCCTGCGGCATTCGCCCATCGGCCGGTCTGCCTATTTACGGAGGAGCGCAATCGCAGAGTCGATCGCATCGGCGAATTTCTCGATGCTCTCAGCGGCCTTATGGATTTGTTTCTGGGTCTCGTCCCAATGCCGCTCCTCAATGCCCTCGCGGATTCCAGGCAGGGTCTTCGCGCCGTAGCCCGTGTAGAACCCGGGCGCATAGATCTGGTGCCGGAACCACGGCCGGCGCGGCAGGCCTTCCTCCCGCGTCAGCGCCTGCTCGCTCCGGTAAAGGATGCGATCCAACGCTGCACGCTTGTTGCGGCCCAAGGCGCGCTCGCCGTCGAGGACGGGTTGTATGACCACGCCGTAAGTGTCCGCCACAGTTGTCAATCGGTTAGAGGCGTTTAGCAAGGGCGCGAAGTTCAAGTGCGGCACAGGGTCCTTCGCATCGGGCGCGACATACGTCTTCGTCGGATCCGCCGCCAGGGCGAATCGATTTTCCTCCACTAGACTATTGTGTTGTTCCGTCTCCTCGCGCATCGTGTCTGCCAGCTCGACGACTTCGTCGGCGTACTTCGATATCGTTTCCGCCGCCGCCGCGAAATCAAAAGGCAGCACTTCCGCATCCAGAAGACGAAGGCTCAAGCGGCCGCAGACATTCGCCAACGCGACACCATAGGCGTAGGTCGGGTCGATGAACTCCGAGAAATGGTCGAAGGTGTCGAAACTGGTGTGGTACTCGCCCCCGCGACCTTCGCCGCCGAAGCTCACGTTCATCGAGGGAATGCCCAAATGTTGCAAGAAGACCGAGTAATCCGAGCCGGATCCGAGAGCGGTCAACCGAAGATCCTTGCGGTCTCGCGCCTCCTTTTTCTGATCAGCGGTTCCCTTGACCAGGCGATAGGCGCGCCGCCGCTCGGACACGCTCACGCCCGTCTGCGGGTCGGTCACTTCATGCGCTACTTGCGCCGCGAGTGTTTCCAGAGAGTGCGACCCCCCCATGGACAGAAGGCCCCGCGCGTTGGAGTCGGTATTGATGTAGGCGACCGCCTTCTCGCGAAGCTCAACGGCGTGATGCTCCGCCCATTCAGTCGACCCCAGCAGCCCCGGCTCTTCCGCGTCCCAGACGCAGAAGACCATCGTTCGTTTGGGCCGCCATCCCGTTTTCGTCAGCTCCGCGAACGCCCGCGCCTGTTCCATCAGCGAGACCAGGCCGCTCATGGGGTCGCGCGCGCCGATGACCCACGCGTCGTGATGGTTGCCGCGGATGACCCATTCATCGGGAGACTCGCTACCGTCGAGCCGCGCGATGACGTTGTAGGCCGGCGCCAAGTCCCAATTGAACTCCGTCTTGAGGTGGACGACCGTGCCGCCGCCTCCACCCAATCGGTACGTTAGCGGTAAAGCGCCCCGCCAGTCCTGGGGCGCAACGGGTCCGTCCAGCGTCCGCATCAACGGCTCCGCGTCCGCCCACGATATCGGCAGCACCGGGATCGTCATGATCGTCTCGGAGTCTTTAATGCTCAGCCGGTCGGCATCCTCTGTCGCACCGTAATTCGGCGTCAATGGGTCGCCAGGCCGCACGGGAAGGTCCAAGACCGAGCCTCGCTGCACGGCGCTCGCATGCTTGAACGCGCCTTGGGGGTAAGCGTCCCCGCGGGCGTAGCCGTCGGCCCGCGGGTCGTTGTAAATGATGCAACCGATAGCGCCTTTCTCCGTGGCGACCTTCGGTTTGATGCCGCGCCAAGACCCGCCGTAGCGGGCGATGACGATCTTTCCCTCGACGTCAATGCCGTGCCGCTCGAGTTCCTCGTAGTCGCGTGGTAGGCCCTGGTTCACGTAGACCAACACGCCCGTGACGTCACCGTCCGCCGCATACGCGTTGAAGGGTGGCAGCGCCTCGCGCCGCAGGGCCTCGGCCGCGGAATCCTGGTCCGCGATCTCCTCGGTCAGCGACGCCGTGATCGGCACCGGTTTCAGTTGCCTCAACTCACGCACGCGCGGGGTCGGAAACAGCACATGGAAGGTTTCGATCTCCGTGTCGTAGCCCCATGACTCGAAGAGCCCCGCGACGAATTCCGCATTCGCCTTCGCCTGCGGTGACCCCGCGTGGTGCGGGCGCACCGTCATTCGTTGCATCCAATCCCGCAGGTTCTCCGCCGTCAGCAGCCCCTCATACCGCGCCTCCAACGCCAAGTGCTGGTCCGCGCGCTCCGGAGAAAACCCCAAGACGCCCTCGGCCAAAGCGGACGCAGGGAAACAGACACATAAGGCTGCGAGGCCTGTGACGAAAAGGCAAATTTCCGTTTTCATGAAGTTAGATCCTTCGTTTTAGAAACTCTAGAGCACCCAGGCCGTGTAGATCGATAGGGATTTTGATTCTTCAACTAAAATGAGTATACCCCTCTGAAGCAAGGCAGAGCAAGGGGATAACAGCCCCAAGACCGCCATGGCGGTCCTGGGGCCGTTGCATGTGGGGTGTATTCCATGAGGTGTAAATAACATTCCTACCTAGTTCCTTCTATGACAGGGCATAAGGTCGTCACGGATGAAAGTGTTTGCCGGTGAGATTCGGATTTCGTAGAATTCCTTGTCGATGCAATTGATTAATTGCGAGAACAGATACGGGTCCTTTGGGAGCATCAGGGAAAGGCAGGATAAACGTATCCGGCTAACCAACAGCCAGCGGATGGGAGTGGCCGCCAAGGCCAGCCGGCTCAGCCGAAAGACGCTCGCCATACTCCGGTCCATGGCAGCGAAGTTTTTGTGTCAGCGTTCAGGCTGCACGTCGCGTGAAGTGGGTAAGCTCCTTCGAATTGGCAATAGTTCAGCCGTCAGCAAGCGGCTCAAGCAACTTCGTGACTTCCTTAATCACGTAGGAATAAGGGACCGGCAAGAAATAAATTGGACATTTTGGGGTTCAAGTGTGCCCTCACCAAGGCGTCTCCATCTGTTCAGCCTCTGGCCCGCACACCTGACTGGCCTGCAGACCTCCCCCGTGACAGGTGTAGAAGAGGCGTCCGTTGGAGATGACCGCGCCGATGCATTCGCTGGGATCGAGACGTGGACCGGTGCAAATGAGTTGAATGTTGTCTAACTGGGAAAGATCAAGCACGTCCATGTTCGAGCCGAGCAGGTAGGGTTCCGACCAGGTAAAACGAGTACACTTGTAGCCGGAGGTAAGCGTTTTCAGGATTTTTCCGGTCTCTTTGGCAAGAAGAAAGCCATTTTGATATTGGGCGTGCACAAATAGAAACCGTGAACCGATGGTGACCACCTGTATGGCTTCCCGGACCGGCTCTGATTCCCAGATCAGTGAACCATCTCGGGCGTCAACGCACCAGACCAGGCTGTTGCCCTGTTTCAGTTTGTTGTACCCGCCTAGGTACAGGCGTCCCTCTGCTCCACTAATGGTACATCCGCCGTGGATGAAGTATCGGGTGGTCAACCAGTCAATCTGCCCCGTCTCCGGATCCAGCGCGGCGGTGAGTCCCTTGGCGCCGGCAAGCCCCCTTCGTGTCAAAGCCGAATGGCCAAAATAACACGAATAGTAGAGTGTCCCATCCATGAGACAGACGCCCGCATCGTCTCCTCCCGAACCAAACTCCGAAAAATCTCGGGTCCACACTTCCTCTCCGGTATCTAAGTCGTAGGCTCTCACCAGGGGCTTGTGACTTTTCGGAAAACGGGGATTGTCCTGATGACCGAAGAGCCAGCCGATTCTGTCCTTGGCTCGTTCAGAATAGTCACCGGTACCGAACATATAGATGGCCAGGTTTTTATGCACCACGGGCGGGAGCTGTCGATTCCAGCTCGGGGAACCGGCAAAAGGAGCTTCCCAGAGGAGCTTTCCCGTAGAGGCATCGAGGCAGCGCAGATGACAGTTCTTCAGGCCTGCCTGCGGAACGAGGAGACGCCCCTGATGGTAGAGGGGCGCCGTATAGCTGATATGCGCCCCCGGGAAGTAGCGGCGCCACAGGAGTCGACCGGTCTCCTGTTCGACGGCGAAGATCTGCCCTTCAGCGGTGTGCGTGTACATCCGCCCTCCTCCAAAGGTCGAGAAGTGCTTGGTGGTCCCCTCGTAACGACGGATCCATTTCATTTTGAAGGGCGGTCGGATTCCTTGATGGTCTGCATTTGTGTTGGTCCAGTCGCCAAAACTGGTGAAGCGACTGTAGCGGTGATCCGTGCGCGGCCCGGTCAAAGGACTGCGAACCTGCCAAAGACCCAGATCTTCGGTGGGTGGAGATGCCGTACCGTCCGGTCCCAGTACGTACAGGTAACCATCTTCACAGCTCAGATAGATGCGACCCTCCGCCACCGCGGCCGGTGCCGAGATGGCCTTGCCAAAGGCGGTCTGGAAAGACCAACTCCGGTCCTTGCTGGATAACGGCACAACATGAAGACGCCCCTCCAGGTCTCCATACACGACCGTCGTGTCCAGGATAATCGGGGCAGCGATAGCCGGATAGGGGGCCAGCCGTTCCGGTATCTCTCGTTGCGGGCCATGACGGCAAAGCCCGAAACCCTCCTCTAAGCGAGAACGATATACATCCTCACCGCGCAGGCTCACCGAGGCAAAACTGAGCAGGCCCCCGCGCGTGCTGGTCCGGGTTCCCTTGACGACACCCTGAATGACCTTGCCGTCTTCACCCAGTTTTAACGTGTTCACACTGCCCCCATTGTCCAGGAGTGTCCACTGACGATAGACAGTGCCATCTTCAGCGATGCTCAGGCCCAGCGTGGCGTTCCTGGGATCATGGTGAGTCTTGAGTGCGGCACTGTCTCCCTCATCCTCAAGCCAAACGACAGATCCGCCGGTCGGTACCACGAGCGTCTTGCCGTGTACGGCCATGTCACGGGAGCAACAGAACTGCTCCGACGCTGAAACTCGTTTCTCTTGGTGCTGTAACCAATCCTGCCCGTTCCAGCGGTCCCCGCTAAACTCTTTGCGTTGATCGAGGAAGTCCCAGGTCCAATGGATCGTCCCATCTCCCGCCAAGGCATAGACCCTTGAGCCAAGCGTCGCAAAATAGACCCGGCCATTGGCCACGACCGGAGAACTGAGAATGGGGTCCCCACAGGCAATTCTCTTGACCACGGTCCCGCTGGCGGCATCCAGTACGTAGTAGTTGCCAGCCATGGTACCGAAGTGGAGGTAGTTGCCGATGACAGCCGGTGAAGAGACATTGTTGCAGTTCGCCTTTCCGCCGACGCTCTGAAATGTCCAAAGGACACGCAAGGTCTCGGCATCCGCGCAGAGAGCCTGCCCTGACCCGTCTACGACATAGACACGTCCCTGGGACACGACGGGCGCCGTGAAGATGGCATCCGTCAAGCGAACCCAGCCGACGAGACCTAAGGGGGTAGTGACGCTGCGATCCGCCGCGTTCCCCGAGTGCCGGCTGTCGTACTTAAACTGCAGCCACTCTTCTTGAGATTCGGCCTGGCAGGGCCAGAGCATCTGAAAAACGACAATCAAGGTGACTGGGAAAGCGATTAATCGTTTCATTCTTGATCTCCTAATCCACGTTCATGAAACGGCTTTTGTGCAAGACACAACCTCATCACGTGTATCTCGCCTTCCCCGCAAAATCAAGAGAATTCCGGTCCATTCTGATCGGGCAGAATCCGTAAGGGATCGTCAAAAAATAAGTTGTGCAATTTGAGGTCCACGTGTGCCCCATATTG
>JADFMM010000232.1 GCA_022563885.1 Planctomycetota bacterium | reverse complement strand
CCAACGCGACAAGCAGGCTAGCCAACGGTTGGCCGATCACTTTGAGGATGTCGCTGAATCGAATAGTCGTCCCCTTGATCGCGTAAAGCGTAGCAGGGACGACGATCAGGGCGATGGCAACGGAATAGCAGAGTGCAACGTATCGAACGCCGAACGGCAGGCCGACGACAAAACTCAGGACGATGCCCGCTACGGCGGTTAGGTACTTGGCGAAAAAGATCTTCCAACGAGGTACCGGAATCTTGAACAAGAGATGAATCGTTCGATTGCTCATCTCTCCCGCGAAGAGATCCAAGGCATAAACAACGGGCACCACGATCATCTGTACCAAGGAAATGAAATACGCATTCTCTAGGTCAGGAAAGATGCGTAATCGAAAAAGCAGAATGGTAAAGGCCAGGCTGACGCCCGCGCAGAAGCCCAGCTTCCACAGGTTTTCCCACCATTCCTTCCACAAGAGTCGTTTCAACATCAGATTCGTCCACCACGCAATCGTGGGGCACCCGGCTCGCTATCTAGATTTCTGCGACATGATGGCCTCATACTCCCTCTCCAAAAGCTCCTTGACCTGGTCTAGGGACAATTCCAATTGAATGGCTTGAATGACGGCCTGACGGAGCACGTCTGCCACGTCGCTCTTACGCTTGTCGAGTTTCAGCGTCTGCTTGCCGGATGCCACATAGGTGCCATCTCCCCGCTCCGTCTTCAGGACATTCTCCCGGCGAAGTTCGTTGTACACCTTGAGAATCGTGTTTTGATTGACGGCGAGTCGCGTGGCCAGCTCACGGACACTGGGCAGTTTGTGCCCCTCTCGCAAGACGCCCAGAACAATCTGATACCGTATCTGGTCCACGATCTGCCGGTAGATGGGAACAGCGGACGATGGTTCGATACGGACGAAAATGGTGAACTCCTTGTTAGGTTTTAGGTTTTAAGTTTTAAGCTTAGTGTTATATATGACTATAACACTTTGGAAATGCGAGTCAATGGTTTTCTCGAAAAAAAGTCGAAACAGTGGGTTGCAACGGCGGGACGTCTGCGCAAACAAAACATGCAAGCGGGCCTGCATGGGTCTGAAGAGGGTTCGATTCGGGTCTTCACCGAATGGCGTTGATCACCTTTACGACGTCCATCATGGCGTCCACGTCGTGGACTCGCACGATGGACACATCCTTCGCCACACAATGCGCCACGGTGGCCGCGGTGCCGAACACACGATCGGCAGGATCCTCTTTTCCAGTTAGCTGCCCAATCATGTGCTTGCGGCTGGCGCCGACCAGGCAACGGTAGCCCAAGCGAGCAAACCTGTCAATGTGACGCAGCAGCAGGATGTTGTGCTCGAGGGTCTTGCCGAAACCGATACCGGGATCCAGCAGCAGATGGTCACGCGGAATCCCGAAGTGAACGGCCTTCTCGACGCGCTTCAAGAGGAAGCCTATCACCTCGGCCACCACATCCTGGTAGCGGGGTGCTTCCTGCATCGTCGCGGGCCTGCCCTGCATATGCATGAGGCAGACCGGCACCTCGCGTTCGGCCACCAGGCTCGCCATGGCGTCCTGCTCCAGCGCCGTGACGTCATTGACCATGGCGGCACCGGCATCCAGCGCGGCGCGGGCCACCTCCGGTTTACGTGTGTCGATGCTGATGGGCACACGCGTCTGCTCAGAGAGCCTTTTGATCACGGGCACGGCCCGCCGGATCTCTTCCTCGGAGGCAAGGGCCTGCGCCCCGGGACGCGTGGATTCAGCCCCCACGTCGACGATGGCGGCCCCCTGTTCCACCATGGCCAGGCCATGGGCCACCGCCGCATCCTCATCCAGGTAAAGCCCTCCATCACTGAACGAATCCGGTGTGACATTGAGCACGCCCATGATGAGACAGCCCCGCGAAAAGTCCAAACATCCGCCGGACCATCGCAAGACCATCGCACTGTTGCCCGGCGACTCCATGTCTTTCACGGGGCGATGCGAAACCCAATGCCGCTCAGCTTCCCCGCCAGTGAACTGTGCCTGTCGGCAACGACCACCTCGGTGTTCTGGAACTCCCGTCGTCGGCGATAGTTTGTTCGCAGGCCGTCGAAGAGTGGGGGCCGATCGGCTGCGGGACGGGCGAGGACGCGCCGAAAGTCCTGATCGTCCCTTTCAATTGAATAGACCTGTTGGACCGTCTGAAGAAGGACCTCTTGATCCGTCCCTGCGAAGGGGCGTGCGTCCACCGACGGCAGGTCCGGCTTCGGCAGGAAATCCTCTGCCCCATGCTGGGGCTCTACCCCCAAATGGTCGCAAACGGCGTGATAGACACCCATCAAGCCGCCGACCTTGCCGTCATAGGAATACCCGGCGATATGAGATGTGCCGATATCCACTCTCTCTAAAAGGGCCCAGTCGATGGCGGGCTCCCCTTCCCACACATCCAAACAGATCGATTTGAGGGCGCCTGCCTCCAGCGCATGCCAAAGGGCGCCGGTGTCATGCACGGGCCCCCGACCGCTGTTCATGAAGACGGCCCCGGGTTTTAGGCTACGGAAGAAGGCCTCATCGGCCAAGTGATAGGTCGCATCCCGTCCCTCACGGGTCAGGGGCGTGTGCAGGGTAACAAAATCGCAGCCGAAGACCGCCTCCATAGGCTCAAAGCGAGGGTCCCCGCTCTCGCGCGCCTGGGGCGGATCATGCAGCACAACCTTCATGCCCATTCCGTGACACTTGACGGCCACCCGGCTGCCGACATTGCCGACGCCGATGACGCCGATGGACGCGCCGCCCAGGTCGATCTCGTGACGCTGGGCAACTGTCAGTAGTGAAGCCACCACGTATTCAGCCACCGAGTTGGCATTACATCCGGGCGCCGAGGCGAAACCAATGCCCCTCTCGGCCAAGTAGACCTGATCGATGTGGTCCACGCCAATGGTGGCGGTGGCCACGAACTCTACCTTGCTGCCACCCAATAGTGTTTCGTTCACCCGGGTATAGCTGCGGCCCAGGAGTATCGCCGCATCGGCAGCCGCCGAGGCGTTAATGTCGGCCGCCTCCAAGATTTCGACATCGCCCAGGTGAGAGAAGCACGCTTGGACGAAGGGGATGTTCTTGTCTGCGACTATCTTCATAGAATCACTTTAGAAACACAATTCAGGGTCCAGGATTTTAAGGTTAGGGCTTGTTGGTACGCCATCCTAGTCCAACTGGATCCAATTGCACAGGGTATTGTCTCCAGGGCATCTTCGACTGAGTTGCGACAAGAACGCGAGTAAATCAGTGACTACCGACTACCGATCACTGATTACTGATTTCTGATTACTGAGGTTTTCTCGCCGCCGCTCCAGTTTGACACGTCCACCCCTTCCGCCTATGCTGCCGCCCCTGATGGCCCATCGAAAAGTGACTATCCTAGGCATCGAGACGAGCTGCGACGAGACGGCCGCCGCCGTGGTGTCGAACGGCACGGAGATACGCTCTTCGGTGGTGGCCTCTTCCGCGGCCTTGCATGAGAAATATGGCGGCGTGGTCCCTGAGATCGCATCGCGAGCCCAGGTGGAAAACATCTATCCCGTGATCAAAGAGGCCTTGGATGAGGCGGCCGTGGGCCCCCAAGACATCGATGCCGTCGCGATCGCCAACCAACCCGGCCTCACCATTGCCCTGGTCGTGGGGGTCACGACCGCCAAGACCCTGGCCTTCATGTGGGAGAAGCCCCTCATCGCCATCAACCACCTGCATGCCCATCTGCAGTCCGCGCTGTTGGACGAGCCGGAGATGGTCCCGCCCGCGGTGGCCTTGATCGTCTCGGGCGGTCACACCTCCCTCTATGCATGCACCTCGCCGCTCGAACTGACCCGCCTCGGGTCCACCCAGGACGACGCAGCAGGCGAGGCCTTCGACAAAGTGGCGTCGATTCTAAAACTCCCCTATCCCGGGGGTCCGAGCATTGAGAAAGCCGCCCAAAACGGAAACCCCAAGGCCCACTCTTTCCCGCGATCCATGTTGGGCAGAGACTCCCTGGATTTCTCCTTCAGCGGGATCAAGACTGCGGTGCTCTATCACTGCCGGGGGCAGGACATGAAAGGTGACGATCGTGTCGATGCCATGAGCGACCGGGAAATCGCCGACATCGCCGCCTCTTTCCAGGCAGCCGTCGTCGAGGTCCTGGTCAAGAAAACCCAGCGGGCCGCGGACCGGATGGACGCGAAGACCCTTCTTCTGGGTGGTGGCGTGGCAGCAAACACCGCACTACGCAGCGCGCTCCAGACCATGGCGAACAACACCAAACGGAGATTGCTGGTGGCCCCCCGCCCGTACTGCACCGACAACGCCGTCATGGTGGCCTCGCTGGCCTATCACAAGTATCGAGCCGGCCTCTTTGCAGAGATGACGCTCGAGCCCAGCGCTAGCGCTTAGCCCACGTTTTTCATGGCCCCTGTCTTTTCGTTCCATCTGCGGCCATGTTTTTCTCGCCAGGGTCCGATAGTGTCGAGCCTCCCTGCGGCCTCGACTCACCGCCTCAACTTAAATAACGCAAAGGTCTCAAATTTGTTGTTTTAGTTAATCTATCTATTTTTACTTAGCCGATAACAAAATCATGGATGGATTAAACCGAACAAAAACAAGGAGACCCGCATGCTAGAGACACTGACAGAACAGCGAAAAGACACCCGAACCGAACTCTCATGGCCAGTGAGCGTCTGGGTGCCCAAAGCAAACCGTTTTTTCAACGGCAAGAGTTCAAATATCAGCAAGACGGGCGTTTTCGTAAAGATGCCCATGACGACCCCACTGGGTCCCGGTAGCGTGGTCGAACTGAATTTTCCCCGCACATCGACACTGGCGGAACAGAAGGGGCAGTTTGCACGTATCAAGCGGGGCAAGGTCGTGCGTGTGGATCGCGACAGCACACTAGAGGATGCCTGCATCGGGATTGGCATTGTCTTTGAATAGTGTCGCACGCCGCAACGAAAAAGGCAGCACGAAGAACGGCTTAGACTTCGCGTGTGACATGAGGAACGAAAATCGCTCTCGCGCGGGGCAACGAAAAACACAAGGCTGGTGACTTTAGGGTCATCAGCCTTTATTCTTTGGCAGGGTTCAGCGTCAGACTCGCATCGTTTTCGGTCTGTCTACATTCGTTGTCGTGATCGGCGCAGCGGGGGTCGTTTTCGTAATCGACAACTCTTTCGAGCCCAATCGCATGTTTCGACTACGATTACGACAACGACAACGATCGTGTATACTGCACTGCACCGAACAACGACCCCTTGAACAGTGAACTTGAGTGGTTACAATAGACGTCGACACGTTGGCTTGGGACAAGCACGATATGATGGACGACAGGACACCGACGAGACTGCTCTTGCTCATGTTGACCGCCTTGACCCTTTCGGTCCTGGCGGGCTGCGCTACGAACCCCATCTCCGGGGATGACGAACTCATGTTCTACTCCGTCGAGGACGACTTCGCCTTGGGGAAAGCCGTCGCCCCTGAGATTCTGAAGTACCTGGATGGGAGAATCTCCGACGAAGGCCTGCAGCGTTACATTGACCGCATAGGACAAAAAATCGCCCTCGTCTGCCACCGTCCCGACTGGGAATATCACTTCACCGCCGTGGAGCATGAGTCCGTCAACGCGCTGGCCCTGCCCGGCGGCTACATCTACATTACCCGGGGTATGCTGGAAAAACTAGAGACCGAGGCGCAACTGGCGGCTATCCTGGGCCACGAAACGACCCACGTGGTTGCCCGACATTCCATGGCTCAAATGAGCAAGAAAAGAGTGATGGACGCGGCCACCCTGGCCACTCTGGTCAGTGGAGAGGCCCCTCCCGAGGTGATGCAACTGACCATGATCACCAACCAAGTGATGACCATGCAGTACAGCCGTCAGGACGAGAAGGAAGCGGATCTGGCCGGACTCGACTACATGGTCGCCGCCGGCTACGACCCCAATGGCATGCTGGAGATCATGCGAATCCTGCAGAAAGAACACCCGGGCGGCAAACAGTATGAGTTTTTTTCCACCCACCCCCATCCCGAGAACCGTTTCTACTATATCCAACGCAAGATCGACCTACGTTATCCCAGCACGAGAGACCTGAGAATCGGACGCGACACCTATCAGGCCAAGATCGCGGAGTACCTCGAGACGCATCCGAAACGCAAGAAGAGCAAGAGGGAACGTGAGATGCTCGAAGCACAACAGCAGTTCCGCGGTGCGGGACCTTGGAACAGCGAGGAGATCCAGGGCAGAGACCCCCAACGATGGCCACCCAGTCACCGTCATCTGCATCGTCCCTAAGGACACCTCCCTCAAGCGAATCCACCTTGCGACCGGCGGCGCAACGACATGCAGGGACGACCACGGTCGGGCATCCAGCATTTTTCGCACGACACGGAGCGCACTGGACGTACTTTATCTGAAGGCATTCCTGACGAAATCCCAGAAGCTGACGTGCTTCTCTTTGGGCCTGTTTGCCCCATCGAACTCGGTATAGGTCCACTCGATGGATTCGTAGTTGAGGGTGATTTCCTCGGTGGGCAGTGGATCGTCGCTTGTATCACCCGATACACTGTAGGAACTCACCAAGACGTTGTGCAGCTTGTACACCATGTAAGGCGTTCTATTTCCTCCGCGGGTATTAATCAACTCGAGAGTCACCTCGGGGATATGCCGACCGTCGCAACAGGCCAAGACTAGTTGGGGACTGGACTTGTCGATGTACTTCGACAGCGAGAGATCGGAGGCCTCCGCTGCTTGCCCTCCCGCCCTGCCGCCACCGGCCCCTGGCCCTATTGGCCGAGAAACGCTCATATCAAAGGAAAGAACGTCGATCCAGTCCCTATGACTCTGGTCCTTTGATTCGCCTTCCACGCCGTCGATCTTGAGAAACATGTCCACCGCTCCCAAAGTGGGACCCGCAAACAGTCCTAAGACCAAGAGCGTCATGCCGACCGACATCCACTTGTAGGAATTCCCTTTGGTAATCATAGATCTGCCTCCTTCGAATGAGTGAGTTG
The DNA here is from genome assembly GCA_022563885.1 of Planctomycetota bacterium. Classification (GTDB taxonomy): domain Bacteria; phylum Planctomycetota; class Phycisphaerae; order Sedimentisphaerales; family Anaerobacaceae; genus JAIPFM01. The sequence goes on along the minus strand of JADFMM010000232.1, from coordinate 2,617 downwards.
TGCCGCCGCAAGCAGGACAAATTGAATGCTTGCCTTCATTTAATTTGCCTAATTGTAGCAGATTTAGTAGAGGTGATTATACATCTCTAGACAAGTCCGGTCACGCCAATTGACCCCCTCAAGGCCACAGCAGGCGTAATTCCGCGGTCTCAAAGGCGAAGCGCTCATGGTGCGTGGTCAGGTCCGCCTGCTGCAAGCCACAGGCGCCGATAGAAAGGACGTCTCCGTGCGCCACAAACACAACAGTACGGTCTGTGTAGCGCCGCCGGCACTCGGCCCAGAGAGAATCGAAGCGCTGCCAGACTGACCGCACACTCTCGACCTGCCAGTGGGCATGATGGAGGCCCCGGCGGTCCAGTTCCCAGACTTGGCCATAGCATTTGTCTGAGGATCCCTCCAGCGTGCCAAAATGTCGTTCGACCAGGCGTCCGTCTGGTGTCACGTTCTCAACGCCTCGGGCCTCGGCCAAGAGTCGGGCGGTCTCCAGTGTACGGAGAAAGGGGGAACAGAGGATCAGGGCGTCTTGACCGAGCGGCGTTGCGGACGACGCACTGGAGACCTGGGCTCTGCCGGCGGGCGTGAGGCCATAGCCCTTACAACCCGCGACCGGATCACTGACGATAATTCCCTGCTCGTTGGCCGCACTCTGACCGTGGCGCAGGCCGTAGAGCTGAATGCCATTCTGTTGCGTCACGAGACAAATGCTCCCAGAAGACCGTCACACGCCCAGATATTCCAGACAGAGCGGCAGGGACTTTGCAAGGCCATGGGCGACCGGAATGACCTCCTGCGCCAAGAGGTCACGCGCATGTGACGCAGGACAGAGGTAGATCCCCACCACTTCTTCATCTTTGAAGGCGATCGCCTGGAGCGATTTGATTCCGGCACAGTAGACGTCACGCCACTCTCGATCGTAGAAAGAGTCGGCTGGAACCTGATTCAGGCAGTCGTATCCGCCCAGGTAGTGGAGCTTGGGTTCTGTCAAATCCGTCACGGACAATCCCAACTCCTCGTCCATCTCGATCAGGGCCGCATCGCGCGGTGCTCTGTCTCCGACCACATGGCCGCCGACGGAGAGATCGATGTGACCGGGAAAATCATTCTTGTCCCAACTCCGAACCTGGCAGACGAGGGTAGGGCCCAGCTTGGGACTCTGCCAGTAAAGCTGGACATGGACGGCGCGATGCCGCAAGGCCACTAGGTGACAGAACCAACGCGGGGCAGTGCGAGCAGGGCTGAGAGGATGACCCTGATCGTCTACGAGTAAGAACGACTCCTCTTCCGTGACGGGGGGGACGATGCGCGGCAGCCAGGTCTCGACCAGGGCATCGATCTCTGCTTGAGACAGCAACAGGCCTCCTTCAATGGCCTGGCGATGGCGGGCGAGTTCTTCCGGCCATTCCTGGTGAGAAGTCATCAAGACAGTTGACCCTTCAAAACAGCGAGCCATTGCCCATACGCTTCCTGGTAGGCCGCCCGCGCGGCCGCGTCCGGCTCGATCTGCTTCTCGCTGTCGAGGCCCACGAAGGCCTCGGCCTCGCTCGCATAGAGACCGGCGCCGATGCCGGCGCCGCGTGCTGCGCCTTGCGATCCATCCGTCAGGTAGAGTTGCACGGTCGCCCCCGTGACCGTGGCGAAGGCCTGGGTAAACAAGGGACTGAGGAACATATTGGCATGTCCCGCTCGGACCCTCTCGGCTCGGACACCTGTCTGTTGCATGATCTCCAGGCCATAGTTCAGGGCAAAGACAATCCCCTCCTGCGCCGCCCTCAACAGATGGGCTTGGGTGTGAATGTTGAAACTGAGGCCATGGACGGATGATCCGAGATTACGATTCTCCAGGGTTCGTTCGGCACCATTGCCATAGGGCAGGATCACCAGGCCCGCGGAGCCAATCGGCGCCTGCTGGGCCAAATCATTCATGGCCGGGTAATCCATCCCGCCCGCCACCTGATGTTTGAGCCAACTGTTGAGGATGCCGGCGCCGTTGAGGCAGAGCAACACGCCATAGCGTGACTTGTCGTCGCCATGATTCACATGCACGAAGGTATTCACGCGTGACTTGGGGTCGCAGTCCACCCGGTCGCTCACGCCATAGACGACACCCGATGTCCCCGCGGTCGCGGCAACGTCACCGGGATTCAACACTTTGAGCGAAAAGGCGTTGTTGGGTTGATCACCGGCGCGATAGGCGATCATCGTGCCGGCCCGTAGTCCCAATTCGTCGGCGGCCGACTTTGTCAATTCGCCCTGATCGGAGAAGGTGGGGACGATGTCGGGTACGAGGCTGGTGTCAAAGCCATAGTAGCTCATGACCTGTTCTGCCAGCCCCTGTTTTTTGAAGTCCCACAGGATACCTTCTGACAATCCGGACGGTGTGGTCTTGATTTGCCCCGTCATCTTCATGGCAATGAAATCACCCGGCAACATGATCTTGTCGATGCGGGCATAGATCTCCGGCCCGTAAAGGCCCTCCAGCAACTCGGCCCGGACCCGGCCATCTCCATGTTCGCCGCAGAGGGAGCCCTCAAAGCGATCAATCACCACCTGATGGATCTCATGGTAGAGGTCGGTCATTTTTTTAAAGTCGTCCGGATCATTCAAATCCAGCAAGGGG
>JADFMM010000231.1 GCA_022563885.1 Planctomycetota bacterium | reverse complement strand
TGGCCTCAAGACGCGCATGATGTTTTTCATGCTGTGGTGTTTCGTCAGGGACACCAAGGAGTAAAGAAGACAACGATAAATGGGCAAGAGGAAGCCTTGGGGTCAGACCTTCAGATAGAAGTAAAGGAATAACAAACCTATGAAATTTTGAAAGTGGCTTATACTTTAAGCTAAGGTCGAACTCCCACGACGGACCCTAATACTCGAAGGATTGACTCATGAAGCTAACATTGCACGCCCACCATGCCATTGGCCCCATCGTCTGCCTCCTCCTGACGCCCTGGCGCCTCCCCGCCGCCGCCGTCCATGTCCGCTTGATCGATACCGAGACGGCCCGCGTCACCCCGGCCATGGTCTGCATTAGCGGTTCAGATAACCAGGTTCGCCTGCCCCCTGACGGTCGAGTGCTCACCAAACCCTCCACCACGCGCGAGTTTTACTCCGGGGTTGAATTCGACCCCGACCCCGACTGGATCGGGCCTGTCCGCAAGATGCAGGGCATTGGCGATAACAACGACCGAAGCTACGTCTACGAACGACTTCCCTCCATCCCCTACTGGAAGGAACCGGTCATGTACCAGACCTCCGGCGACTTCACCATCCAACTCCCTGCCGGTGAATGGCGCATCGCCGTGGATCGGGGTCTCGAATACATCCCCGTCGTTCAAGCGTTCAAGGTAACGGATGAAACGTCTCTCATGCTCGCGATCGACCTGAAGCGCTGGATCAACCTCCCGCAAAAGGGCTGGTGGTCCGGAGATGTGCACGTTCATCATCCTACCCTCCACGACCGTCATCGCCAATTTCTCCTCAGCTATGCGCGGGCCTGCGATCTTCACCTCGTCAATGTCCTCGAAATGGGCCACCACCAGGGCACCGAATTCAAACAGGAGGGCTTCGGCGAGAAGTTTCGCGTGCATGACGGTGACTACTGGCTGGTCTCGGGACAGGAGGAGCCGCGTAGCACCTTCGGCCACATCATCGGCCTCAATACCACCGGCTTGGTTCGCGATGTCGACACCTACGATTTCTACGACCTCGCCTTCAAGAAAATCCATCAGCAAAGAGGCGCCCTGGTCGGCTTCGCTCATTTTTCCTGGAACGGCTGTGACCTGCCCCGCGGATTTCCCTGGTACGTCACCACGGGTGAACTCGACTTCATCGAACTGCTTCAGTTCAGCAAGATCAACACCATCGATTACTACGATTACCTCAACCTCGGCTTCAAGCTCACCGCCGCCGCCGGGAGCGACACGCCCTGGGGCTCCACCATCGGCGAGGTCAGAACCTACGTGCACACCGGCCCCACCCTCGACGTCAACGCCTGGTTCGAAAACCTCCAAAAAGGTCACACCTTCGTCAGCAATGGCCCGGTTCTCGAGTTCACGGTGGACAACGAACTCCCCGGCACAGAGCTTTCCAGAAACGCCGGAGACAGAGTCTTTATCAAGGCACGCGTCCTGAGTCACCCGATGATCGGCATCCCCAAAACCCTGACCCTGGTTGGCAACGAAGGGGTCCTCAAGGAAATCGCCAATCCAAAGCAAGCATCGTCCATCACCTTCGAGTTGGAACGAAAGATTGATCAGAGCCAGTGGCTGGTCCTCAGCACCGTCTGCAACAACAATGCCCTCGCCCACACCACACCGGTCTACGTGAAAGTCGGCGGGCGACCGACCTGGTGCCCTGACCGCGGCCCAGCCGTGATCCGCAAACAACTGGATGCCATTGCCCGCATCTCCAACGAATTCACCCCCGCCGAGAATGATCGTGCCAGGGGCATCCAACGTCGCCTCGCCCGTGCCCAAGACTTCTATCGTGGGCTGCTTGCGCAGATGAGGGACTATTCCCATTCAGAAAAGTGATGAGGGACGGAGGGGTCATTCATATAGGTTCCTGCCAAGTGGGATTTCGGCCTGGTTCAATTCCGAGTTACACGACCCGACGTAGGAATCGCATTCGTGCTCGTACTCATAATCGGATGCTCGGCGTTCTCGATTACGAGTAGGAGTAGGAGTACCGCTTCGCTGAGCACGAGCACGAAAACAGATCAGACGGGCTGTTACCCATATGCACACTCTTGTGAACCAGGCCAGGATGTCCGGGGTCGGACCTGACTGAGTCATTATTCAACAAAGACACATGCTAAATGTCACTCCGATCTTGGGCGAGCTGAAATCACACTGCCATGCAGGCTACATCCCTGTCCGTAGCCTGCATGGCAATCAAGCCTATCTACTCGCGGGTCTTTTTGAGTATAATCTCGTCCGTGAACTCCAAATGCGAACCACTCAACCCTCAAGACACACGACGGCCAAGCGTGCATCGCTCTGGGTATTTGAGAAAGTGGATACGCTTCGCAAGACCTTGCCACAACGGGCTGGGCGATTCATACGTTCGAAAGGGCGGCTCACATTGACCATCAGTGCAAACCAATGGATTCAGCGTAAGTTGATGGGTATGCTCGGTGCTATCCAACTTGGAAGATAAGGGCTTTTATGCAACCTAAGGGACCGGCAAGAAATAACTTGGACTTTTGAATGCCCAATTGCACCCTATCTTTGGTCGCTTCTCAATCGCGACATCCGCGACGTAGAACACCTACGCCTGTGGTGTCGCTCAATCGGGCGCGACCCAATCTGGGGCACACTTGGACCCCAAATTGTCCAATTTAATTCTTGCCGATCCCTTATCGTCAGAAGTTGAGAAAGGAAATGGACATGACTGGAACGAGAATTATCGCACTCGCCATCATCCTGTTGATGCTTGGCACAAATGCCTTCGGAGACGAGACTTCACCAGACAAGATACTGATGAAGGTAGCAGCTACGTACAAGGCCCTGAAAACATACAAGGCAGAGGGGTCGATCACATCAGACATTGACACTGGCGGAATGAAGATGAAGATAGAGACCTCATTTTCGATTCTTTTGAAGAAACCCAACCTGTACCTCATTTCCTGGACCCAGAAGAACATGCCTATGCCTGGCATGGTTCGGTCTGGAGCCGTGTGGAGTGATGGGACACAACCCTTTTTACACATGGGAATGATGAATGCCTATTCTAGAATGACCAGTGATGAGATGGCCTTGGGCGCTGCTACAGGCATTTCCGGTGGCGCCGCTTTCACCATACCCTCACTCTTCTTATCGGTGTTCAAGGATCAACCGGCTCCGTTTTCTCGGTTGAAAGATCCAAAGATTGAAATGACCGAAAAGGTGGAAGGAGAAGATTGCTATGTTCTAAGTGGGCCCTCAGCGATTTCGAAAAAGGAAACTTTTTGGATCTCAAAGACCAGCTATTTGATTAGGAAGTACTATCGATCGCTCGAACCTCCCGAAGAAGGGACAGCAATACCCGAAATGACTGATAAACAACTTGAGGAAGCCATCACCGGCCTGGGGCAAGAAGTGACACAAGAGAGCAAGAAGAACATGAGGGAGATGATGGAGAGATCGAGAGCGATGCTCAAGACCGTGAAACTGAATGGCTCTTCCACCGAACTGCACGTGAATGTCTCATCTCCCGAATTGAACGAGAGCGACTTCAAGTTTTCTCTTCCGGAAGGCACCGTACTCAAGGATTCCCTGTTCGGTGGAATTTTCGGCGCTAACAAAGGAATTCCTGACGAGAGCGTGAACCACAACAAGCCATAGCCGCGCTTCGCACCTCTTTTGCTTGCGGGTTATGCCCCCGCGTTAGCCAGGCGATGAAAAGGGACCGGCACGGATACGGTCATCATGGAGAGGCGGAACCGTAGGAGGCCGACAAGGTCTCGAACATGAGCGAGGATGTTTTCGATTCCGAGTTCGGTTTGGATGGGGAGGAACTCTCGATGAGGCAATTCTCTTTCATGGCTCCAGTTGATCATAAAGGCCCTTGCGGATGTAGGCCCGCAGTTCGACTCCCGGGCGCAATTGCACCGTGCGCTCGAAGAGGGGCAGGTAGAGTTCGCGCTGACCGGGCGGGCGGCGTTCGTAGAGCCGCTCGACCAACTGCGCTACCACTTCCGCCTGGCAGATGAAAACGTCGCTCACGGGGGCGTTCATGTCCACCTCCGACCAGTACCCTATACCGTTCATGTCACGCAAGTACCAGGGTAGAGGCCAGGCGTCGTGACCGGGACAGATTACCTGCACATACATGTCGTTGCCATCGGGATGCGCTCGGGCCGCGGCCCTCACCCGCTGCTCCACGTAGAAGATGTCACGGGTCGTGTGGGCGTAGACGTAGGGATTGCCGGGCTCCGCTTGGTAGACAAAGTTGAGGCAGACCGCCTGCGCCAGGGGGCTGGCCACGCCGAATAGTAGCAGGACGACCCATAGGACACGCCTGGTCCAGTTGCCACCGTCCCTTCGCATCCAGTCGGACATGGCGTAGGCGGCCAGGAAGAGCATGCCGTGCAGGAATCCCAGCATACACCAGGGTGTCTTGTAGGAAATGAAGGAATAGACCAGGGTCATCAGCAGCGTGTAGAAGGCCATGAAGCGTAGCAAGGCGGGGCCAGTCCGGCGCCGCAGCGCCCAATAGCACCCCAGCAGCGCCAACACCACGGTGAGATCTTCGTTCCAGGGCGGCCATTCGAGCAACTCGATCCAGGTCAAGAGATCCAGGTAATAGAAAAAACCATGGTGATGGTTGGCACCCCCCTGCCCCGCCCGGTGGAGATAGGTCGTATAGGTCTGGTAGGAGTCCAGCACACCCTGTTGATGGGTTCCAAAGGAGGAGAAGAATAGGGCGGAGGTGACCACTGCAACCGCGATCGCGACGCCTAAATGAAGCGGCTTGACGGTGGCAGGCCAATCAGGCCGGGGACCCGGCATCCAGCGAGTGAGTGCCCCTGCCAGGGCCATACAGGCGAAGGCCAGGACGCAGGTCTCTTTGGTGGCATGCATGAGCCCGGCACAGAGACCGGCACAGACCATCCATCCCAACTTTGAACTGCGGAGGTAGCGAAAGATCGAAACGATCATACCGAAGGTGAAGCAGACCAGCATGATCTCCATGATGTAGTAGCGGCTGTAGTAGACGAATGCCGGGGAAATGGCCGTAAAGAGGCACAGCAGCCCAATGGAGCGGTGGTCCCAAAGCGGTCGTAGCGCCAGGGGCAGGAAGACCAAGACCCATCCGAAGAACGCCGGCACCAGACGGAGCGTGTATTCATCCAGGCCTACGTAGGTCGACTGTCCGCGGAGCTTGGCGATCAGGAGGGTGGCGTAATTCAAGGTCGGGCCATGATACTCGTTGGGGTCATACTCGTAGTCCCCATCTTCGAGTAGCATGCCAAACTTGACGGCATGAACGGCTTCGTCGGTATGCAAGGGTCGCTGTGACAGACGCGACAGACGCAACGCGCCGGCCACGATCGCCACAGCGACCATGAGGACCCAGAATAGGGATGAGCGTCTCATCACTCAGGGATCGGCAATAAATAAGTTGGACAATTTGGGGTCCAAGTGTGCCCCATATTGGGTCGCGCCCGATTGAGCGACACCACAGGCGTAGCAATTCTACGTCGCGGATGTCGCGATTGAGAAGCGATCAAAGATGGGGTGCAATTGGGCATTCAAAAGTCCAAGTTATTTCTTGCCGGTCCCACAGCAGGTTTGCCGTAGACTTCCACCTCCAAGTAGTGATTCTGGTCATCCGAGTTGTTGCCTTGGCTGTAGAGACGGACATAGCGCGCCTTCTGGCCGCCCGCGTCGAGGAGCTTGCCTTCATGGACCTCAACGTAGTGCTTATCTGGGCCGGCGCCCATCCCCGCGCTGTTGTCGTCGTCGTTGTTGAAGATCGTGCGAACATTCTCGACGAAATCAGCGTCATCGGCGAGCTGCACAACGACGTCAAAATAGACACGGCTCTGCTTATGGTAATGCCAAAACAAAACGGCGTAGATGTCGTACTCGGCTTCCAGATCAATAGTCACGCTCTGCAGGAAGGGATCCAGCTCCACCAGACTGCCATCCATGGCCTCCTTGTCACCATCGACAATCATGGCAAACTCGCCCATGATCGGCTCCTCAATCGACGCCGTCACGCTCTTGCCGAGGGCCACATTGGTCACCCCGTCGGGTGCCAGGAAGGGAGGCCGTGCCTTGCCGCGGGGCTTCTCCAGATTGGTGATGCCCGCGATCTGTGTCGGCGTGCCGACAAATTGAGGCTTCGGTAAGGTAATCGGCAGCGCGACAAAACCCGCAGTGCCGGCGGAAGGCGACGTATCACCGGAGTCACCGTCCCCCTCTGTCGGCTCTTGCTTGCTGCAGGACGAAAGGACCAGGGTCAAGCTCACCCCGAGTACCATCGCCCAGAGGAGGTTTCCAAGTTTGTTGATTTGTGTACGACTCTTCATGTGCATGCTAAATTGACCTCCCAAGGTAAGGGTCACTCGATTGCAGACACGTTCATGGCATCCGAACGTGGTCGTTGTTCAGTCGTGGACAGGTCGTTAGGAACGTCAGCCAGTAACCGGGATTTTACTTATTTCGTGGCGAAAAGCAAGTTCAATGTCAAGCGCCGCCGCCCGAAGGGATGAGGCGAGACGAAAAGCCGTGCAAACCGGAGTCGGTCCGTGTACCATTGGGGTCTCATGGTCACGCACACCCAACAACAGGCTTCCTTTGAGCTGATCGACACGGGACGGGGCCCCTATCGAGAGAGCTTGGCTCAGCAACATCGGCTCGTTGAGCAGCGGCGGCAAGGAGAGATCGCCGACGTTGTCTTGCTCGCCGAGCACTTCCCAGTGATCACCCGCGGGGCCCGCAAAACTGCCAATGTGCTCCTGGCCGACCCCGCTACGCTGGCGGCTCAGGGGATAGATGTGGTCGATATTCGCCGAGGGGGCGGCACCACCGCCCACAATCCGGGTCAATTGGTGATTTATCCTATCTTTAATCTCCGCGAACGTCGACTCGGCATCGGAGACTATATAGCCACTCTGGAAACCATCGGCATCCAACTGCTCAGGGGACTGGGCGTGGTATCCGAACGGAAAAAGGGTCTTCCGGGCCTCTGGGTAGGCGACAAGAAGATCGCATCCATCGGCGTGCGTATCTCACGCCAGATCACCTACCACGGGATGGCGATCAACATTTCAAACGATCTGCAGATATTTGATTTCCTCGTGCCCTGTGGCCTCCAAGGCGTCGAAATGACATCGCTGGAAGAAGAAGTCGGCGCCACGCCAACGATGGAGGACATAAATGAAAAAATCGAGATCCTCTTGAGAGACCATTTCTGAGTACCATGCAGAAAAAGCACAAAGGCAAGCTCCCTCCCTGGCTCAAACGTCCACTCCCCGCCGGGGGCGGTTTCGGTCGAACCGCTTCCACGCTGGACCAATTGCAACTGCAAACGATCTGCGTACAGGCGAACTGTCCCAACCGTGGCGAGTGCTGGAGCCGCGGGACGACCACTGTCTTGATCTTGGGAAAGATCTGCACACGAAACTGCAAGTTCTGCTCGGTGGCCGCCGGCAAGCCGGGGCCGCCGGATCCGACCGAAGCGGATCGACTCGCAGAGATGACCGCCCGCATGGGCATTAACTATCTGGTAATCACCTCCGTCAATCGCGATGATCTACCCGATGGCGGCGCCGCTCACTTCCGGGACTGCGTGAACACCGTGCGCAGGCGTTGCCCTGGCACCCGCTTCGAGATCCTAACGCCCGATTTTATGGCCAGCGAAGAACGGGCCTTGGCAACGCTCGCCGAGGCCTTGCCCTTCGTCTTCGCCCACAATGTCGAAACCGTCCCCTCGCTTTACTCTGTCGCCAGACAGGGTCACGACTATCGCGGGTCCCTCGCCTTGCTCAAGAAGGCCAAAGAGGTTCTGGGCCCCATCCAAACCAAGTCCTCAGTCATGCTCGGTCTGGGCGAGAGCGATGACGAGGTCATCCAGACCCTGCGCGACCTGCGCTCGGTGCAGTGTGACCGGCTGACCATCGGTCAATACCTGAAACCCTCACCCCAATCCCTCGATGTCGTCGAGTACATCCAACCCGACAAGTTCCATTGGTGGCAGGAGAAAGCCCAGGATCTCGGCTTCTCCTGGGTCTTCGCGGCCCCCTTCGCTCGCAGCTCCTACTTCGCCGAACAGGAGAACATGTCACACCGGCAGGCGGTGTAGTACCGCGTCCTGGTCGATGGACCCCGACGCAGTCGCCGAGAAACTGGCGGGGTTAACGCGATTAAGATTGTCCAACGACGTGCCACTCGCCCAGCTGGGTCGTGGCACCCCCTCGGGAGTCGGTGATGAGTTTTCCGAATTTACGACCGCCACCCACACTATTTCCCGCAATTCGCATTATTCTTGAAACCTTTTGGCCCTATGATTGACTTCATTGCAGACAATGTGATTCGAGCAACCGAACATAGACGCAAACTGAGATGTCCGAATTAAATCAACTGCGTGTCGCACAGATGAAAGCCGGAGACGAGACCGCGTTTGAGTGGCTGCTGGATCGTTATGAGAAGCCGGTTTACCGCTTTCTATTCTGTTCGGTGGGCAACGCAGAGTTGGCTGGGCAGTTGTCGGGCGACGTGTTTGGTGAATTTGTTTTTGCGCTCAAGGCCGACAAACTGCGCGACCGGGCCCTGGAGCGCTCCGGCCAACATCCCAAGCAGTTCCGGCTTCGATGGCAGCGTCGCCAACGACTTCAAGTCCGCCGCGCTAAGCAGCTGCTTCCCCATCACGCCGCCGGCGGCGTTGATCTCTTCAATGGCCAACAGAGTTGCATCCCGGACCGCTGTCTCACTGATCGCCATCGTGCCCGAGAGAGAGTGGAGCACACCAATCTTTATGGTCTCTCCTGAGGTATCGCCTGAACTGCCGCCCGTTGCGGGTACGGCGGTGGGGTCTGATCCTCCGCATGCCACAGCGGCGACAAGCAGTACCATGCCAAAAACCGCCAGCGCCCAGCGCGGGATACTGATTACGTTCTTTACGAGAGTCACCTGGGTTCTCCTTGAATCCATCCCGGCTTTGATCCATGCCGGGGTAAATTGAAATAGATTCCATTCTCAGCGGTCACCCCGCCGAAGTTTTCCGAATATACCTGCGTGATGCCTTTGGCCGGACTCTTCGTATCTTGAGTTGGCGGTCCTGTGCACGGGACCGCCGTCCGCAAGGTTATTCAGCAACTACCGGCGGTCGCCGATGATCGCCACCGAATCGTCTTGCCAATTAGGGGTTAGCGTATTGGGTCGTGAACTGTAACCAGCTTCGTGCCGTCCGGAAACGTCCCTTCGACCTGGACTTCGGAGAGCATTTCGGGGACACCTTCCATCACATCTTCCCTGGTGAGGATCGTTGCCCCGAAAGCCATCAGCTCCGACACAGAGCGACCGTCTCTGATCCCCTCAAGAATCTCTGAGGTGATCAGAGCCAATGCCTCCGGGTGGTTGAGTTTGAGTCCCCGTCCGCGCCGGCGCCTGGCCACTTCCGCGGCGGTGAAGATCAATAACTTTTCCGCCATCAGTTTTAATATCATCAAGCAGCATCTGGGTAGCAAAGTGATCCATGCCCGGATCTTCTCCAAGTTCATTTAATATTAATATTCCTCTTTCCTTTGCTTCGGCATCCAGTTCTTTTATGGGTGGAATTTCGTATGAAGTAGAGACCATGC
>JADFMM010000466.1 GCA_022563885.1 Planctomycetota bacterium | reverse complement strand
AAACCCTGCTGGCTTCGGCCGGCTGCAGCGCGTTGGCCTCCATCGACGATGCTCACATCGCCTGCTTCGGCCGCCTTGCAGATGTCCTCTTCGCTCGGCCTCGGGCCGACACGACGGTTTTATTAGAGCGTCTAAGAAATTCGAGTAACTCGGCTACAGATGCCATGGTGCACGCATCGTTCGGCGAGTCATGCGCATGGCATGATCGTCGTCGGGAAAGATCTCTTTGATGGGATCCCATTTCAGCTTACGCCCCAGCAGGAGGGAGATGTTGGCCAGGTGACAGACGGTGGAGACCCGATGGCCGATTTCAACGGAGAAGTAAGGGTCCTTGCGGGATTTGACACAGTCGAGAAAATTGCGGTGCTCGCCCCCCGGGCAGGTGAAGAGCTTCGTCTCATTGGGACCGATGACCGAGTTGAGGATCTTGGGGTCTGAGGCTTGCAGGGGGCCGATCCAGCCGCGATTGCCGATCCATCCTTCCGTCCCCTCAAAGCGGATGCTGGGCGTGCCGTCTTTGACGAACATCTTGACGCCATTGGCATAGGTGTACTCGACGGCGTAGGCCTTGGGCGTGTTGTAGAGACCCGTGTCCCAGAAGGTGCCTTTGGCATCGATTTCGACGGGGCCGCTATATTCGGTATCATTGGCCCATTGGGCCGTGTCGAAGAGGTGCGTGCCCCAGTCCGTGATGATCCCACCGGAGTAGTCCCAGATCCAGCGAAAATTAAAGTGCAGGCGGTCTCTGTTGTAGGGGGCGTAGGGCGCCGGTCCCAGCCACATATCGTAGTCCAATTCGGGCGGGACGGGCATGGGGGTCGGGTCACCGGGGCCATTGGGTTGATGAGGCAACTCTACCTTGATGGTGTGGAGCTTGCCGATGCGTCCGTTGCGCACCAATTCGGCCAGGCGGTGATAGACGAAGAGGGAGCGATCCTCTGTGGATGTCTGAAACACGCGACCGTAGCGCTGGATGGTGTTGACCAGTATGCGTCCTTCCTGGATCGTCAACGTGGGTTTCTCGCAGCAAATGTCCTTGCCCGCTCTGGCGGCCATGAGGGAAATGGGCGTGTGCCAGTGATCCGGAGTCGAGATCATCACGGCATCGATGTCCTGGCGCCCGATGATGTCTCTGAAGTCCTTGGTCGCGACGCAGTCCTGATTAGCGTAGTGGTCGTTCACGAGGCGTCGTGCGTTTTCCATACGCTGGCTGTCGACATCGCAGACCGCCACCACCTGGGCGTCTGACTGGGCCAGGAAGCCTTTGAGATTGACAGCTGTGCCGTGGCCGCCTACGCCAATGCATCCGACAGTGATTCGGTTGCTTGGCGCAAGCGCGCTGTTTCCCAGCACTCTTGCGTCAGCAAGGGCGGGCAGGGCCAATGCGGAGACGGCCTGTGCTGACGATCGCATAAACTTGCGGCGCGAGATAGTTTTGACTGGTGTCATGGCTTGTTCGTCTCATGAAGAAACGCTGAAGTTCAACCAACTAGGAGCGTGGCGCCATGTCGCGCCAGCACTTCACGCAACAGTTGTGATGGTGCCAAGCGTGTGTTCTCGCGGCAAGCACTGAATCAATAGTCTGAGAACCGGCGCATCCAGCGGGGCCAATCTTCTGGTTGAGCGAGGCCCGCCGTCGTCCAGGGACCTGAGGTGTCGAAAGCGCGGTGCCATTTCAAGGTCCACAACTCCTTGAGACCGACCTTTCGGGCAGACCAATCCATGAAAAGCATGTTGATCGTGCCGTTGGCATGTCGGGGGATGGCAAATTGCTGCATCTCATCGGTGGTGCCGAAATTTCCAGAGCCTACAGAGATGTCAGTGGGTGGGGGGCTGTCGGTATGCCGAGGCCAGGCATCATGCCAGGTGCCGTCGCCAAATACCGGTATCTGGTCCTTATGGGTTGAGGTCCTGGTACTCTTCCAAAACCACTCCTCTAGACGAGCGCCGCGATCGGAGGTCATGTAGTTGGTCCAATTGTTGATACCGTAGCTGAAAATGAGCGTCTCTGTGCCTCCACCGGGTGCGGGAAACTCACGCGACGTTGCGTTAAAGGCGCCAGGCAAACCAGCAAAGACTTCCCTGGTCGCATCGGGGCATAGGAGCAGATCGAATTGGCCCTGGTAGTAGGGCCTCAGGGCGACTGGCCATAGCCCGCGCCCGCCCCCAATATTGTGACCCTGGTTGAAACGGCCGTCGTGGTCGCTGGTATAAAAGTTAAAAAATAAGCCCCAGCTCTTCAATCGGGCCTGACAGGCGACGGCCCTTGCTTGTTTTCGGACACGTGTCAACGAGGGCATCAAGACTGCCATCAGCACGGCAATGATGGCGATGACGACTAGGAGTTCTATCAGGGTAAAACCTCTTTTTCGATTCATGGTTACTCCTCCTCCGATGCAGACCGACGTTCTTCTCGGCTCTTTTCGGTTTGGCTCACTTTGCATTCA
>JADFMM010000030.1 GCA_022563885.1 Planctomycetota bacterium | reverse complement strand
CTATACGATGTAATCAGCGGATTCGCAGAACTGCATAACGACTCTTTGAGTGACGAGGAGCCCGCGACTAAAGTCGGCAGTTTATTGGTTGGCGAGATAGATTTTGACTGGCTCTTTGATATGTACTTTTGGGATTGTGATTTCCTGACGGACCCTGAGGTGATGAACCGACTATCCGGAGAGGCAAAGGAAATGGTCAGATTCTCCCCTGAAACATTCGCGGTGGTGAACCGTATGGAGCCGCACCCGGACGAACTAATGCTAAAGCCTCTGCCAGAGAAACCGGGGACTCCTGAAGAGGCTCATTACAAGGAAGGCGAGAGCTACCCATACTACGGCCGCATACCTTACGGCTCCGAGACCGACAGCACGGACGCCGACGAACCTTCGTGCGCTTGTTGTGGGGTGGAAAAGGGGGAATTGCATGTATCCGGCTGCGCTGCAGAGGAATGCCGACATTGTGGTGATTGGCTTGTCATGTGTTCCTGTGAGGAGGACTTCGGATGAAGATCGAGCGAATGCGCTACGGCGACGAGGAAGACGACTCAAGAGCGGAGAGACGGCTTTGCGTGGGATGTTCACTCGAGAGGCAGAATTACTGTAATTACTGGGTAATTACTGGGGTCGGACCTGGCTAAGTTGGTTTCTAGTAATAGGATACAATGAATGTCATCCTGTTTTTGGGGGTTAGAGGCATGTTTTTACCCCCAAAATGGACCGTTTAAGAAGACCATGCCTAGAGGAACAATTGGGGTCAAGTTGAAGTAAGCCCGGTTTGGTGGACACTCAAAAAGGGGCTATACTGGTCCCAGAAGGAGCTGTCCCATGACCAGAAAACCGTACAAGCGATACAGCAAGTCTGAAAAAGATCAAGATCGACTACCGGGGTTCGGTTTTGCGCCACCTGCGTGTATCTGGGGGATACGGTAGGATTGTCGGGCGTAAACTGGAGTTTTCGGGTAGGCTCTTGCAAGCTTACACCAAGTTCGGCCCACCGGGCCCGGTCAATTAGACCTGCTGTGCGAGGACAAGAACGTGGTTCAATGCAGGAACATAGCGGTTATGAACAGGGGCCGGGGCTTGCCTGTCCTGGCGCTTTTGGCTCTTACTGCGACTGCGGTATTGGGCGAGTCCGACGCCGGATTCCCGAATACAATCCAGCCGATATTTGCCAAATACTGTGCCGACTGCCACGGTAAGGAGAAGCAGAAAGGCGACATCCGCTTCGACAAGCTGGATCCGGACATCGTTCACGGTAAGGATGCTGAAACCTGGCAATTGGTGCTGGACCAGTTGAACCTCGGCGACATGCCGCCGAAGAAGGCGAAGAGGCGGCCAAAGGACAGCGAACGCCGGGCATTGGTGAACTGGCTGACCGCGTCCCTTAAGGAAGCCGCTGAACTCAAGCGAAAAGACGTGCGCGTCGTGATGCGTCGACTCACTAAGGAGCAATACACCAACTCACTTCGGGATCTGTTAAAACTGGACCTGAATTTCGGCCAGGACCTACCGCCCGATGGCTTGTCTGTTGACGGCTTCAAGAACAACGGTGAGGAGCAGGTCATTTCCCTGCTGCAGACCGAGTATTTCATGACCATCGCCGAGCGCGCCTTGAAGAAGGCCATCATCACCGACACCCCGCCTGTGTCCTATCGCTATAGCTTCAAGTTCGGCTCCGGGATCAACAAAGACCCCAGGCCTAAAGACGACAGGAAGTCAGGCGCCCGAGAAGTCCCGGTATCGACCCGAGACCACACGGTGGTGACCTCGGAGAACCGCCATGTGGGAACGGCGGCCAGTGCTTTTGTGGTGAACGACTTTGGGCAACGCAGCTACCCCGATCTGCGCGGCGCGCGAAACAAGCGTTTCAGTATCGAGCAGGACGGGGTCCTGCTTAAGCCCGCAATCCCCCATGTGGAGCGTGGCGATTTTATCTGGCTCACGCCCATGCCCAGCCTGAAACTGCACCTGCGGGATTTCCCGATGGAAGGCGATTTCGTGCTGCGTGTGAAAGTGGCCCGGGCCGACGCCAAGAATGAAGCGTCGCCCTACCTCCGGGCCTGCATCGGCGAGTGGCTCGACCATGGCGAGGACTACGAAACCCTTGAACGCTCGGTCAAGGTCACAGGCACCCTCGACAAGTTCCAGACCATAGAATTTCGCGGCCGCCTCGAGAATTTCCCCGTCCCGATCTACGACCCGGAGAAAAAGGACATAGCCACCATGATCGTCGTGGGTGTCTGGAACGACGCCATGGCGAGAGACGAGTCGGTCAAGGGCCCGGCCATCATCGTCAAGTCAATGGAATTCGAATGTGGCCACGTGGGTGCCTGGCCGCCGGCCAGTCAGAAGCACATTCTTATCGCGTCGAAGCACAGCGGCACAGAAGCGGTGTACAGCCGAGAAGTCATCCAGAACTTCATGAACAGAGCGTTCCGGCGCCCGGCGACCCGTGAAGAGGTTGACGCCTACCACGGGCTGTGGAAATCCCTGCGCCCGGACTGCGCGAGCTTCGAGCAGAGCATCCGAGAAACCCTGGTCAGTGTGCTGTGCTCGCCGAACTTCCTGTATCTCGTCGAGTCCCCGGCCCCGCCTGCTGCGGCACCGAACACCATCACCGAGCATCAGCTGGCCAGCCGACTGTCGTATTTCCTCTGGAACTCCATGCCCGACGACCGGCTTTTAAAGCTCGCTGAGCAGAAGCAACTCCGAGACAAGCTGCCGGCTGAGATAGATCGCATGATCAAGGACCCGAGGTCGGGGGACTTTGTCACTGCCTTCTGCGAGCAATGGTTGCAGATGGAGAAGATGACGCACACCAAAGTGGATGTTCGGAAGTTCCCGCGCTTCAACCGTTTCGTCCGAGACGACATGCTCAGGGAAACCCGCCTGTTCTTTGCCGAAGTCCTGCACAAGGACATGAGCATCATGAATCTGGTGGACGCCGACTTCACCATGCTTAACCAGAACCTCGCGCAGTTTTACGGCATTAACAATGTCAAGGGCGGGCAGTTCCGAAAGGTGACCCTCGCCGATGACGCCAAGCGGGGCGGGCTGATTTCTCAGGGCCTTTTCCTCACCGGCAACTCCAATGGTAAGGAGCCACACCCCATCAAACGTGGGGCATGGCTGATCAGCCGTATCCTGGACGACCCGCCGCCACCGCCGCCGCCCAATGTGCCGCGGATCGACGAGGACGACCCGGCCGTCGCCAAGCTCTCTATTAAGGAGCAACTGAAGCGGCACCGGGAGAACCCGTCCTGTGTCGACTGTCACAGCAAGGTGGATCCCTGGGGGCTGCTGCTTGAGAACTACAATGCGGTGGGGCTGTGGACGCACCGGGACGGCGCCGCCGAGGCCACCTTGCCCAGCGGCAAGACGCTTGACGGTGTTGACGCCCTGAAGCAGTATATTCTCAACGAGAAGAACGAGCAGTTCACTCGGGCGCTGGTCCAGCACCTGCTCCGCTACGCACTGGGTCGATCCCTGTCGTTTACGGACCGGGCCGCCATCGATGAAATTGTCAAACAAGTTGAAAAAGACAACCATAGATTACAGGGGCTACTTCGGGCGATGATCACCAGCCCCTTGTTCTCCGGGAAATAGGAGCGTGTTGTGAACGATAAACCGTGGCATCTCGATCGGCGAACCATGCTGAAGGGCATGGGCGTGTGCTGCTGCCTGCCTTTCTTCGAGGCCATGGCCAAGACCACCGGACAAACAACGCAGCCGCGACGGCTCTTGAACCTGTACGTGGGCAACGGTGTCAGCCTGCCCCATAAGAAGTTCACCAAAATCCGTGACGACTGGCATTGGTTCCCGCACGCAGCCGGAAGTGACTACAAAATGACCAAGGTCATGGAACCGCTGAAGGCGAAACGCGACCAATTCACCATTTTCGGCGGGCTGTCCCACCCGAAATCCCGTCCTCTGCTGGGCCACACCGCCGGCGACAGCTGGCTCACCGGCGCTAATGTGGGCGGTGAGTATCGCAATACGATTTCCCTGGACCAGGTGGTGGCCGAGCATTACAAGGACGAGACCCGGTATTCATACATGAACCTGTCGACGGACGGCGGCACCGGCTACCGCGGCCGGGCCACCACCCTGGCCTTTGACCGGAACGGCCAGCCCATCCCCGCCGAGAACGACGTGCGCGGGATCTTCGAGCGCCTCTTCCAGATCGACAACGCGAAGAGTCTGAAGGCTCGGAAGATCGAGCTTCAGAAGAAGCGCCGTGTGGTGGATCTGGTGCTGCAGGATTCCAGGCGGCTCAAGAAGAATCTTGGAAAGGCAGATCAGCAGAAGCTGGACGAGTACATGGCGACCCTGCGAGACCTGGAAGCCCGGATCGAGCGGCTCGAGGCCTGGCAGAATATACCGATGAAGAAGTTCGACTCTTCCCACCTGGACCTGTCGGTGACCCTGAAGTCGCCCAAGGAATATATCCGCAGCATGTGCGATCTCATGGTACTGGGCTTCGAGACGGACATCACGCGGGTGGCGAACTACATGCTGGTGCGCGAGGACAACCTGGGCCTCGGCTCCAAGTTCTCGACTGTCCTCTTTGGGTTTCCCGATCATCACGGGATGTCGCACGGTAAGAGCGAGAAGAACTACAAGGAATGGGCGACCTACGACCGCTTCCTGATCGAGCAGCTGGACTATCTGCTCCAGCGTCTGACCGACGCAAAGGATGAACACGGACCGCTCCTGGACAACACCCTGGTCTTTTACGGCAGCAGCAACAGCACCTATCACAATGCCCGGAACTACCCGCTCATCCTGGCGGGCGGCAAGAACATGGGGCTGAAGCACGGGCGCTACATGAAGTTCGACGAGAACAAGGAAAACCTGTCCAATCTATTTGTCAGCATGCTAAACGCCTTGGATGTTCCCACCGAAAGGTTCGCGGACAGCAAAGGCAATCTCGACCAGATCTTCAAGGCCTAAGAAAGCGAGGGGAATTGGGGTCAGGCTTTTTATTTAGGTATTGACAGTGTTTGGGTCTCGTCCTAATGTGGGTTCATGCCGAGCCAGCCCCGAATCGAAGCGGAAACTCGGAACCCCTAAAGCAAGAGCCTTTCGTCCCTTCCGAACTTCGTGCCCGGCTATCCTTTTGGCTTCGGGGACGTTCAATTCTCCAGGACAAATCCTGTCGATCAATTTGGGAGCGTTCGCATTGATCTCTTTGACCCTCTCGAAATTGAGTCCATTCGCCTTGATGTCGTCGGCGAGTTCCCGAAGCTCTCGGTGAGCGAGCTTCGGGAAGAGCTTGCAGGCGGGGTGAAGTGAGAACCGTCTCATGCCAGGAGTTTACCTTTGAATCCGGCGATCTGTCTGCAACAACTGGCAAAGACTCTGGACCATTCTCGGTCTTATTCCCCTTTCGCCCACACTTGAACTTCTCCATCCTTGTCGATTACCACATGGATCACGCTGGCTCGACAACACACCGGGCAATCCTCAACGTACTCTTGGCTCGCCCCGGCTGATGAATCAATCGGGATTACGATTTCTTCGCCGCAGGCATCGCAAATGTAGGTGGCTTCATCGTCCATGGCGTAACTTGTCCTCCGCTAACCCGTGGCTCTATGTTGTTGTTGAACTAAGGGACCGGCAAGAAATAACTTGGACTTTTGAATGCCCAATTGCACCCCATCTTTGATCGCTTCTCAATCGCGAAATCCGCGACGTAGAACGGCTACGCCTGTGGTTTTGCTCAATCGGGCGCGACCAAATATGAGGCACACTTGGACCCCAAATTGTCCAACTTATTTCTTGCCGATCCCTAAGGGAGCGTCAAGGAAAAAGTTGTGCAATTGGGCATTCAAATGCGGAAGCTATTTCTTGGCGGTTCCTTAGTCACGCCGGAGAATTTCGCGACCTTTGCCGTATCCGTTCGGTATAATAGATCACCATGAGATTCGGCGCACCAGGCTTTGTCGGAAAACTTGCTCGTTGGCCCGAGAGCGAGCAGTTTTTTCGCCTGGCAAAGACGGCGAAGCAGGCGATGTTGGTTGTATCGTCGATGCAGCCGGATGCAGCCAGGCGGACAACTGCGGCTGCCTTGATCCGACAGTTGCTGCGACAGCAGCAGATAAAACGATTCAAGAAAAAAGGCATCTCGAAGCCAGATCGAGTTTTCCGACACAGCCTGGCCTGTTTTCTGACCGTCTGCCTCGCGTGGGTGAATGTGGTCCAGTCTGCGGTGGGCCTGCCGCCGCAGCATGGCACAGACCGAATCGAGACCCGGTCGGACTTCGAGTTCTTTGCGGCCCGAGCCGATTTTCCCGGGGCCATGCGGGTGCGGGAAGTCAAGTTCTTGATCCTGGATGTCCACACGTCCAGTCCCCAACTCTATTTTCAAAACACCAAGACCTTTGCCTTTCACTATTCCTTCGCGACCCAGGGCCTGGGCTTGACCCTATCCCTCAGCCAGTTCAACAGCGTCACCTATTTCTCCGACCAGCGCCACAACTTGGCGGGCAGTCTGGTAGCCCACGACAACTATCAACCCAACGAAGGGCCGGCAGGCATCTATACGCTGGAGTTCTGGCCGACCGATCCCGTGAGTTACGAACACGTGCAACTGGCCTACGATCTCGTTACCGACACGATGCCCTTTGCCGCGGAGCTGCTACACTACCACGCGCCCGGTGAGACCCAGCGATTCCTCTATGACCAGCAGCGCGAGGACTATGACGACTCAGGGATGCGGGTCATCTCTACGGAGGAACTCTTCGGCCGGCAGCGTTACGCGCCGCTGAACCTGGGCCACGCCTACGGTCTGCTCAGGCAGCCCAACAGTTTCGACGTGGTGTCGGCGCGAGACATCGTGATCTTGAAGACGCTGCCGAACACCCTCAGCCATGTCTCCGGCATCATTACCGAGGTCCCGCAAACACCGCTCTCCCACATCAACATCAAGGCCAAGCAGAACGACACGCCCAATGCCTACATCAGGAACGCCAGCAGCGACCCCAACATCACGAATCTGATCGGCCAATACGTGCGCTATGAAGTTCTGCCGGACGGATTCTCCCTCACGCCCGCCTCTTTTGAAGACGTCAATGTCTTCTTCGAAAATATACGCCCCAAAGAGACTCAGGTGCCTCCTCGCGACCTCTCGGTCATCGACATCGCCCCCACGCCAACCATTGGATTTCATGACTCTCCGGCCTTTGGGGCCAAGGCTGCTAACGTCGCTGAACTCTGGAGACTCCTGCCGGCGGGTGTCGTACCGGCAGGCTTTGCCGTGCCCTTCTATTTCTACGACACCTTCATGGAACACAATGGCTTCTACGATATGGCCCGGGATCTCATCGCCGACCCACAATTCAAGACAGACCCGGAGATCCGCCGTTTGGTTCTGAAGGAATTCCGACGGACGATCCGCAAGCAGGGCACACTCCCAGAGTGGATGCGCTCGGCCCTGGACGCGATGCATCGGCAAAGGCGGTATCCCCCCGGCACCTCGCTGCGCTGTCGATCCAGTACCAACAACGAAGACCTGCCCGGCTTCAACGGCGCGGGTCTCTACGATTCCTACACCCATCATCCCCACGAGGGACACATCGAAAAGTCGATGAAGCAGGTGTGGGCGAGTCTTTGGAATTACCGGGCGTTTGAGGAGCGCGACTTCCACCGCATCGATCACTTTTCCGCCGCCATGGGCGTACTGGTCCATCGCAACTATGAGAATGAACAGGTCAACGGCGTGGCCGTGACCAAGAACATCTTTGACGTCAACTGGCGGGGCTACTACGTCAATGCCCAACTGGGAGAGGATCTGGTCACGAATCCGGATGCAGCCTCGGTACCCGAGGAGTTCTTGGTCGCCGAATTGCTGGGCCAGGAACGCTATGAGATCCAATACATTCGATTCTCGAACGCCATCCCGGTGGGCGAACACCTTCTGACTAAGGTGCAGGTCTTCGAGTTGGCCGACCACATGAACCTCATCCAGGACCACTTCCGACAGCTCTACGCCAGTCGAGACCGGAATTTTGCCATGGACATCGAGTTCAAGATTACAGCGGAAGGGAGGCTGGCCATTAAGCAGGCTCGCCCCTGGATAAACTGAGGCGTGAGAGCTGCTATGACACTTTTGTGTCGACTACGTTACCTGCAACTCCCCCTTTTCTCATTCCCACTTGACTCATTTTAAAATCCGCGTCGATCGACACAACTCATTATAGTTAAACTATTTAGCCTATCATCGTTTTGAGCAAGACCGCCCCTTTTTTGATGGCCCGGCCGGATTCGGCCGGCTAAGATGGCGTCGATTCATCTTTTATTGCTACGGACCCAAGAATTAGCGTTGCGCCTGCACTGCGTCGATAGTCATTGGAGTAGACGAGCGTAAGTAGGGGAATAGGCTCTTTGCAGACTAGTATGGAAACACTCCTAAGCCTGCTGGATCGGCAAGGACCCAGCCTGCACGCTCTTCTGACCAGACTGACGCTCCGTGAAGATGTCGCTGAGGACTTGATGCAGGATCTGTTTATTAAATTATCAGGCTCGGAGAGGCTGGACCAGGTGGACAATCTGGCTGCCTATGCCAGGACCTGTGCCATGAATTTGGCCTTCGACTGGCGGCGGCGGGAGAAACGACTCACCACCTGTTCGGACGACCTGATCGACGCGGTCGCCGACGGCAAGAGCGTGCTGTCCCATCTGGTAGAAAACGAACAAGTCAAGGCCGTCCTCGATGCCGCGGAAAACTTGAGCAAGCTTCAGCGCCAAGTCTTCGTGCTGCGCTATATTGAGCAGCGTTCTTTTGAGCAGATCGCCACGGAGACCGACAAGACCCCCCATCACGTGCGTGCCTTGGCGTCGCGGTCCCTGGCCCGTGTCAGGGAGATCTGTTCCAAGGTGCAAGTGAAGGCTGACGGTGGGGGTCAGTCATAATGTCTCAGCCCGAAGACAGAGACCTCCTGCGTCAACTGGAGATGATCTCCCGCATCAAGCCCAGTCCGGAAGCGACGGAACGGGCGTTGAACAAGGCTCGGCAGGCCCTATTGGCTCAGGCTCAGACGCAAGCGGGTGACTTGGACGGCGAGACCTCCTCCCCCCCCCGGACCATCAAACTCTTCGCTCAGCCTGCCTTCAAGGCCGCGGTGGCGGCCCTTGTCTTTCTCACCATGACGCTGGGTTGGGCACTGTGGCATCGTTACGGCAGATCTGAGCCGCCCCAACTGGAATCTCATCCCCCGGCGCTGGCCAGCACTGAAAAAGTCGAGCAGCCCACTGCGCAGGCGATTGCTGCGGTGCTGCGACGGGAGAAGATCGAGTCCCTCGCCGCCCGGGGAGACGTCACCGGTCTGCTGGCGTTGATGGAGGGCGCTGGTCCGGAGAATAACGTCCTCATTGCCCAGCACCTGGGGCAGATGGGCGACGCCAGTGCCATTGCGACGCTTGAGCGCTTTGCGAGCCAAGAGAGCGAGTTAGAAGATCAGAACCCCTACCAGGTTGCCCTTGATGCCATCAGCAGACGCATCCAGGCAACCGATGCTGGTGACTCAACTGAACTTGCCGGTTCGACCGACCCAGTTAGCTCGCTCAAAGATGCTCAACTGCAAGCCGCCCAGCAAGAGATCAAGGGCCTCCTCTGTGGACTGGTGACGGATCGTCTGACGGGCCATGCCCTACGGGATGTCGAGATCGAGGTCTTCGGCGACACCCGCTACTATGCCCTGACAGATGCCAACGGCTATTATTGCTTCGAGCATGTTGAGCGAGACGGCCGCTACCAGATAAAGATCTCTCGACTGGGCTATCTGATGGACGCGTCCCTGGCGGATCTGCCCATCGTGTCGCTCAGCCAAAACGAACCCATCATTCGCCACTTTGCCTTGGAACGCGGATGCTTGGTCGAGGTCAACGTCACCGACGCATCAGGACAGCCGATCCAGGACGTTCGCTTGGCAGCCAGTTGGCTGGGCTCTGAGCAAACCAAGGGGGCCGGACGGCCCGCAACCACCGATCAGAAGGGCTTCGCCGTCCTGAGCACACTGGCGGCTTCCGACATCGCCTATAGGGTGACCGCGCTGCATCCCGACTTCGCACCGCAACAGGCGACTGTCCTCTGCGATGATGTCGACGCGGTGACACCAGTCAGTATGATCATGCAAGAGGGCCAGGCCATTCCTGGCTACGCGGCCTACGCAGATGGCGTTCCCGCTGCCGGGGTTGAGATCTATGTGAAACCCCAGTGGTGGCACAGCAGCCAGCCCCCACAGGGCCATCGAGTGGGACCGGCGGGTGATTTCTCCTTGGCGCATGTCACGCCCGACACCTATTCGGTTTACGCCATGACGGGTCACGATGACCTCTCGCGTTCGTCGCTGGAAGTAGCCCAGGTGAAATTACCGTTGAAAGACGGCGGACTGCTGACTCTGACACTGCCGCAACGATCACCGCAATCCTTGGCAACGATCCACGGGCAGATCCAATGGGCCAGTAACGCCAGGCCGGACTACGTGGACTTGCTCGCCTATAGTGACTGGGGTCTCCAGAAACAGACCCTGAGGGGGGACGACCTGGAGACCTTCACAATCAATGGGTTGGAGCCGGGACCCTACGCGCTGTTCTTCCATGGAGCGAATGTCCAAGAATTGACCGTGACGAACGTCAATGCCCCCAGTGACGACCTGACGGTTCCCTTGGTCTATACCGAAGTTCCCTTTATTCAGGGCTATGTCGTACAGACCAACACCCGGGAATTGATCGCGAACTACACCGTATCGCTTAGGAAGAAACTCTATCTGCCCGGGATGACCGTCGTTGCAGAATCGCCGACCGTCCACAGATTCGTCGACGTCAACGACGAGTTCAGTATCATATCCAGCGGTCCGGGCACCTACAGTCTTCGCTTCACAGCAGAGGGATATGTGCCCGTCACGCTGGAGCAAGTCATCGACACCCAGAGCGACCCCCTCTTGATCAAGTTACAACGGGGC
The DNA here is from genome assembly GCA_022563885.1 of Planctomycetota bacterium. Classification (GTDB taxonomy): domain Bacteria; phylum Planctomycetota; class Phycisphaerae; order Sedimentisphaerales; family Anaerobacaceae; genus JAIPFM01. The sequence continues at coordinate 22,745 of JADFMM010000030.1, read as the reverse complement.
GGCCGGATCGTGGGTAGTGTTGTCAATGCGAGTGGCCACCCAGTATCCGGTGCGGATGTGACTCTGCTCCCCGGCGCCTACAACCACCCAAGTGCCACGGCTGTCAGAGATAAACGTGCGACCCAAACGACGGGCGGAACATTTACCCTCTCCCATGTCCCGCCGGGACATCACAAAGTACGAATCTCCCATGCTGAGTTCGGATCCGTCATCATCACCGTCAGAGATGTGGTAGACGAATTGACGACCAACCTGGGACAGCTGGCCTTGTACCCCGGCGGTACAATCGAAGGCTACATCCTCAATCAGGACGGTCTACCCGTGAACAATGCCATTATCATTGCCGATGACGGGCTGGTCGATGAAGACGTGGTCGGACAACTGGGCACGGCCGTCACCAATGAAGAGGGCTATTATCGCATCCAGGGCTTGCCGCCTGAACTGTGTTTTGTCTATCGACGGAATCCCCACAGAAATACCGGCGTCGTTCGACGGAGCGTCATCCCCAGCGATGGACAGACGACACGCGTCGACTTTGGGGTTGGCCCCGCGGTGATGGGCATCCTACAGTGGGACGGCCTGCCCGTGGCTGACCAGAGGATTCTTCTGGGCGATCCTGAGACACCCCATTCTAAGGCCTTCCAGTGCTTTGCCCAAACCGACGGCAATGGGGCCTTTCTGTTCAATGGCATCCCGGTGGGGCGCTATGGGATCTATCGTCGCCCGAACAGCGCCAGCCGGTGGACCAAGGTGGAAACGGTCGATGTCGGACACCGGCCGATTACGTTGGGCATCTTGCCGAAACAACTGCACGAGCTGCAGGTCACCCTGCTGTCAAACGGACAACGGAACGTCGGCGACTGGACCGTCTATTTGCAGGAAGGCAGTGGATTGCAGGGCCAGATGATCGGTGAGGTTGAGCCACCCCAAGGGTTGGGGGCGCCCTACATCATCCATCGGGTGCCCGCCGGGCTCTACCATGTGGTGGCCAGACGGGCCGATGGATTCATGACGATCCGCCAGCCCGTGGATGTCACACCCGAACGGTTCATGCATGCCCTTGACCTCAAGCTCCTCTCAGGGACCGCATGGGTCGGCGGCAAGCTTGAAGCCAGATTGGAACAAGCGCTGGTCCTCTTTAACCGAGCACAGACACTGCTTGTCGACATCGCCGGTCGTGACGGTTCCTACCAGGTCAACACCCTTCCCGCCGGCGACTACTTTATTGGCAATGCCACCCTGGGGGACACTGCGCCCCTGGCCGAGTTCCATTTGGCCGAGGGAGAGGCTCTGAAACTTGACCTGGACGCCTCCAACTGGATCACCACGGGGCAAGGTCTGCTCAGCGTGTACGTTGCCGGTCAAGATGGGTTACCACTGCCCTCGGCCATTGCCTGGCTGGAAGACATCACAGGGCAGATTGAGCCCCTTTTGAGAACAGGCTCGGAAATCATCTTCATTGCTCCGGTGGGCGAGTACAGCTTGCACGTGCTGCACCCAGAGTTCAAAGCGGGGCAAGCGCAAGTCACCATAGAATCCAATGACATTCTCGCCCTAAATCCTACACGCCCGGTCGTTCAGATACGATTGGACTCAATATACCCCCCCCTTTAAGAGCCTTGGAAAACGCAAAACCGCACAGGGATGCGTGGTTCTGCGTTTTGCCAAGGCACCTTTTTTTCGAGTCAAAGCCGGGTCGACATTGTTGATCGAGTGGAGGCGAGGCTTGTTCCCCATCGTGCGGTCTGCTATGTTAGAATGCAGCAACAGTTCGTTTACCGGAGACCCGTGACACATCATGATTCAGACGCCAGCGGAGAAACCAAGCTCGATTTCTAGCCTCCTCAGGAGCGTCGCGTGCTGCGTGGTCCTCCATGCCGTCTCGACTCCGGTCTCTGCTAAACAGACGGAATTTGCCCAGGGTGTTTGTACGGGCCACATTAGCTCCGCGAAACTCCGGGAGACCTCCGGTATGGTGGCAAGCCGCCAAAACGCCGGGATCCTGTGGATGCACAACGACTCGGGGGCCGGCGCGGAGTTGTTCGCCGTGACGGAGAGCGGAGAGACAGTGGCCTCCTATCGCGTCACCGGCGCTAGCGCGCGTGATTGGGAGGATATTGCCTTGGGGCCCGGCCCAGAGGCCGGTCAAGACTATCTCTACATCGGTGACATAGGCGACAATGGGGCCAAGCGCCCCTACGTTGTTCTCTATCGAGTGCCGGAGCCCCGGGTAGGACACAAGAACAAGAACACCACCGTGATTGCCCGCACCTCTCCCGCGCAAGCCCTCCGTCTGAGCTACCCGGACGGACCCCACGATGCGGAGACGCTGCTGGTGGATCCCTTGTCGGGAGACCTCTATATCATCACCAAGCGCGACCTGTTCTCGAGAGTCTACCGGGCGTCCCCTCCTCATTCCACCACAGAGCGAATCCTCTTAGAACAGGTTGCGCTCATGCCGTGGGGCTTTGCCGTGGGCGGCGACATCTCGGCGGACGGTCAACTGATCCTCATCCGTGGCTACAGCAGCGCATCGATGTTCAAACGACCCGCAAAGGGACCTCTCTGGCAGGCCTTTCTTGAGCCCTCTACTCTCGTTCCGCTGCGACAAGAGCGGCAAGGGGAGGCCATCTGTTTTAACGCCCAGGGCACCGGTTACTACACCACCAGCGAAGGCAAGAACCAACCCATCTATTTTTACAGACGGACTCCACCCTCTTCCCATCCCTCTTCCCATCCCCCAACCCCCTGAGCGGTCACCCATGGATTTTGGTGTCTCCGAACAGAAGGTCCGACAGCTCGCGGAACGGATGGCTGCCTGTGGCATCACGGAAGCCGACCTGCGAGAGCGCTTCATCCGCAGCCAAGGACCGGGTGGACAACATGTCAACAAGGCATCGACCTGCGTAGAACTCAGGCACCTGCCTACCGGGCACACCGTCAAGATGCAGAAAGCCCGCAGTCAGCCCCTAAACCGCTTCTACGCGCGGCGGCGGATCTGTGAACTGCTGGAACGGGACCAACTGGGCCGACAGAGTCCCGAAGCGCAGCGGATGGCCAAACTTCGCAAACAGAAAGACAGGCGTAGGCGGCGGGCGAAAACAAAGAAGGACTAGAAGTCACCCCAGAGCGCTCGTCACCCAATCAACATGGGACGTCGGGTAGCGGTGGCGGGGTCGTCCCAAACTGGACCTTGAATCCCCAAAGGCGGCGCTCTATACTCGCCCGGACCGGCCCTACTAGCGAAAGAAACTCTGCATGACGCGCCCACACCGCCCACTGACAAGCCAACAGATCGAGAGCCTCACCCGCCAAGGCTGTACTTGCCGGGACTGGGCAACGGTGCAGATCGCAGCCGGTGGCCGCGTCGATGGGATCACCAGGACCCACTTCGGTGGTCACGTCAAGCTCGGTCTTTTTGAAAGGCAAATCACGCTTCCCGGAGGCATCACACGCCCGGCGGGTCTCGCAAATGCCACGCTGGATCACTGCACCGTGGGCGATAACTGCCTGATTCATAACGTCGGCGCGATTGCCAACTACCGAATCGACGCCAATGTAATCATCACCGATGTGGGACGACTCACCGTCACGGAGGCATCCGGTTTTGGCAACGGTGTGCGGGTCGCCGTCGTGAATGAGTCAGGTGGCCGGGAAGTGACACTCTTCGACGAACTCTCGGCGCAGATTGCCTACTGCCTGGCCTTCTACCGCCATCGACCTGCGTTGATCGAACGATTGCAGGAGATGATACAGACCTACGCCGAACAGCATACCGCCACGCAAGGGCACATCGGATCGCACTCGAGCATTACCCACTGCAAGGTCATCGAGAGCATCAACGTAGGCACACACGCCCGCTTGGACTGTGTCAGCACTCTGGAAAACGGGACGATCCGAAGCAAGCGCGAGGCCCCCACCTTCATCGGACCGGATGTGATCGCCCGTGACTTCATCGTCGGGACGGGAAGCAACATCAGCGATGCCACCCACCTGGAGAGATGCTTCGTCGGGCAGGGCTGCACCATGAAGCAATTCTCGGCACAAGACTCGCTCTTCTTCGCCAATTGTGAAGCACACCTGGGCGAGACCTGTGCCGTCTTTGCCGGTCCCTATACCGTGACTCACCACAAATCCTCCCTGTTGATCGCCGGATACTACTCCTTCGCCAACATAGGCAGCGGCACCCATCAGAGCAACCACATGTATCGATTGGGTCCCAACCACCAGGGCATCACCGAACGCGGATGCAAGACGGCGAGCGGAGCCTACCTTCTCTGGCCTGCCCACATCGGGGCATTCTCGCTTATCAAGGGCAAACACACCAACAACCCGGATACGCGGGATTTTCCCTTTTCCTACGTCATCGAGCATGAGGGCACCGGCATGCTCATGCCCGGCGCCGCCCTGAGTAACGTCGGTCTCCACCGAGACACCGGCAAGTGGCCCCAACGCGATCGTCGTAGCGACCCGGAGAAGACCGACCAGATCTGCTTCGCTTGGCTCAGCCCCTACACCGTCGGAAAACTCGTCAAGGGGCTTGATCGGCTGCGGGCCCTCAAGAGCGAAAAGGGCAACAGTGTCGGCGGATTGAAGATCGCATCCAGCGACATTGAAAAAGGCATGGACTACTACAACTGGGCCATTGACAAATTCCTCGGTGACCTGCTGTTGGAACGAATCGAGACAGCCGGCGACATGACATTGCAGGCAGATGAGTCTGGACTCGGTGAGTGGGTGGACGTCGCGGGACTGCTGCTGCCCAAACAACGCCTGGAATTACTGCTCCACGCCATCGAAGAGGGCAAGACCACTACCTTGACTCAGATCAATCGGCAATTTGCCGAGTCCTGTCGGGCCTATGGCGACATGCAATGGTCCTGGGCCGCCCAACTCCTACAAGACCGTCTGGGCAAGGCACTTGGGGACCTGGATCCCGCCGACCTCAGCGAGCAACTCACCCGTTGGAAAGATGCCACGCAGGCATTGACCGAACTCGCAATCAAAGATGCCGGCAAAGAATTCTCGCCGCGCAGTCAAATCGGTTATGGTCTGGATGGATCGGAAGAGGCGCGACTGGCGGACTTTTCAGCCGTCCGCGGCACGGCCGCTACGCATGACTTTCTAAGTGCCCTTGAGCGGCACACGCAAGAAACGTTGAAGCGGGGCGACAAGGTCATGTCACAACTGGACAGAGCAGGGCAAATGCTCTGAAGAGCGTGTCGGTGCAGCAACCGGATCCCTAAGGGTTCGAACCCAGCCAATCGCCTTGCTCAACCGCGCTACGCCTTGGCGCCTTGGAACCGCGGTGCAAAACTCAACCAGAATCGTTGTGGTATGCCGCCGCACACCATGAAGACGACCTGAACCGCGTTAAAAATCATGAGCCACTTGTAGGATCCGTCCATATGGCCATAGCTGTGCAATCCGATGGCCAAGGTGTTGACGCCGAAATAGGACCAGGAGGTGATCACATTCCCGAATATCGCCATCACCATGATCCCTCTTTCTCTGATCATGCCGCCCCAGCGGGCGTGCAAGATCGTCGCGTTCCAGATCACGATCATCAGTGCCCCATTTTCCTTCGGGTCCCACCCCCAAAAGCGACCCCAAGACTGGTCTGCCCAGATGCCCCCCAGGACCGTGCCGACGAAGCTAAAGAGGGTGGCGAAACAGACGATGCCGTAGACCATCCGTCCCAGGCTCTTGGCGGTGTCTTTGGTGAGCGAGGTCGTAAAGACACCCCGCAAGACATAAATGATGGCCAGGAAGCCGGCGATGTAGGTAGAGGAATAGCCCAGATTGATCACCACGACATGGGTGGCCAGCCAGGCATTGGTGTCCAGCACGGCCTGCATCATCTCCATGGTGTCGCCTTTCAAGGATAGAAAATGGGCGATCAAGAGCGTGACAAATCCGACCGATGCCGCCGTGACGATGCCGATGCCGTTGCGATGAAAGCGTTCGAGGATCAAGCCCAACAGCACCGCGCCCCAACCGATGAATACGGCAGAAGAATAAAGATTGGTCACGGGCGGCCGACCCTCCAGCACCATGCGAAAAATCAAGCCGGAGGTATGGATGACAAAGGACAGAATAATCAGGTAAAATGCAGATTTTCTCAGATTATCCGACATGTTGAGCCAACTACAACAGGCCAAAACGAAGGCGAACAGATAGAGGACAATGCTCTTTCGAAACGGGGCATAGCTGTTGAAGAAGTGTTCTCGGCTGCCCTTCTTCACTTCTGCGGGAATAGAATGTTCCAAATGGACGCGAAAGCCCTCGACAATATGATTGAATGTGCTCAGATCGTTGCGGCGATAGGCGGAGACCATGTTTGCATAGGCGGTGACTTCGGGGGGCACGCCATTCGAGAAGGCGGCGTTGACCAGGCTGGTCCCGATATTGGACCAAGCCTCCCGGTCGGCGCTATTCGGTGACGGCGGAATGATTAGGGGGTAGGCCAGTTTTCGTAGCTGCTCATACTGCTGCAGACTTCCCCTGATGGCCTCAACAGCCTTTTCATCAAATGAACGACCCGCCATCTGGTTTCGGATGGCAGCGATGCCGGGCCTGAGGTTTTGTTCGTAGGCCTGAATCTCCGCGGGAAAGTTGTGGGATTCTTCTGGTCTAAAACTGTTCTTGATGCGACGGTATAACCCGAGAGAGGAGAATACCTGGGTCATCTGCCGTTCGTAGGGCGAGCGTAGCTTGGCATCGATTCCCCGAATTCGCTCCACCTGTTCCATGATCAAGGAAAACTTCGGCTTCAACTCGTTATAGGAATACCAGTGCATGCCACTCTTTTCTACGCCACCGGTCTCCAATTCCATATCGCGGATGACCTCCGGATGGTGTATTCGAAAAATGTAACGCCGATCCGCGACGTCAGGCGTCATCGCCGCCTCCATCAGCCACTCGACCGCCGTCATCTTCTGGGGATGCTTGCCGAACTGCCACCAATCGCGCAGCTTCAGCGGCGCCGCATCGGCGTGTTGACTGATTTCCAGGAGGTCTCCCCAGTATTTCTTGTTGCCGCCGTTTCCTTCCAACGTGAGCGATTGCTTGCCACTGATAATGATCAGGGCGTTGCGGGCGACGGAATCGATCGGCTGAACCCTGCCGTTGAGTACCACGGGCAGCCTGCCAAAGGCATGGACCTTCAGGGCGTCCGCTTTGTCCCGTGCCGGACGCAATGCCGACAGGGTCCACAGCAAGATAACACCCAGAAGGATTAGGGGAAGTCTCTTTTTCATGCGGCCCTCTTCTTAATGAATCCAAACAGGTGCATAAGGAACTGCACGGCCAACCCGACCCCGACCAACACACAAGACACGTAGGGGACGAGCCAACTCGGATTACGAACGACCTGCAGAATCGTGACGGCGTCGCCCTCATACCCCGACTGGTAATAGGTCTCACCCTGATAGCGCAGAGGGCTGTTCATCTTGATTAAGACGTCACGTCGCTCCCCCGTCTGCTCGTTGTTCAACTGAACGCGGCTGGAAAAGTTTTTGGCCTTTTCGGTGCCCATGTACTTGTCATGACGAAACTCCTTGAGCTTGATACTGAAGGGTTTGTAGTAGCGCACCGGTCGCAGCCAGAGCTGAAATTGGCGACCTTCGTAGGCAAAGGTCTGGGGTGTCTCCAAAGCCGGACCCAAGATGGGCCCCCATTTAGGACCAAACCTGTTTTCCGTTAGAAACCGAACCAGGTTGACATCTGTTTGCCAATGAGAGACGAACCAACTGCGGACCTGCCCATCCGGAAACTCGATCCCGACTTCAGCCGTCGGGACGTTCTTGGTGTCCATGCCCCTCACTTCCTCCGCGGAAGAAAACTTTACCTTTCTCCCAATACCTTGTAGGCCGGGCGGCGGTGGGTCCCTGAAGGGCGCTCGGACCGAGGCGTCACTGTTTAGATCGTAACGCCTGACCTTGATCTCGAACGGAAGACCAGGGTCAGCTAAGATCGCTCCCTTGGTCAGCAGAGATTGCGAAAAGGCCGTGACCTGATCAAAGTCGTCATGCGAGGTCTCGATGACGGCGAGTTCCATGGTGCGGTAGCTCTCCGAATAGTTCTTGGATTGGCCCTCTTCGATCCGCATGGAACTTTCGACTTGAAACATTTCGGTGAACATCTGCCCCAAGAGCAGGAGGATGATACCGATATGTGTCAACATGATGCCAATCCTCTTTTTGGTCCACTTGAAGAGGACCAGATGCGAAACAATGAGATTGACCAACAATGTCCCGCCGATCAGAATGCCTCCGGGAAACACGGGAAAAGACAGGTTTGATCCCTTAAACGGCCAGTCCGGCCAGTTGGGATGAAAAGATGCAAAGTCGCGCGCCGAGATAAAGATACTCCGATAGAACACCTCCTGGGCAAGATACAACCCCAGATTCACCTGGGCCAGGGTGCCTACGAACACCAGAATCAGAGCACATACCAGACAGGCAACGGTCAGTTTCAGCGAGATGATCTGGACGTATTTCTTAAGCATTGAATTCCGATAGGCCTTTCAAGGATTGAGCAGGTTGATTGACCTGCCGTCCCTGTAACACATTAAGTCCAAACTACTTAGGAAACTCTGGGCGCCAAGGATGCGTCTGGTACAGCTCTTTGACTGCCCGATTCCATTGTGTAGATTTTGACCCAGAGCAATTATGGCATAAGGGAAAAGACGACTCAAGGCTAAAATGTGCCATGGTTGGTCGGAATCGTGTCTGTTAGGTTTCGCCACGGCGGCTTGCGAAGAGCGATGTTCGAAAAGTCAGAGGGACAGGTCCCTATGCGAAAGGGCGAACAGACGGCATCCTGCACCCAGGCTTGGCTCTCAAATAAAACCCCAGCCTCAGCCATCTACTTCTAGACATGCTCAGATCACCATTGAGATGCCCTGCTTGGCTCCTTGGCTCTGTGTGCCCCTCAAAACACTTGCGGTCCCTCATCCCAATGTGGTATATTAGGCGACCTTCATTTGACATGGAGACCAAGCACGTTGGTCGCAATGGGAAAGAGTTTTACTTGCGGAAAGGCGCTTCGATGTCTACGGATGCTGTGTCCACGGGTGGCCCGCTTGCGCGGAAGCCGGCGTGGAGCAGGCCTCGCCATCCCAGTTTGAGAGCGTTTTCCTTGCTGGCATGTTTTCTTCTGGCCCTGGCCGCCGTTGAGGCCGCTGAGGCGCCTCAAGATCCTTTGACGAAGGCCGGACACGTGCTCAACCGGGTCGCGTATGGCCCTTCCCCTGCCGATTTGGCTCGGGTCCAGGCCATGGGGGTCGAGGCCTACCTGGAAGAGCAACTCGGTCCCGCTGACTTGGCCGCTGGTGTCCCACCGCTCCTGCAGGAGTTGGAGGACGCGTTGTTTGTGGAAAAGGTGGCCGCCCGCGAGGACGTCCTGATCGCCGCTGGCACGCTGTGGCGTTACGTAAAGGGCGTCAGGGCTCCGGGCGAGGGTTGGCAGAAGAGGAGATACCGCGATGCCCATTGGTCCTTGGGGGCCACGGGGATTGGCTACGGCGACGACGACGACGCCACGGTATTGGATGATATGCAGAACCAATATCTATCGGTCTATCTCCGACAGACCATTCAGCTGAGCGCCGAGGCGCTCGCCGAGATAAACCAGCTATTGCTGCGGGTCGACTATGATGACGGCTTCCGGGCCTATTTGAATGGTCGGCAGGTGGCCAATGCAAACCTGCCCTCGGGAACCATCACGTACCAGACCGCCGCAAACGGTAGTCATGAGGCGGGGACGCCGGAAGAGTTTGATCTTAGCCCCTTCCTGGGGCTGCTACGCGAAGGGGCGAATGTCTTGGCCATCGAAGTGCACAACCGCAACCTGACCAGCAGCGACCTGAGCATGATCCCCGAACTCATCAACCGCATACTGCTCCCCGGGCCACCGTTGCGTGTGATCCGCGACGTCGATGCCCTGCAGCAACTGGTCCATGTGCGGGGCGTCCATACGGACCGTCAGCTCCAGACCGTGCTGGCCGAGTTCTGGGAGAATCACTTCACGACGGACTACGACAAACTGGTCGACTACTTCGACGAGTTGACGGATTCGGATGCCACGGACGCCATGCCCCGCGGTCAAGCCGAGTCCGAGGCTGCTCACGCAGAATACCAGGAGTATCAGTTCTTCTATGACAACGCGTTGGGGTATTTCGGGGACCTGTTGCTCTACAGTGCCACCAGTCCGACCATGCTGATCTATCTGGACAACGTGCTCAACGTCAAGGGCGCCGCCAATGAGAACTATTCCCGGGAAATACTGGAACTCTTCGCCTTCGGCGTCGACAACCGCTACACGCAGAAGGATATCGAGGAACTGGCCATGTGCTTTACGGGCTGGACGGTGTGCAAGGTCTTTCCCGATCAGGCGCTGCCCTTCCCCGCAGCGGCCCTGACCCCGCCGACCCGCTGCGGTGTACAATTCGTCGACGATGCCTGGCTCGATCTGGGCCCCCGCTGGCGTTACTTCAAAGGCAGACGCGAGCCAAGCCCGGCCGGGGACAGCCCCACGACGGAGTGGACCCAATTGGGGTTTGACGCTTCCGGTTGGTCCCGAGGCAGCACGGGAATCGGGTATGGTGATGGGGACGATGCCACGGTATTGATGGACATGAGGAACCAGTATCTGTCGGTCTACCTGCGACGCTCCTTTGTTGTTGAGGACCCCGACCAGTTCGAAAACCTGCTGCTGCTGGAGGTTCGCTATGACGACGGTTACGTGGCCTACCTCAACGGCACGGAGGTGGCTCGCAGTGAAACAATGAAGGGCCAGGGCACACCACCGGCTTTCGATCAGCGCACAGACGGAGGCCATGAGGCCAGCGAGGGGGCAGACTATATCAACCTGAACCGCTTCCTGAGTCTCTTGCGGCCGGGTGAAAACGTACTCGCCCTACAGGCCCACAACGTGAACCTGGGGAGTTCCGACCTGACCATCGCACCGAGATTGATTGAACGCAGGATCTTGCCGGGCAGCATTGAACATGGAGACCGCAATGGCACTTGGGTCTTTCGTTTCGATCCGGAACTGCACGATACCGGGGCAAAAGTGTTGTTCGGGGGCACCGAACACGAAATCAGGCTTCCCGCCAGGTCCGGGGAGGGCGCGGCGGCAGATGGCCTGGAGGACACGCTGGTGGTCGTCCAAGCCTTGGCGAACCATCCTTCCACCAAGGAGTACATCTGTATCAAGTTGGTTCAGCGTTTCGTCTCGGACGAGGTGACGCTGACGAGTTTCAAGGACCGCAGTGCCCCCGCAGAGTTGCTTGACCTCGTCGATGCGGCGATAGTTGCCTGGGGATCTACTGCGCCGCCCGGCCATATCGAGACCGTCATGCGAACGTTGCTCGATCCGAGCGATCAGGCCGGTGTCTTTTGGTCGCCGCGCGCCTACCGCTCCAAGGTCAAAACGGCGATTGAGTTCATCAACAGCAGTCTGCGAGCGCTCGAATCTGACGCCACCGGCGCGGGTTTGCCGGAGCTGAACCGTGGCATGGGCATGGACCTCTTCAAGCGAGATGATCCCGACGGATTCTCAGAGTTGGGCTTTGACTGGATGGACACGGCCTCCATGCTGAATCGCATCGAGTTCGCGAAGTCTCTGGCAGAAAACAAGGCCAGCCAGTTTGGCTGGGACATCTGGGCGACGGTGGACAACAATGGCCTGGTAACCGCGGAGGATGTCGTCGATTATTTCGATACGCTGCTCTTTCAGGGCGAACTCTCCGCGCCAAATCGGGAACTATTGCTGGAGTTCCTCAACACGAACGATAGCGGCGCCCCGGAGCCCCTGGATCGTTACAATCGTCGCAAACTGGCGGCATTTGAGGAGAAAGTGCAGTCCTGTGTGGGTCTGATCCTGAGTCTGCCTCAGTGGCAGTTTCAATAAACTGAAGAACCGAGACACATGAAACCTCCACCCAAGGAATGAGGCATTGCGATGCATTGGAATCGACGCGACTTTCTGAGAGCGGGGGGCCTGACGGCCTTCGGCCTGGGTCTCAACCTGACGGCACCGGTCCTCCTGAGACGGAGCCTGCTGGCCGCCTCTCCCGGTGATGACACCAAACTCGTCTTCATCTTCCAGCGGGGCGGCAACGATGCCGTCAACACGGTGATCCCCTATGGGGACTCCGAGTACAACACGACCACTAGGCCCACCCTCTTCATTCCCGATGCGAGCAGTCTCAATCTGGGCAACGGTTTTGCCGGTCTAAATCCACGGCTTGGGCCCATGATGGAGATCTACAACCGCCAAGATCTCAATGGCCAGCCGGGACCGGGGAACCTGGCGGTCATCCATCGGGTGGGCTATAGCAAGCAATCTCAATCCCATTTCGATGGTCAGCAGTACTGGGAAAACGGTGTGCCCGGAGATCCCAGCTTTGAGGAGGGCATGATGTACCGTCAGGTCGCCCTCACCATGAATCCAACGGAGAACCGCCTCGCTGCCGCGGCCCTGTCAGGGTCCCAAATGGTCTCCTTGAAGGGCCCCCTGCCGATGGCGACGATCAACGATCCGGCTCGCTTTACCTTCTCCGGCAGCGCGGCCAAGGTACAGAAGTTCATCGGGAATCTGCCCACCCTGGAGGGAGGACCGGACGGCTCCGGCCTGCTGGGGGCCTATGGGGGACCGCGCGACCATCTCGGCAAGAACTACCGCGACCTCGTCTACAACACCGGACTCGCCCTGACTGACGCGATGAGCATCGTACAGGAAGCCATGGCCCAAGGCCGCTATGAGCCCTCCGGGGGCGCCGTCTACCCCAATGGTCGATTTGGACAGCACTGCGCCGACGCGGCCATGCTGATGAAACGTACGCCAATCCGCGTGCTGGGCATCAATATTGGCGGGTGGGACAACCACACCAACCAGGGACAGATTTACGGCCGGCAGGGGGACCTGCTGGCCCAGGTGGCGCAGGGCTTTCAGGCCCTCTATCGCGATCTACAGGATCAGTGGGACAAGTTGATCATCGTGACCTTGACCGAATTTGGCCGGACCTCTCGGGAAAACGGCAGCGCCGGGACCGATCATGGTAAGGCATGCGTGATGTTTGTGGCAGGAGGGGCCGTGCGCGGGGGCGTCTACAACTGTGACAGCACGACCTGGGCCGACGGCGACATGTTCAGCTCGCGCGATCGCTATGTCGATCGCAAGACTGACTACCGGGCCGTCCTGGGCGAGATCTTCATGAATCACTTTGGCAACGACCGTGCCCTGCTTGACATGGTAATACCGGGGTATTCAGAGGCGGCCTTGGCCTATCCGAGCGATTTCAGACTGCTCAGTTTTCTGGCGTGATGCCACGCACGCGCCGCCGGCGCTGGGTACGCCAGAGCTTCACACGCAGAGGACCTTAGAGCAGGCCGCCCACACAGGACGCGGGACAGAGCCGATGAATCGCCTGAATCACGCGATGCGCGCGGGACTCGTTCGGTTGCCTCCCACCTTCTTCGGGCCGAGGGATCGCATGGTGGGGAATCTCGTCGACCTCGTCGCCATTGAGCCAGAATCCCCCGCAACTGGGGCAGTCATTCAATAGGAGATCGGGTAAGACTGACGAAAAGTCGCGTGACATGGCGATGTTTTCACAGTGGGGACAGCGATAACGACGAGAATGGTCGATCACGATTTGTTCGTCGCGGGCCACCACCAACTGCTGCTCTGCCGGTGACGGCAGGAGCCCGTTCGACCGGATCACCTCCGACCAATTGAACCACACCCCCCCGCATCCTCCCTCGCACACGTCCACAGCCAATTCATTCACGATTTTCGAAACAAGCTCACGTCCACAGGCGGGGCACTGCATAGTCTGGTTGTCCTCAAAAATCCGTGTCGATCCCTGTTACTGCTGTGCTACTGGTATCGACCATCTGCTTCGAGGAGTTCAGCAAAGCTTGCAGATTGCAGAAAAGTTTCCCACATCCGCTACGAGCACCGGGACGCGTAGCTGCCAAGACCCGGCGTCGGACCAAGCTAAGGGAACGGCAAGAAATAACTTGGACTTTTGAATGCCCAATTGCACCCCATCTTTGATCGCTTCTCAATCGCGAAAACAGCGGCTTCCTTGGAGCAAAGCTGGCTGCGATAGCGGCATAAAAAGCATCTCAAGCAATCCGCAATGTTAGGACAGCTACGCCTGTGGCTTCGCTCAATCGGGCGCGACCAAACATGGGACACACTTGGACCCCAAATTGCCCAACTTATTTCTTGCCGATCCCTAAAACACGTCGCGCGTGTGGAGACGCACATTTTCACGGTAGGAAGAAGCTCCTTCATCGACCCTGCCATCCACGTGACGCTGAGCCAGAAAGATCTTCAGCGCCGTCAGCGCACAACTAAAACCTGCAAAGAAAAAAACGGCCGCCGCAACAAACGCAAACAACTCCGGCATGGCCAGGATAAGCGATCCGAACCCGATCAGCAGCAACCCCACCACGAGGATGGTCATGGCGATACCTCGCGTCGCGCGGGAGACCGCACTGCTGTAGTATCGAAAAACCATCACGAAACTCCTTTCGGTACTTACACTGACAGAAAAAAAGCGGACTCAGTTGAGTCCGCTTCCGAGAGTCCTGTCCGCATAGCCTAGTACATGCCGCCACCCCCTGGAGGCGTAGCCGACGCTTCCTTCTTCTCGGGAATCTCGCTGACAATGGCATCTGTCGTAAGCAGCAGCGAGGCGATGGAAGCGCCGTTTTGTAGGGCGATACGCTCAACTTTGGTGGGAACGATAATGCCGAAATCTATCATGTTTCCGTATCTCTTCTTCATGGCATCATAGCCGAAGAAGGTATCCTTACTGTCAAGTACCTTCTGAGCTACAATCGAACCATCCAGCCCGGCATTCTTGGCGATCTGCTTGATAGGAGCGATGATGGCACGCTCCACAATTTCTACTCCGATCCGCTCGTCGCCCGTCGTCTTGATCTTGCCCGCGGCAGCCAAGGCCCTTACAACGGCCACACCACCACCCGGTAGGATGCCCTCTTCGACGGCGGCACGGCAGGCATGCAGTGCGTCCTCGACGCGGGACTTCTTCTCTTTCATTTCGGCCTCGGTCGCCGCCCCAACGTTGATCAGTGCGACTCCGCCTGCCAGTTTGGCCAAACGTTCTTGGAGTTTCTCAATGTCATAGTCGCTGGTCGTATTGTCGATCTCCGTCTTGATCTGTTCGATCCGTCCCTTGATGGCTTTGGAGGCGCCGGCACCTTCGATGATCGTGGTGGTGTCCTTGTCGATCGTGACTTGCTTCGCTCGACCCAGTTGGCGCACTTCGATGTTCTCCACATCGATGCCCAGATCCTCAAAAATCGCGTCACCACCGGTGACCACCGCGATGTCCGCCAACATGGCCTTGCGACGATCGCCAAACCCCGGCGCCTTAACGGCCGCGACCTGGAGTACGCCACGCAACTTATTCACGACCAGTGTCGCCAGTGCCTCTCCCTCGACGTCTTCGGCAATGATCAAGAGCGGCTTGCCTTGCTTGGCCACCTTCTCGAGCAATGGAACTAGGGACTTGATCGAGGTGATCTTCTTCTCATGGACGAGAATGTAGGGCTTGTCGAGAACCACGGTCATGTTCTCTTGCTTGTTCACAAAGTGCGGGCTGAGATAGCCTTTGTCAAACTGCATGCCCTCAACCAGCTCAACCGTCGTCTCCAGCGACTGCCCCTCCTCAACCGTAATGACACCGTCCTTACCGACCTTCTCCATGGCCTCGGACAGCTTCTTGCCAATCTCGGCATCCTGATTGGCTGAGCAGGTCGCCACCTGCTCGATCTGCTTGCTGGACTCCACGGGGACGGCCAGTTTGTGCAGTTCGGTGACGATACTTTCAACGGCCTTGTCGATACCGCGTTTGACCATCATCGCATTCGCGCCTGCGGTAATGTTTTTGAGACCTTCCACGAAGATGCTCTCTGCCATAATCGTCGCCGTTGTCGTCCCATCACCCGCCACAGATGACGTCTTGGAAGCAACTTCCTTCACCATCTGGGCACCCATGTTCTCATAGGCATCCTCCAACTCGATTTCCTTCGCGACCGTGACGCCATCTTTTGTCACCGTGGGTGACCCAAAGGATTTCTCAATGATCACATTGCGGCCGCAAGGGCCCAAGGTTATCTTGACCGCATTTGAAAGCTTTTGAACGCCCGCTTTGATGGCGTCTCTGGCTTCAGTGCCGAAAGCGATTTTCTTTGCTGCCATGTCTGTTCATCTCCAATTGCTAAGGTTTCCATGTCTGCCGTCAATGGCATGCGCATTTTTGAAACTACTCAATGACCGCCATGATGTCTGATTCATCCATGATCAAGAACTCATCGCCATCGACCTTGACGTCTGTGCCGGCATAACTGGTGAAGAGCACTTCATCCCCCTTTTTGACCTGGAGCGATTGACGCGTGCCGTCATCGAGCACTTTACCATCGCCGGCCGCTACGATGACACCTCGCTTGGGTTTCTCCTTGGCGTTGTCAGGCAATACGATGCCCCCTGCCGTTTTTTCTTCAGCTTCAATTCGCTCTACCAACACTTTGTCCGCTAGTGGCCGAATCTTCATATTCAGGTACTCCTTTCAAAACCATTCATTTAAAACGCATCTGTTGTCTACGAGAGCTTACGAGAGCTTACGAGAGCTTATTCAAACACATTGCTGCGGTAAACCTTCATGAACAGCTTGTTCAACTGCTGCTGCAGGATTCCCATATCGACGGGCTTGCCAATCACGCTGAACACGTCTAGATCCAGGGCCTGCTGAAGCAGGGCCTGATGCGAGTCACTCGAGACGACCAAACAGGGCAGGCGAGGAAATCCCATGCGGATGACTCGAATGGTTGCCAGCCCGCCGAGACTCGTGTCCGCATCCACAATAGTCGCTTGCACACGTCGACTCTTCAGCACAGAGACAAACTCGTTGGCAGTGCTTGCCACGATCAGATTTACCCCTCGGGGCCTAAAAATATTCCCCAAGGCGGTCGGCCAGGCCCAGTCTGTTTGACTAGCCAACACATTGATCTCACCCGGATCTGAGTCGGCACATACCATGAGGTGCCGTTGAGCAAGTTTTGTGCCATCTTCTCAGGAAAAGACGATAACTTCCGTATCTCTTTATTTTGGAGATGCTTATCTCACATTTGACAAGAAGCCAATCTCGGAGACGGGCTGGCCGACATCCAATATCTGCCAGCTTGGCAGCCCGTCGTGGCATGGTGATTTGGGCAGAAACGGAGAGGAAATTGACACGCCCACAAACAAAGTATTAGGGATATCCACGATTCCGCTTGCGAACCCAATAGCCTATAATGGCCGTATAGAATCGCAATGGCCGTTGTCCCCCGCGTTCAAGTCTCTGGAGTGCAGACAGAATGAAGTTCAAAACCAGACGAAGCATCCTCTTGATCACCCTGGCTGTCAGCGGGGCTTCCGGACGCCTTCACGCCACCGGGGTAGACTTCGCACGCCAGATTCTTCCCATCCTCTCGAATAAGTGTTTCGTCTGCCACGGGCCCGATGCCAAGAAAAAGGAGCTACTGCGGCTCGACTCTTACCGAGGCGCCACCCGTGACCTCGGCGGCTACCGGGCGATCGATACGGATCATCCGGAAAAGAGCGAGATGTTGGCCCGCATCCACGACGCCTTGGACCCGATGCCCCCCCAGACTTCGCAGAAGAAACTCTCTGACCACGAACGCGAGCTTATCAGCCGCTGGATAGGTGAGGGCGGCCACTACGCCAAACATTGGGCCTTCATCCCGCCACGAAAACATCCGATGAAAATGGGCATTGATGCTTTCGTCCTGGCAAAGCTGGAGGAAAAACAACTCACTTTCGCACCCGAAGCCGGTCGCGCCACACTGGCCCGTCGCGCCGCCCTGGTCCTGACAGGCCTGCCGCCGGAGCCCGAGCAACTCTCCACCTTCCTCGCCGACAAGCGCAAAGATGCTTACGAACGCCTCGTCGACCAACTATTATCAAACCCGCGGCTCGGAGAGCATCAGGCCCGCTACTGGCTCGATGCCGTCCGCTATGGTGACACGCATGGCCTTCACCTCGACAATCGCCGCGGCATTTATCCCTACCGCGACTGGGTCGTTCGCGCATTCAATGACAACCTGCCTCTGGACGAGTTCATCACCTGGCAACTGGCAGGCGACCTCATCCCCGGCGCCAGCCTGGCGCAGCAGGTGGCCAGCGGCTTCGTGCGTATGAACCCGACCACATCGGAGGGCGGCGCGATCCCGGAAGAGTTCCAGGCCAAAAATAGTTTCGACCGCACCGAAAACTTCGGAACGGTCTTCCTCGGCATGTCCCTGACCTGTGCCCGCTGTCACACCCACAAGTACGATCCCATCCCCCAGACCGAGTACTATCGTCTCCTGGCCTTCTTCAACAACACCGAGGAAAGTGCCTTGGACGGAAATTCCTACACCTACGGCCCCGTGATCAAGGCACCGGAGGATCAGTCCGCCTGGAATCGGTGGTGCGCTCTCGAGTCGGAGATGGACGAGCTACTCAGCGGGGCTGCGGTGCAGGTCGAGGAGAGAATACTCACCCTCACAGCGCATGCCAAAGAGAGAACCGATTGGAAAACGGGCGAGTGGCGCATCAGCAAGACGGTGGACGCGGACGCCCCGCCGCCGGACAACGAGAAAAAGCAATGGGACAAAGCCGGCGGGCTGCCCGGCATCCGGAAGAATCACCTCCCCGCCAGCGACAAGGCGGTCTGGCTCTCGTTCGAGATCGACGTTCCAGTGGATCAGGTCCTCTGGCTGGTCTATTCCGGTGGCCCGGGCTCGGAGGTGACGGTGGACGACACCCCCGTCCCGTCGGAGACCGAAGCCTCGCCACGGCAGCAAACCAGCCGCATCGAACTGGTCCTGCCCAAGGGCTCACATCGGGTCCGAGTGAAAATGGTGGGGCCGAAAAAAGGAACCCCCATTGAGGCGCACTTAGAGAATCCCTGGCAGGCCATGGCCGGCACCAAAGACTGGAACCTGTGCAGCCAGCGCGATCGGTTGTTGATGTTGGCGGACCCGCGCGGTCCGCTCGGACATCTGCTATTGCACAGGCAGGCCCGCACCCTGGCGCAGCGCATCGCCAGGGCGACGAGTACCTTCACCACCAGCCTGGTGGCCAGGGATCGGAAAGAACCACGCACCACTCGGATCTTGCAGCGGGGCGAATACAATCTCCCCACCGGCGAACCGCTCAAGCCCGGGATCCTCACCGTCTTGGGGCAATTCCCCGAAGACGCTCCGCGCAACAGACTGGGATTGGCCCGTTGGCTCACCGCCCGTGAACACCCCCTGGTCGCACGCGTGCTCGTCAACCAGATCTGGCAACGCACCTTTGGCGAAGGCCTCGTCCGCACCCCCGAGGACTTCGGCCTCCAGGGCCAACAGCCTACTCATCCTGAGCTGTTGGACTGGCTCGCCGTTGAACTGCACGAAAGCGCGTGGGACATGAAACATATGCTGCGTCTGATGGTGACCAGCAAAACCTTTCGCCAAAGCTCCGCCAGGCGCGGTGATGTCGACGACCCTGAGAACCGCCTCCTGGCCCGCGGGCCGAGTCACCGCCTCGACGCCGAGGTTCTGCGCGACATGGGCCTATGGGCCAGCGGCCTGCTCGACCCCCATATGGGCGGGGAGGGCGTGAAACCTTACCAACCCGCCGGCATGTGGATGGCCATGGCTCACCCGGCCAGCAATACCAAGCGCTACATCCGTGACCATGGCCAACGCCTCTATCGCCGCAGCCTCTATGTCTACTGGAAACGGACCAGCCCCCACCCCATGATGACCTTGTTCGACGCCCCGAGCCGTGAGGCCAGTTGCGTGAAACGATCGCGGACCAACACGGTCTTGCAGTCGTTGGGACTCCTCAACGAGACCCAGCGTCTCGAGATGGCACGCATGCTGGCCGAACGCCTCATGCGGGCGGGCAGCAACGACAGCGAACGCCTGAACCAACTGTTCATGCTCTTGACCTGCCGTACTCCCTCTCAACGGGAACGGGCCGCCTGCACCCAGCTACTCCAGACCCTGCGGACGCGCTACGCGGACGCGCAAGGAGATGCCCTGGCGCTGCTATCGAGCGGGGACGCAAAACGCGATGAAACCCTCAATCCTACCGAGCATGCAGCCTGGTCCCAAGTTGCCATCACCGTATTGGCCAGCGACGCTGCTATTGGGCTCTACTGAAAGGCCGACACAGACACCATGAAAGACACCCATCCTCTCCGCGAACAGGACCTGATGATGACACGGCGCCAACTATTCGGCCGCACGGCGCTCGGCTTAGGCACCGCGGCCCTGGCCAACCTCCTCGGCCCCGACCTCATTGCCGCCCAGGGTGGCGGGCAGACGGGAACGCACCACGCCCCCAAAGCCCAACGCGTCATCTACCTTTTCATGAGCGGTGGCCCCAGCCACCATGACCTCTGGGACTACAAACCCAAGATGCGAGCAATGTTCGGCAAAGACCTGCCCGACCACGTCCGGGATGGCCAGCGCATCACCGGTATGACCTCCGGCCAGAAGACGCTGCCGGTTTGCCCCAGCAAGTACGCGTTCGCCCACTATGAGAACAACGACCGCGGCGTCTGGGTCAGTGAACTGCTGCCCCACACTGCAACCGTCGTCAAGGACCTCTGCATCGTCCACACCACCTTCACAGAGGCCATTAACCACGATCCCGCCATCACCTACATCCAAACCGGCAGCCAGATCCCCGGCCGTCCCAGCCTCGGCGCCTGGCTCAGCTACGGACTGGGCAGCGTGAACGAAAACCTCCCCGGTTACATCGTCATGCACGCCCGCAGCAGGCACGCCGAGCAGAGCCTCTTTGCCCGACTGTGGGGAACCGGCTTCATGCCCTCCGATCATCAGGGAATGCTGCTCCGCAGCCAAGGCGATCCCGTGCTCTACCTCAGCAATCCCGCCGGCGTCACTGGCAGCGATCGCCGTGCCCAACTCGACGCCTTGGCCGCCCTCAACCAGGAACAGCACAAACGCTTCGCCGATCCCGAGGTCCTCGCTCGCATCCGTCAACATGAAATGGCCTACCGCATGCAGACCTCCATGCCCGAGCTGATGGACCTTTCCAAAGAAAGCGATGCCACGTTCGAACTCTACGGCGAGGAGGCACGCGAGCCAGGCACCTTCGCCGCCTGTTGTCTCAACGCCCGGCGCCTCGCCGAGCGCGGCGTGCGCAACATTCAGATCTTTCACCGCGGATGGGACGCCCACGGCAACTTGCCGAAGGAACATGAATCCCAGTGCAAGGACGTCGACCGCGCCTCCGCCGCATTGATAAAAGATCTCAAGCAGCGGGGCATGCTTGAGGACACGCTGATCGTCTGGGGCGGTGAGTTCGGCCGCACCGCCTATTGCCAGGGGGGCCTTTCCCACCAGAACTACGGCCGCGACCACCATCCCCGCTGCTTCACCGTCTGGATGGCCGGTGGCGGCGTCAAGGCGGGGATTACCTACGGACAGACCGACGACTACGGCTACAACATCGCGGACGAACATGGCAACCCGATGAAGCCACAGCCGAGTAAGGAGCACTGGACCCCGGGCACCATGCACATTCACGACTTGAACGCGACCATCCTGCACCTCCTGGGCATCGACCACAAACGCCTGACCTATCGTTACCAGGGCCGAGATTTCCGTCTCACCGACATCCACGGCCACGTCATGCACGACCTCATCGCCTAAAAGGTCCATGGGATCGTAACCGTGTACGTAGTATGGGATTGAGAAGTGGTGGCAAAGATGATTTGAACCGGTAGAGTAGAGAGTAACGGGCGGCTATTGCCAATCCCGTTACTCCCCCTCATCAAACCGGACTTGCAGTTTTCCCGCATCCGGCTTTCCTGTAAGTTTCGTCATAGACGATATAAGCCTAATTGCTGCAGGTGTTGGTAGTGGGTTACGTCTCTGAGTTTATGGTATTTACGCTGACTGCGTCGATTCAGATGAGTTAGCAGGCGACCACCAACATAGTAGTTCAACGAGCTAAACGCCCTGCGTGGATAACCAAAGCGGTAGTATTGACCCCACCCTTTCAGATAAAGATTGAGATCCTTTACGACAGCCGGAATCGGCATAAAGCAACGCTTCGGGCCTGTTTTCACACGGATCACTGCCCGAGATTTCTCTAAGGATTTCTTGGACGGAACTAGGTTGAGATACCGCCAGCCACGACCCTTCAGATCCTTGTCAAAACGGAAAGTGAATCCTAGAAAATCCAGACTGTCGGACTGCTTTAGTTGAACAACTGCGGTTTTAGCACGGTTTATTTCTAAACCAAGCCAACCCTCAGCAGTCTCCGTTATCCACCGCTCTAGCCGTTCGCCCTGCCAGTAAGCAAGAATCACAAAGTCATCGGCATAACGGACCAGTCGGGCTTTAGCCCAATGGTACGGCCCCCCCTCATGATGGAACATCTTGTCAAACCAGTGTAAATAGAGGTTCGCCAGCAGAGGAGAGATAACGCCTCCCTGCGGAGTACCCTGCGTGGTTTTACGGGGAGATTGCCGCTTGCCTTGTTCATCTTCCTCAATGACCGGGGCTTTGAGCCAGAGTTTGATCAAGCGGAGTACACTGCGATCTACTACCCGCATTCGCACACAAGCCATCAGCTTGTCATGCGGAATGCTGTCAAAGTAGCCTTTCAAGTCTGCATCATAAACCGAACCC
>JADFMM010000230.1 GCA_022563885.1 Planctomycetota bacterium | reverse complement strand
TCGAAGATGGAGACCGTGGGCCAGGCAGGAATCTCGCCCGTCTGCTCCAGCATCCACCAATAGGCCAGTGAAGACCCGGACGAGGTTTTTGAGTAATGGGGAAAGAGCGGTAGCAACACGACTTTGGTGGCCCCGAACTCTTGCATGGCGGCAGCGGCTTGCTCCGCAAGAGGAGGGGCATAGCGCATGGCGGTAAATACCCTGAACTCCAACTCATTGGTCTGCCCGAAGTCTTCATTCAACTGCTCTTGCAGTGCCTGACGCTGCGCTTCGGTCAGGGACGTGATGGGTGAGCCTCCCCCCATCATGGCATAGTCCCGGGCGATTTTCTTTGAGCGTTTACTTGAGATGTAGCTAGACAGCCAGTGACGCCAGATGCCCCGCAGGGGGATATCGATGATGACCGGATCCATGAAAAGGTTGTAGAGGAAGGGGGCAATCTCTTCCTCTTTGCCGGGCCCACCGAGGTTGAAGAGCACCACTGCTACCCTGTCGCCCTTGACGAGTTCCAGCGGTCCGGGCGGGAAGAAGCTACCCTCGATAACCCGCTTATCAAATTTGTATCGTTTAAGGAATTCGCGTGGATTCATGGTTCGGTAGTCGGTTTCCTGCCACTAGTCACTGATAACCGACCACGGACGACTGCCTGCTGATTACTGATTACTGATTACCGATTACCGATTACCGATTACCGATTACTGATTCTAAAGTGTCTTCGAGTACATCGGTCCGCTTTTCTGCTGGTCGTCCTTCAGGTAGGCGTCGAAGGCCATCGCGATGTTGCGTATGAGGAGACGGCCGCTGTCGGTGACCGTCAGCTTCCGGTCGGTGATGTGCAGTAATTTGTCCTGCGCAAAGGGCGCCAACTCAGCCAGGGCATCGGCGAAATAGGCATTGAAGTCGATGTGACAGTGCGCTTCAATCTGATCCATGTCGATTTCAAAATCGCACATGATCTTGGTGATGACGTGGCGGCGGACTTGGTCGTCTTCGGTCAGCCGGTAGCCGCGCTGGGTGGGAAGCCGTCCCTCATCCAGGGCCTTGTAGTAGTCGGGCAGCTCTTTGGTGTTCTGAGCGTAGACATCCTGGAGCTGACTGATCCCCGACATACCCAGGGCATAGAGGTCACAGCCCCACTTGGTGGAATAGCCCTGGAAATTGCGGTACAGCTTCTTTTCGTTCAAGGCCTGGACGAGGGAGTCTTCGGGCTTGGCAAAATGGTCCATGCCGATAAACACATAGTCTTCCCGGGTCAGGGTCTCCACGGCGTACTTGAGCAGATTCAGCTTGACCTGGACACTCGGCAAGGTCTCTTCCTTGATGATCTTCTGGTGCTTCTTTAACCAGGGCACATGGGCGTAGTTAAAAACCGCCAGACGATCCGGTGAGATGTCAATGATGCGGGCCAAGGTTCGCTCGAAGGAGGCAACGCTTTGATGGGGCAGACCATAGATCAGATCCAGGTTGATGCTCTCTATGCCTCGGGTCCTGAGCCCGTCGAAGACCCAACGGGTTAATTCCTCGCTTTGGAGGCGATTGATCGTCTCTTGGACCTGAGGTTCAAAGTCCTGAACACCCATACTGGCCCGATTGAAGCCGACATCGACAATGGCGTCCAGATGGGCATCCGTCATGCCCCGCGGGTCAATTTCAATGCTGACTTCGGCATCCTGCGCGAATGGGAAGTGACTGCGAATGCTTTCAAAGAGGCGTCGGATCTCATCCGGTTCCAGATAGGAGGGCGTGCCCCCACCCCAGTGGAGTTGAGTGACTCGGCGCTGGGGGTTCATCCGCGCGGCCACCAATTCGATCTCTTTGTCGAGATAGTCCAGGTAGCCGGCAATGCGCTCCCGGTTGCGGGTGATAATGGTGGTGCATCCGCAGAAATAGCAAAGGGACTCGCAGAAGGGCAAATGGAAGTAGAGCGATAGGTCTGCCGGGGCGTCTGCCCCGTTGGTGACCTCGATTTCCTCCATGAACCGAGCCGAACCAAAGCTCTCCGTGAAATGCGGCGCCGTTGGGTAACTGGTGTAGCGGGGACCCGGCTTGTCATAGCGTTGCAGCATCTCGACGTTGACGTCTAGGAAGTGGGACATGGGATTGTTTTAGCCGTGGTAGCGGACGCTCTCTTCTTTGACGATGTCGATCAGGGCCCGCGCGTGGTCAACGGGCGTGTTGGGCAGGATGCCATGGCCCAGATTGAAGATGTGGGAGGGGTTGTGACCCATACAGTCCAAGACGGCGATGACCTCTTGCCGCAGGCTGTCGATGGGGCCCAACAGTGCGCAAGGATCTAGATTTCCCTGCAACACCACCCGCCCTTGCACCGCCGCCTTGGCCGCCGCCAACTCTTCTGACCAGGAGACACTCAGTACCTGGGCGCCGATCTGTGACAGTTCCGTGAAGGAATGTCCCGCATTGCGTGCAAAGACGATGATGGGTACGCCTGTGACCGAGACGCGGTCCACGATCTTCTTGAGGTAAGGCAGGGAGAAGACGCGAAAGTCATCGGGCGTCAGCATGCCGGCCCAACTGTCAAAGAGTTGCACGACGTCGGCACCCGCATCGATCTGGGCCAAGAGGAAATCCGAGACCACATGACTGAGTCTGTCCAGCAACTGGTGCAGGAGGTCGGGCCGCGTGTAACGCATGGCCTTGACCTTGGCGAAGGTCTTGGAGCTGCGCCCTTCGACCATATAGCCGGCTATGGTCCAGGGGGCCCCGGCGAATCCGATCAAGGGTACACGGCCGTCCAGTGCCCGCTTGGTCATCTCGAGCGCCTCCAAGACGTAGCCCAGCTTCTCCTCGACGACCACGGGCTCGAGGGCCTGAATCTCGCGCGGACCGTCGATCGGGTGGTCGAAGACCGGACCGACGCCGTCGTGAAAGGTCACCTTCATGCCCATGGCCTCGGGTACGACCAGAATGTCGGAAAAGATGATGGCCGCGTCCACGCCGATAATGTCCACCGGTTGCAGCGTGACCTCGGTGGCCAGCTCGGGTGTACGACACATGGCAAGGAAGTCTGCCTTGGCCCGTACGGCCTGATATTCGGGCAGGTATCGGCCGGCCTGGCGCATCATCCAGACGGGTGTACGGGGCGTGGGTTGACCCTGGCAGGCACGAATCAAGAGGTCGTTTTTGAGCCCGGTATCATTCATGGAGACACTGGGTTGGTTCATGGTCGGCAGGTATTCAGGGTCCAATTCATCATCGGCGCGAGTCTACTCAACCCCCGGTAGAGTGTCAACAGAGAAGCAAAATGGCGAGGCGAACGCATCTGCTGACGCTGGCGCGAGTTGCCCTTTCTCTTGCTCCCTCTTGGGTACGTGAGATCAAGTAATCAGTATTCAGTAATTCAGTGCTTGACCTCACCGGCAACGAAACCGATTACCGATTACTGAATACTGATTACCGATTTTACCGAATACAGGCAGGGTTGTTCGGATCGTGGATACAGTTGACCAGCCAGTTCTCCGCCATCAAGGCAAAGTCGGCGCTATCGACCTGGCAGTCTCGGTTCAGGTCGCCCGCAAGTTCAAAGGGGCAGTCGACCTGAATGTAGAAGTGTTCTTCCTGATACCATTTGCCCAGGATGTTGGATCGACCGGCCACGGCAAAGACCACTTCATACACATCCAAGGGCGTGTAGGGATCCAGCCGCAGATCGAAGTGGTAGGTGACGGGGGTCTCACTGTTGGGAATACCGCCGCCCTTGCCATCGTCCTTGGTAAAGTAGGGCTGATTCGGTCCCTCATGGCGAGTCCACGGGTTGTTGGGGTCGTTGGCCTCGCTCCAGAGGAGCAGGTGGTTGGGATCCTTGGCGACGGCGCCGTCGTCCAGGTACTTGAGCTGAACCGCGAAGAGATCACTGCCGGTCAAGATGGTTGCCGAGAGGGTGACCACCTCGCCCGGCGCCGTGAGGTAGGTCCTTAGGGGACGGACGCCAATATCCATCAGGAAGTCTTCCTCGGTGACGCGCAGACGGTTCATCAGGACTCTCTCGTGGCAGGCATTGCAGTTGTTGTTTCGCGTCGTGGCCTGCGGGGGTGTGGCAGACACTATGTTGGCCGTCATCGAATTGATCAGGAATACGCCGACCACGGTGAACCCTGTTATTCTGATGTTCATGCTCACTGCCTTCGCGGAAAAATTCGGAAACTGGGGAAACGCCACATCGTCGCGGTACTCCAAACACCGCGCGTACACCCATTATACCCGATTTCGATTCATGCTCCAAACGGGGACTCCAGTCCACGAGCTGGGACGAGTCCCTTTGGAGGTCCTCGCATTACCAATTGCCCTCTACGGCTCTTTATGCTTATATAGAGCCTCGGCGATGTCAGATAACTCGATCTGGCTTCCCCTCGGGTCTGAGCCTCGGGGCAGGCGGGCCGACGACCGAGTCTTCTGATAAGGCCTTATTGTTCTACTGAAGGACGCCTATGAAAACCGCATCGCCATTCAAGTGTCATGTCTTTGTCTGCGTCAACGATCGTCAGGGCGAGAAGTACTCCTGTGCCGATGACGGCGGGCCGGCGATTCGAGCCCTGCTCAAGGCCAAGGCTGAGGAACGCTGGGACCAGGAGGAGGTACGCGTCACGCAGAGCCAGTGCCTAGGCCCCTGCAAGCTAGGGCCCAACGTGGTTCTGTATCCGCAGAATATCTGGTTTACCGAGGTAAAGTTGGAGGATGTGGAGATGATTCTGGATGAAATTGAGCGTGTCATGGAAACAGCCTAAGGGAGCGGCAAGAAATAACTTGGACTTTTGAATGCCCAATTGCACCCCATCTTGGATTGCTTCTCAATCGCGAAATTCGCGACGTAGAACTGCTACGCCTGTGGTTTCGCTCAATCGGGCGCGAGCCAATATGGGGCACACTTGGACCCCAAATTGTCGAACTTATTTCTTGCCGATCCCTAACATGCACAACATTGGGAAGGGTACATTATGAACAGTCGTCGCATTTCAATGAGTCTGGTGTTGGCGGTCGCGGGTCTGGGGACACTCTTTCAGCTTGCCACCCTGTCCTTGGGAAATACCGGCAGTCAGGAATCTCAAGGGCAGGCCTCGGCGGTGACCGTCTGGGAATATGCCCAGCTTGAATACCATGGCGCCCTCAGCAAAAAAAGATCTCATCATGCTTGGCAGTGGATCTCATCGGAAGAGGGCGTCGTGATTTTTCAGGGCCGAAGTGAAATAGCCACCATAAGAGATCTCTGTCACAAGATTTCCAAGACGCCTGTTGATTTCAAATCGAGTCAAGCCCGCGACACGCACATCATTCTGCTGGACACCATCGGCAAGAAAGGCTGGGAGATGGTCGATCATTCCCAGGAGATCAAGGACCTGGAGTTGGATCCACGGTCGAGCAGTTCCGGCAAGCCGTCTGTGACAATGCCGATGACAACGTCGATCACCTGGCGCTGGTCCTTTAAACGGCCCAGGTGACGCATCCTTGACTTTTGGTTGAATGCTTGGATCCATGATTCCTTGACGGGGAGGTGAAAGGCTTTGCTCGGTTCTCTCCGCCCAAAAACGAATTCCTAATCTCGAAATTCGAAACAAGCACGAAATGCCCAATGAGGGAAACTCTAAAGCGAGGATTATCTTTATCGACAACGAGACTTTTTTCCGCGTTTCTGTCATTGGCATATTATAGTTTTGAGTTTGTTTCGTATTTTGATATTTGGATTTGACATCGCGCATCCGGCTAGGACTGTGACCTCCTTTCCGGTCCCTTGGCGGCTAGGCGATTCTGGAGACCCACCTTGCACCTGACACTGCACGACATAGAAGAAGGCCCATTGAGGCATCATGTCATCTTTCGCTGCGTGGGGGGCAGTCGGATGTATGGGACCGTTCACGCCGCAAGTGACACGGACATCCGCGGCATCTTCATGCTACCGGCCGCAGCCTATCTCACCCTGGAGGAGACGCAAGGGCAGGTGATGGACAAGAAGCATGACAGGGTCTACTACGGCATCCGCCGCTTTATCGAGCTGGCCATGCGTGCCAACCCCAATATCATCGAGCTTCTCTTCGCGCCGGAGGATTGCGTCCAATGGGAGTCACCCACCTTTGGGACCTTGGCCGAGCATCGGCACCTATTCCTGAGCAAACGCTGTTTTCAGTCCCACATGGGTTATGCCCGCGCCCAGATCAAACGCGCCCGGGGACGTCACAAGTGGGTCAACAACCCCCAGCCCGAGGCGGCCCCGCGACACGAAGAATTCTGCTGGTTTCTGCCGCGGGACACGGCTGAGAAGACGCCCTTTCGCCCTGTTCTGCTGCGCAAGGCAGAGATCGATCTGTCCCAATGTCACTGTGCCTTGCTCGAGCGCAGTCCCGACCTGTTTCGCCTCTACCACTACGGCGCCGAGGCCAAGGGGGTCTTTCGCGATGGATCTCCGGTCTGCGAGTCCATTCCTCTGGAAGACGAGCAGACCCGCTGCATCGGTCTGTTGATCTACCAGCGCAGCGCCTACGAGCGGGCCCTGCGAGACCACACCAACTACTGGCACTGGCGCAGGGAACGGAACGATGCCCGTTGGCAGTCTCAAGAGCGGGGAGAGATGGACTACGATGCCAAGAACATGATGCATACTTTTCGCCTCTTGCTGTCCGGCATGCACCTGCTGGATCAGGGAGAACCCTTGGTCCGCTTCGAAGGAGAGGCCTTGGCCTTTCTCATGCGGATTCTCTCGGGGGACTATGTCTATCAGGAATTGATCGAGAAGGCAGAGGAGCACCTGAAACGCTTTGAGGCGAGTCGCGCCCTGTCGCCTCTACCGGAGAATGTCGATCGCAAGGCCATCGGCGCTCTCTTCGAGGCATTGACACATCAGTGGGAAAGCGAGCATCATGCCTAAGGAGCCTCGCATAAAAAAATGACTCATTTAATGATGAGCGGTTCCTAAGGAACTCAGACGGCCTTCAATGCGACGTTCGCAGGGGCCTTCTCCAGAACACTGCCCAGATCGGCCAGATAACCGGAGAGTTTATCGAGTTCCTCCGATGGCATGACGGGGATGTTTGAGCTGCCCTGGCCGTCCAGCGCATCGACGACATACTTGATCGTCACCGCATCCACATCACGGGCCGGCTGGTAGCCGGTCTCTCGATCCTCCCCGGGCTTGACCACTTCGGCCAAGACCTCGGCCTCGACGAGTTCGTAGAGTATCTTGCGCACCAGGCGGATGGGGATTTCGAGTTTTCTGGAGACCTGCGTCGCGTCACTCGCCCCTTGCCCGGCGCAGAACTGTTTGACGATATGCTGCGTGATCAGCAGCGACAGCAGCCTCTTAAAGGAGGGGCTGATCTCTAAGCAGTCTTGATCGAATTCGTAGATCTTTACGTTCTGGACGGCAAAGGAGATCTCCGCCCCAAAGAGCACGATCAGCCAACTGATGTGCAGCCAAATCATAAAGAGGGGTAGGGCGGCGAAGCTACCGTAGATGGCGCCGGACCTGGCGACGCCGATTTGAAAGTGGATGTAGGTCCACTGGGAGAACTGAAAGACCGTGCCTGCGATGATGCCGCCGATCAGGGCCGCCCGAAAGGTGACTTTCGTATTTGGCATAAAGATGAATATGAATATGAAGGAGGCCCAAATGGTGACGTAGGGCAGCAGCTTCAGGGGCAGCAGGACGGCGTGTCCCAGACCGGTGAAATCCGCGATTTTCTGTGAGAGCTCTGGCAAGTGGCTGACCGTGAGACTCTGGGCCAGCACCAGGAGGATGGGACATACCAGCATGACGGAAAGGTAGTCACTAAACCTGCGACCTATCGTGCGAGATCGTTTGACCCCCCAGATGTCGTTGAAGGCATTCTCGATATCGCCCAATACCTTCAGGATGGTCCAAAATATGAATACCAGCCCGATGGTGGCTACCAGTCCGCCCCGGGTGCTATCGAGCAGCGACTGCGCGAATTCGATAGCCCACTGCGCTACCTCTTGCTGATCCGAGAACCCCGCCCTCACCAGCTCCTCAACGTGTTTCTCCAGGCCGAAGCCCTTGGCGATGCCAAAGACCATTGCCAGCAGGGGCACGATGGAGAGCAGAGAGTGATAGGTCAACGCCGCCGCCCGAAACTTGCACTTGTCCTCGCCGAAGCGGCGAAAGGCCAGCGCCAACACTTGGGCTGGTCTGATCACAAAGGCCGTGGGCCGCGAATAGTCGCTCAGGCGTAGTCTCCAAATCTCAGTTTTGAAAAACGCCACTGTCTTCGACAACATGGGTGACCCCGTACTCAATGGTCTCTGGAAAAGACAATCTGAAAGGAGGCCATCATAGCAGGATGTCGTGTGATTTAAAATGCGGAATCGGTCAGCAGTAATCAGTACTCAGTAATCGATAATCGGTTCGGCCTGAAGACTGATTCGTCGGGTCAATCCCTCGGTTTTTCGGAAAGGTCTGGAAGATTCCTTTGGATCCACTCTTCAACTTGCACTGCCAACAACTCGGCAATTCGAACCATATCTTCAACTTCCGTATCTGTTATTCTCCCGGCAGCATCATAGTCAGCGATGTTTCTCTTTCTCCGAGCCTGGTCCAGGAATCTTGCAATCTGATTAATGGGTTCTCCCATGGCCAGCTTAAGGCATGCAAAGGTTGTGTTGTGTGCACCAAGCCCCTTGACTCTATAGCCGGTGCAGGCGATGACCATTTTCGAACTCTGGAGCGCCGCATTGTACGCCGTCGCAAACCGTCGGTCTGCGGACAAGCCGTCAATCCCTGCGTCTGCGAGATCCCGAGCCACCACTCCCCGGAGCTCGCTTATTTCCGAACCAGACGTTGTGTGTTTCCCGATCCGGCCTCTATTGATTAAGTCGTTCCAGGTCATCCTGAGTTCCGATTAGGAATATCTTGTGTGGAGAATCAGAAACAGAACACACGAAGTGGTTTTTGGCGCTCCGCTTCGCTTGCCACTCCTTCACTGAATAAACTGTGGCATTAATCTCCCTGCCCGTTTTTTCTTGAATGTCGCTTATTGCGTCTACCATGTCCACCGATCGACATGAGCCAATCACAAGAAAATCCACGTCGCTGCCGGAATGGGCGGTTCCCTGCCCAAAACTTCCGTAGACACAGGCGACCTGAATCTTTGTTGACAACGGTTCAAGAGATCTCTTCAGTATTTCAATGACCCCTGTTGTTTTTCTTAGCAGTGCGCAGAGATCCTGCAGGAAAGGGCATTCCCGATTGGCCTGATAGTAGGTGCGGTTGCCGTCGAGCGTTTTCGATATGATCTCAGCCTCAGTAAGACCGGTGAGTTCTCTTCGTACGGTGCTGACACCGAGGCCGGTGCGTCGCTCCATATCGCGAAGATACCAGCGTTTGCCTGGATCATCTAACAATAGGGCCAGCGTCTTCGAGCGAACTTCAGGGAAGAGCCAGTCAATAGGTTTTTTTTTCTTTGTTCTCATATAGCGCACAATTGTGCGCTTATTGCGCACGTTTGTCAACCCCGTTGTCCTCTATCCTTTCATCAAACTCCATTCACTCATCAAGTTCTGGTACGCTCCGAGAGTCTCTTGAAGGGGATGCGATTGCCCTGCGTTACCGACTCCCCAGGGTGGGACACCTCATGCCGAGGCGGGTTTAGAGCCCCTACGCAAAATAAGCCGCTCGAAT
>JADFMM010000229.1 GCA_022563885.1 Planctomycetota bacterium | reverse complement strand
GCGCGAATGCCACGCCCCTGGTAGCGTACTATTTGACGGCGGCGCAAGACGCGGCGTTGGAAACTCAACTCGAAAAAGTCGTCATCCTCTTAAATCCGGTGTTCAATCCCGATGGCTTGGATCGTTTCGCGCATTGGACCAATAGTCATCGAGGTCTGGCGCCCAGCGCCGATTCCAAGGACCGAGAGCATTTGGAGCCGTTCGCCACGGGGCGAACGAACTACTATTGGTTCGATCTTAATCGAGATTGGCTGGCGCACCAACATCCGGAAAGTCGAGGCCGCTTGGCGTTGTTTCATGAGTGGAAACCCAATGTCCAGCTAGATTTTCACGAGCAGGGAAGCGAAAGTTCCTACTTCTTCATGCCCGGAAAGCCCGAACGGGTGAATCCGCTCACACCAGCCATCAATCAAGATCTGACAGACGCCATCGCGGCATATCATCGTAGCGTCTACGACCAGGAAGGCATTTTGTATTATTCGCAGGAAGGCTATGACGACTTCTTCGTGGGCAAGGGATCGACCTATCCCGACTTGTTCGGATGCGTGGGCATATTGTTCGAGCAACCTAGCTCGCGCGGCGCCCACCAGGAGACCAAGAACGGTTTGCTGACCTTTCCCATTTCGATTTCCAATCAGTTTCGAACGTCCCTCTCTTCGCTGGCCGCCACTGCCGCATTGAAGGATGAGCTGCTCCGATATCAGAGAGACTCTTACGCCGACAGTCTGAAGCAGGGCAAGTCTGCGGGTGGCTATTACCTCGCGACGGCGAATGGCGATCCGACTCGGCTGCGGGAGTTCGTACGCGTATTGCAAGGACACCATATCGAGGTCAAGGCGCTCGCCAAATCGAAGAAAATCAATGACAAAATCTACCCACCCCATAGTTCCATCGCCATTCCTCTTGCTCAGCCTCATTACCCCTATTTGCAGACCCTGTGGGAGCGTCGGACGGAATTTGAGGAAGATGTTTTTTATGATGTATCCGCTTGGACCTTGCCCCTGGCTTTTAATCTTCAGCATACGAGCGTCCCGGTCAAGAAGGTCGCCACGAAGGCGCTGCCCGCTTCGTTCCCCGCGCCGGCGCATGCCAACGAGCTGGGAGAAAGCTCCGTTGGCTATCTCATCGATTGGCGGGACAGCGCGTCGCCCGCGTTGCTTTACGCGCTGCTGGATGCGGAAGCCAACGTGCGGGTGGCGACGCGTCCGTTTACCGCGACCCTCGCTGGGGGCGAGCAAAGGGAATTCGGATACGGCTCCCTATTTGTCGGTAGAGCATTGAATCCAGCAATTCCCGAGGAAGCGATGCGGCTATTGAGAGTCGCCGCTGCCGGCGGGGCACCTGTCTTTCCTGCGATGAGCAGCTCGACCCACTCGGGTATCGATCTCGGCAGCAGGGATTTCAAGGTTCTCGAAAAGCCGAAGGTCATTCTCGTGACCGGATCCGGGATGAGCCAATACGACGTCGGCGAAATCTGGCACTTATTCGATCAACGACTCCGCATGCCAATTACCATGCTGGATTGGACCCGCCTGGGAAGCGTTTCCCTGTCGGACTATACGCATGTGCTTCTGACTCGCGACCTCGACGGTCTCCGAGAAAGCGCCTTGAATAAGCTAAAGGCCTTCGTCAAAGGCGGGGGCGTACTGTGGGCTCAGGAGGACAGAGCCGTCAAATGGGTCATTGAGAAAGGGCTTGCCGAAGGCGTCTGGCGAATGAGCGAGGAGGAAAAAGTCCAGAAGGCCCGGGAGAAAGCGGCTGAGTCTGAGAAAGACGAGAGTCCCAGCGAAGCCAGTCCGGTTGAACGTCGCCCCTTTGCCGATGCCCGCGACCAACTGGCCTTCAAACGGGTAAACGGAGCCATATTCGCCACTTCGCTCGATATCACGCACCCTATCGGCTATGGGTACACTCGCGAGGATCTCCCGGTCATTCGCAGCGGCGCGAAGTTTCTCGAGCCCTCTGCAAACGCGTATTCGACGCCAGTCCAATACTTAAATGATCCCTTGCTCGCCGGTTACATTTCCGAGGAAAACCTCGGTCTCATGGCCAATTCCGCCAGCCTGATCATCGATCAACAAGGTCAGGGTGCCGTCGTTCTCGCCTTGGACAATCCCTCCTTTCGCGCCTTTTGGTGGGGCACGCAACGCTTGCTCATTAGCGCCGTCTTCTTCGGCGAATTGTTAGTGGAGCCGTAGAAGTTGGGAGATCGTACCCCGGCCTTCGGCAGTGACCATTTTGTCTCTCACTGAGTCACAGAGACACAGAGGAAAAGATAGGTGATCCAGTATGGCCCCGTGTCCCAAGCGGTTTCTCGGAGCATGTGAGATTATACAGTGCTCTCTCATCGTACCGCAGCATTAGGCTGCTTCTCATAGGCTCCTGCAGATGCGTTTTCTCAAAGAAATGCCTTGACTATCCTATCTTTATAATACATATTAATACATACGAAATAAAGTAGATAAAAAGGTATTATTATGAGAACAACATTGAACATAGAAGACAAACTCCTCGCCAGAGCATCTGATTTGACGGGCGTTCGAGAAAAAACAGCTCTCGTTCGTATGGGGCTAGAGGCCCTGATTGCGTTGAAGAGTAGCGAGCGCTTGGCAAAACTGGGTGGGACGGAAAAGTCGCTCAAGTCACCTCCTAGGCGGAGAGTGGGCAATTGAATCATGGTCCTTGTTGATACATCCATATGGGTATCCCACCTGCGTAATGGAAGTGAGGCATTGGCGAAGAAACTCCGGAAAGGGATTGTCGTGTGCCATCCCTTTGTCATTGGTGAATTGGCCTGTGGAAACCTCAAGAATAGGCGCGAGATATTAGAGTCATTGCAGGCTCTGCCGACAGTCGAGGTGGCTGAGCAAATAGAGCTCTTGGAATTCATCGAAAACAAGGGCATCATGGGTAAGGGTCTTGGTTGGATTGACATGCATTTGCTCGCTTCAAGTCTCTTGAGTCATGTTCAATTGTGGACATCGGATAAGAGACTTAAGCAGGTAGCAACTGACTTGGATCTGAGTTGAAACATTTCATCTCAGCAGTAGCCGACCGAAAACCGAAAGACCGAAATCCCCCTCGCCTACGGCTGCACGATCTTTCCATCCTTCAGAATGAACTCGATGTCGGCCAGCTTTTGGGCTTCGAATCGATTGTGCGTGATATGAAGGGTGGTGATGCGCTGTTTCTTGATGGTGTTCAGCAGCAGATCGCAGATCTCTTCATGGGTGTCCCAGTCCAGGGCGCTGAGCGGTTCGTCCAGGCAGAGGGCATGGGGCTTGAGGGTCAGGACGCGTCCCAGGGCCACCCGTTGAATCTCCCCGCCACTGAGTTTGTCAGGGTAACGATCCAGGAGATGATCGATGCCCAGCAGGGTGGCCACCTCCTCCACGCGCTCGGCAATGATCTTGCTGTCGTAGCGATGGACGATCATGCCGAAGGCCAGTTGCTCGCCCACACGGTAGTTGGGAAACAGCGCCCCGTCCTGCGGGACATAGCCAATGCGTCGTTCCGCGGGACGCTTGGTGGTGATGTCTTGCCCGGCGATGGTGATCGTGCCGGCCTGGATGGGACGTAGTCCACAGACGGCTTCCAGCAACGAGGTCTTGCCGCAGCCGCTCTTGCCGGTGAGGACCGCATGGCGGCCTTCGGGGATGTGAAAGGAGATACCCTCCAACGAGAACTCTCCCTGCGTCATGCTGAGATTGTCCACGCGAATCATAGATAGCCTTTCTTCATGCCAAAGAGGCGGGCCACGATGAGCACGACGGCCGCCGTGAAGATCATCAGTAGAGAAATGGCCAGCATCCCTTTGAGGTTGCCGGCCTGCATCTCCAGGAAGACCGAGGTGGGTAAGACCTCGGTGCGCATCCGGGTGGAGCCGGCAAAGACCAGGATGGGTCCGAACTCGCCCAGGGCCCGGGCCCAGGCCAGCGTCCCGGCGGCCAAGACGCCATAGCGTGCCTGGGGCATGATGACCATCCAGAAGGCGCGGGAACGGTTGCAGCCCAGGGTCAGGGCGACGTTTTCATAGCGTTGCGGGATGCGGTCGAAGGTCACCCGCATGGTGCGCACGGCGAAGGCCGCCGCCACCATGAATTGGGCCAGTATCACGGCCGGGATTTCGTAGACCACATAGGCACTGGTCCAGGAGAAAGGGGGAAAGTTGAACAGCACCAGGAGGCTGATCCCCACCACCAGCGGCGGCAAGACAATGGGGATGTCCAGGATGGTATCGAAAATAGCCTTACCCCTAAAATTGAATCGCGACATGATATAGCCGATGGGGATGGCCACCCAGAGGGAGAGAATCGTCGAGATGGTGCAGGAGACTAGGCTCAGGACGGTGGCGTAGCGAATCTCGGGTGAAACGAGGGTTCGGTACATGGCCTGCGTGCCGGTCATCTCGCCATTGGTCAAGAGATCTCCCTTCTTGACGCGGTCGCCCGATGCTACATAGAGACGTTGGTCCGCCCGGATGGCGTAGTCCTTGCCGGCCCCCGTCTTCGGATCGCGCACGGTCACCAAGTGCCCGGCGCCCTGGGGCATGATTTCGACAATCCCCACGTTGCGAGACATCACGGCCATGTTCTCTTGGTCCGGGTCCACGAACATGTAGGCGATGTCCGCAAGCACCATCAACACGATCAGCAGGATATACACGCCTGCCAAGAGCCCCAGGCAGAAGAGAAAGGGTTTGTCGGAGCGTACGCGTAAGTCGGGGTTTGCGTGGTGGGGTCGACTCATTCGCTCTCCAGGTCGGAGACCCACTGGAATCCATGCTGTAGAAAGCGGGCCTTAGATTTCTTAGTGGAGTGGAGCGCATTCATCAGTCGCTCCGTGAGTCGGGGATAGGGCGTTCGAAGGGAAGCGCCAATGTTCTGCGTGGCTTTGGCTAGGGGGTGGTCAATGGGAATCAAGTCGCAGGTCTCCTTGGCAAAGTGACAGTTGGCCGCATAGACCAGCGCCGCGTCCAACTTGGGGTGGCTGGTCATCTGCATCACGAGTTCATGGGCCGTAGGCGTGGTCACGATGACGTTATCCCGTACGGCCTCTTCAAGACCCATCAAGGCGAAGAGTTTCCAGCTCAGGTAACCGAGCGTACTCAACTTGGGATCGGTCGTGCCGAAGGTGATCCCCTCCCGTGCCAGATCTTCCAGACTTTCGATCTCCTTGGGATTGTCCTTGCGGACCAGGATGATGATGTCCGTTGTAGAGATATCCTTGCCCTCGCCGAAATCCTCTGCGACCATTGCGTAAAAGCTCTTGTCACAGGTCATGTAGACATCGGGGAAACCCGCTTCACTCTGGCCACTCTTGATACTCTTCATGGTGCTGACCAGCATGCCGCACCCGCCGAATTGAGAGCGGATCAGGATACCCTCCCGCTCCTCAAATTCCCGCAGGGTCTGTTGCACGGCATTGCGATTAACACCACCGCAGAAGAACGTCAATTCGGGCTGTTCCTGCCACCTGTCCCCTGGAACGGGAGAAAAGAAATGGCGGGCGAAAACTGCGTTCCCCTGCTCAGGGGCAGACAAATACCGTGCAAAGGAGAGGGCCCGGGCGGGAACCTTACTCGTTGACACCACGTTGACCGAGGTGGAGGAGGTTGCCCCTGCCAACTCCGGCAAGTCAAAGATCTGTAGGTTGTATTGTCGGGCCGTGGTGTCCCAGAGGAAGCCGGCCTGCGCATCGTCCGACGTCTGAATGGCATTGGCCGCCTCCACCACCGTGGGGAAGCTGGCCTTCATGGCCTTATTCAGGGCTTCATACTTCCCCAGTGCCGCCAGCGTCTTCTGCGCAAACCGACCGGCGGCCGCCTCGGGATTGCACATGACAAAGGAGATGTTCTGCTCGAGCAAATCATCCAACGCAGTGATCTTCAGATTTGTCTCGCGTTTGCTCGCCAAGACCAACCTGAATGTCGCCAGAGGAAAATACTCCTGGGTCAAACCATCCGCGGCGGTCTTCTTGGCAAAGTAGTCATTGGCGGGGATGTAGAGATCGGCCAGTGGCTTGCCGGACTTCGCTTCCTCCCTGATGAGTATCTCCAGATGACCGCTAGAGTGGTATTCCAAGCGGATGGGCTGATCATATTTCTCCGTGTAGCTCTTGGCGGCCTCTTGAACGGGTAGCCGCATCCCTGCCGCACAGTAGACCACGAGTTCTTTTTCATTCCGTGCGAAACGTAGGCCTGCGCCTCGACGCACAGAGAGCAGGGCAAACAGCAAGACCGCAATGACCAATAGCGACAGCCACCCGAAGTGAACCCACCAGTTCTTCTTGGTCTGATAGCTCCGATGCTCTGTCATAGCAGTGACCTCCTAATTCAACCTTCGCTAATTCGGTAGTGACATCTCTCAAGCCATCCACCCATCAGGATGGAGGAGAGGACAACCAAGGGCAAGGACACCACGAAACGCACGAGCGTGAAGCGCCCGCCCAGATAACCGGCCTCAAAGAGCGTCATGGGGAGGCGACAAATGGCCGCCGCACCGACATAGGTGAAGATGACGCTCAGCTTGGCCCTCTTGGCGTGCAGGGCGTGGGCCACGGGAAAAGTCACAAACATCCCGCCGACGGTGGTCCCTGCCAAGAGCAGCGCCCAGACAAAGCCGCCCCAACCCGAGGCCTGGCCCATAGTGCGCTCAACCGTTTCCCTTTTTATCCACACCTCAAACAGACCTATCAAGACGAAGGCACAGGGAAAGACCTTGACCATGCCCTTGATGAATTCACTCCAATGCAGACCCATCGTGATGCCCGGCTGCCAGGCCACCTGTCGTGCTATCACCAGGCCCATGAGGTAGGTTCCGATGAGGAGCCAGAGCGTCATGGAGGTTTTCTTGTTCTTCACGACAACTCCCCAAAGATCCATCCGGTCACCAGCGCCACGGCCAGGGCGATGCCCAGGCCGACAAGATTACGAATGAGGGTCACCTTTAGACCGAAATAACGCTTTTCCAGGGGAATGGTCAAGATGCCGACCATCATGACCGTCGTGGTGAAGGCAGACAACACCATGTAGGCGGCTCCCTTGCTCAGCAGCGACCCCGCCAGGGGAAAGGCGATAAAACCAGGCAGGATGGTGATGGAGCCCAGCGCCGCGGCGATGACCAAGGCCATCCAGCGATTCTGTGTGCCGAGATGGGAGGCAATCATGTCATTTGGCATGAAGGTCAGTACCACCGAGGCCAAACAGACAATCTGCAAGAAGGTCGGTGCGACCTTGCTGAATCGAGACCAGCCAATCGCCAAGGCCAATTTGGTCTTGTCAGGGCTCTTGAGGACCGAGATGGCCAATGCGAGGGCTGTTAAGCAATAGACAACAATCACCAATCAACCTCGATTCTCACTTTTGACCCCAATGCTTCATAAATACCAGAGCATGCCTTCGGCCGGAACCATAAAAATGACGCACGCCCACTCGTTTCACTCGTTCAAGCCGCAAAGACGCAAAGATCTCAAACACGCGTTGTCTTTGCGGCTTTGCGCCTTTGCGCGAGTCCATATACCATGGCAGTGGTTCAAGCAAATATAGAAAAGGAAATATACCATGAAGAGCATGAAGAACATGAAGGGATTTGGCCTTCGGCCAAACAGGGAGGTGGGCAATACGAAAAGGCCGTACAGCGACTTTAGCTAACATGGCAATGTATAAAGTTCGAACTTCGGCGACAGCCTTCTTCATGTCCTTCATGCTCATGGTTAAAAATACTCTTGATTTCGGCCGAAGGCCGCGCACTGAACTCTGTAATCAAGTACGCAACTTAAGGTTTAACGGTCGCGCACGTCCGGCAGTCCGATCGTTTTCGAATAGTCCGTTTCATGAAGGAGCCATCGCGCAGATCAAGCATGAGCATCTGATTGTACAGTGGAGAGCCCAGACCGGAAATTACCTTGATGGCCTCCATGGCGGCGATGCAACCCAGTGTTCCGGACACGGCCCCGAACACGGGAAAGCGTCGCTTCCACTGCTCGGGGAACTCAGGGTACAAACAGGATAGGCAGGCTGTTTTGCCGGGGGCAAAGGTCGTGACTTGTAAGCCCAGTTCATACATGGCGCATTCGACCATGGGCTTGCCCTGTAATACCGCCTGTTGATTCATGAGATAGCGTTCCTGGAACAGGGGCGCCGCATCCACGATGACATCGGCCTGCTCCGTCAACTCTCTCACATTGTCCTCGTTGACATTGGCATTCACGCCCACGATGTCCAATCTCGGATTGAGTTCTTTCAATCGTCGCACCGCGCACTCGATCCGCGGTTTGCCCAACCAGTCATGGGTCATGAGCAAATGACGGTTCAAATCGCCTTGTCTGACATTCCCAGCGTGAGCCAACACCAACTTACCCACACCGGCCGCGGCCAACTCATAGGCCACCACGGATCCCAGCCCACCACAGCGCGAGATCATCACCGAGGCCTGGCTCAGTCTCTCTTGGCCTTCTTCGCCGAAACCGGGCACGTCCAACTGCCACTCATAGGTGGCCCTTTCTTCTTCGCTGAGCATTGGTCTATCCGCCCGAAATCGGGGACATGAGCGTGATTTCCATGCCCTCGCTGAGAGGCGTCTCCTCTCTCGATATCACCTGCACGCCATCGGCGAAGACCACGATCGATGCTTGGGGCTGGTCGTTCTCATCGACGAGCATCGGCTTCAAGGCCGCCTTGGCCTTGACCAGCGTGCCAACGGCATTCTCTATGGTGTGCGGCTCAGGGACTTCTAATTCCAGCGAGTCGGCCTCAGCAAGCGACTTTAGTTGCCCCCAGAGGAGGATAGTGATTTTCATCTGCGTGGCATTCCTTCGTTTTTGTCCGTAATCGTTTTCACGATGATACACGGTCCCGCCTTCGGCCGAAACCAATTACCCTCACGGAGACACCAAGGCACTCAGAAAACAGATGAAAAACAAACATGCTGAGTGTCAAACAGAAGGCCCTGCACGATGAATTTGCGCTCTTCAGGGAGTCATGAGCTTACAGGGACTCCACTTAAGTGGCCGATCTGGCTCGGGGCAGACAGGCGGGCCGACGACGGAATTCTCCGACAGGCTCCCAGTGCTTCATCCGACCAGGAGGGTTGCATGTTCTTAGCCAAGTTGTTCCGGGTCGTGATGGTCGCCGGCTTGCTCTTGGTTGCTCCGGCCTGTACTGGACTTAGACCAACCCGATCCGGCCGCCGCACAGGAGCCCCGATCCGGGGCGGGTGCGCAATAATCACTCTGATCAGTGGAAATCAAAATTCCTATCAGTCCTGTCTTCGCAACTCGCGTTCCAACGCGGCCAATCCTGGCGTGTAGATGCCGTCATCGTTCATTATCAGAATCTGCACGGTCGGTCTGTGTCCTTTAAGAGTGTTTGCGTCCTTCTTGTCTGGCGATATGATGACGCTCGGCCCGCGTTCCGGCAAAGAGAAGGAAGATCAATGTGCGATCTGAAGAAGGCCGTTCGACTTAGAGCCCCTAACAAAATGATCGTCGCACCGAGAGCGAGCGGTTTCGGCTCTGGCAAGGAAGGCGAAGCAGGCCATCCGAGGATGGTCGATGGAGCCTGACGCCGTCCAGGGGCGAAACGAGTCGTTCGAATGCAGAGTCATTTTGTTAGGT
Organism: Planctomycetota bacterium; assembly: GCA_022563885.1. Classification (GTDB taxonomy): domain Bacteria; phylum Planctomycetota; class Phycisphaerae; order Sedimentisphaerales; family Anaerobacaceae; genus JAIPFM01. The sequence continues at coordinate 68 of JADFMM010000229.1, read as the reverse complement.
GCTCTTAGGCTGGGAACGGGCTGGATGACTCGCACCAGTAGAGTCGGATTCAATGAAACCGTGGCCGA
>JADFMM010000228.1 GCA_022563885.1 Planctomycetota bacterium | reverse complement strand
AGCAAGCGTCCGTCGGCGGAGTAGTCCAGTGAGGTCACGATGGGGGGTGAGTCGTAGCGGGGCGGATGCGTCTGATCATACTGCCGCTTAGCGTTGGCCGGGGTATCGTCGATGGCTCCGGCCGCGATCCAGCGCCGGATCATGTCGATCTCGGCTTGTTTCAGCGGACCTCCCTTCGCCGGCATCTCCGCTTCCCCGTCTACCGGCGTGATCATCTCGATCAAGAGGCTCGAATCAGGTTGCTTGGGGACGATGGCGGGCGCTTCGCCGTCGCTACCGGCGAGCAGTCGATCGAACTGCGTCATCACGAAGCCGCCCTTGGGATTCGCCGGTTGGTGGCAACCGTGACAATTGGCCTGAAAGATCGGCCGGATGTCCCGGTAGTAGCTGATCGCGGGGCCGGTCGCCTGCTTCGAGGCCTCCTCCTTCGCCGACAGGGGCAGCGCGATCAGCAGGACCAGCGATGAGAGGATCCACATCAAAATTCGGGGCCTGTGCCAACTCATGGGTGCCATCCACCGATGTATGTTAGGAAACTTGTTTTTCAAGGCCAAGCGTGATTGTATGTATCAACAAAGGGGGATATTTCAAGGGGAATTCCAGCCTGCGTAGACCCCCGTAGAAAAGGCCAGAAACAGTGAGCAGAGGTCGGCGGGTCGGTGAGCGGTAACGTTCCGCACCCAAAGGAGCGGGGTTGACGGGACCCCGAGCATAAGCGGGCAGACGGGACCCAATCCGACTATCGGAATCCGAAATCCGAAACAAACACGAAATCATAATTCACTAATAACGAAAACCCGGCCCGCCCCCTTTTAGAAAAGCACCGACTCGCAGTTTAGGGTTTCGGTCAGTCGTATTTCGGATTTCGTTATTAACGCAGGCTTGACAGTCCCGCCACAGCGCAGTACAAGGACGCGACGCTACGGAGCCATTGCAAGGGTGCCAGGAGGGCACGTCACTAAAGTTCATTCTTGCGCTTCCTATTGGGTACTGTGATTTGAAAGGAGATAGCCATGAACTGCGTCAAGGCGTTGGGTGTTCTGCTGGTCGTGTTAATGATGAGCCAATCGGGATGGGGTGCCGAGGACGCAAAGCCGGCCTGGACGGGACAGATCAGTGTGGGATGGACGTCCGCGAGTGGAAATACCACCACCGACAACAAGAGTCTGAGTTTTAGCGCGGAACGGCGCACAGAAAAAGGACGCCTCTCGGGAGGGGCCGACTACGCCAAGGGACGTCAAACCATTCCCGCAACCGGGACCAAGATCACGACGGAGGACTGGTTCCGTTCGCTCGCCAAGTACGATCACTTCTTCTCGCCGAAGTGGTATGGATTCGTGAATGGTCGCTACGAAACGGACAAAATCGCGCTATTGGACAGCAGAACTCTCATGGGTGGTGGAGCGGGCTATCAGTTGATCGACCGCGACGAAACCCACCTTTCCGTCGAAGCGGGTCTCGCGTCGCAACGCGAAGAATACGCTACGACCCCCGCCACAAGCAAGAGTGAAATCACGGGCCAGGCAGGATACAAGTTCGATCACCAGATCGTCGAGACCGTCATGTTCGTCCATGACCTGACCTACTTCCCCAGCACCGATGATGTCTCCGACTACTACCTGACCACGACCGCCGAACTGCGGGCAAACTTTACCAAGAGCATGTTCGGCACCTTCAAAACCATTTTCAGCCGCGATGCCTCGCCCGCCGCCGGCCGGGGCAATTCAGACGTGAAGTACATCCTGGGCGTGGGCATAGGCTTCTAGGGGGTAGACCGAGGGGCTTCAGTCGCGGGCGCCTTTCGTACTCGTGATCGTAATCGTAATCGAAGGGGGCATCAAAAAAGCCAAGTACGATTACGAGTACCGCTGCGCTGAGTTCGAGAACAGCAATCACACTATGAGCACGGCATTAGCGGCTCCTGGAACAGGGCATACCGATGGCGCTTTCCTCACGGCCCTATCACAAGGCGGCCAAGCCATTCTCGATGTCCTGGATCAAGTCGTCCGCATGTTCCAATCCCACCGACACCCGGATCGTGCCCGGCTTGATGCCTGCCGTGGCGCGAGCCTCCTCCGACATGGAGACGTGGCTCATATACCAGGGGGCCTCAATCAGCGATTCGACGCCCCCCAGCGACTCGGCCAGGCTGAACAACTGCAGCTTGCCAAAGAAGATATCGAGCTGAGCCTGATTCGCCTCGAGTTCGAAGGTGACCATGCCGCCAAACCCGCTCATCTGTTTCTTGGCCAATTCGTGTTGGGGATGCTCGGGCAGGCCGGGGTAGTGGGTCCTCAGGACTTTGGGGTGCTGATTCAGATAGTTTGCCACTTCTTGCGCCACCGCCGCGTGGGTGCGCATGCGCTGAGGCAGCGAGCGGATCCCCCGCAACACCAGCCAGGCGTCCCAGGGCGATTCCGTCAGACCACAGGCATTGGTGATGAAGGCGACTCGCTCATCCCACTGAAGATCCTTCGTCACGATCGCGCCCACCACCACATCGCTATGCCCATTGATGTATTTGGTGGTGGAATGCACGATGATGTCGACGCCCAGGTCGAAGGGCTGCTGGAAATAGGGGGACATGAAGGTATTGTCCAGCGCCGTGAGAATCCCACGGGATCGCGCCAAGGTCGTGACCGCTTGGACGTCTACGATACGCAGCAGTGGATTAGAAGGCGTTTCGATCCAGATGAGGGCCGTCGAGTCCGTCAGGGCATCCTCTACACATGACAGATCGGTCATGTCGAGAAATGTGAAATGGATCCCATACTTGGCGAACACGTCATGCATCAGGCGATAGCAGCCGCCGTAGATGTCGTGACCCGTGATGACATGATCTCCCGGCTTGAGCAGATGGAGCACACCCGCGACCGCTGCCATGCCGGTGCCGGTGCATACGCAGGCGCTGCCCCCCTCAAGGCCCGCAATCGTCTCTTCCAAGGCCCGCCGCGTAGGGTTACCGCTACGGGTATAGTCGAAGCCCTTGTGCACGCCGATTCGCTCAAAGGCGAAGGTGGACGAGGGGTAGAGTGGCATGATGACCGAATTAAAGGCCGTGTCACGACAGGTGCTGCCGTGCACCGCTCGAGTTTCAGGCTTCAGCATGGCAAGAACAACCTTTCATTCTCAGCGTTTTCCTAGGCTCTTGCCAGCATAGCGCGCCTTCTTGCCCAACTCCTCCTCGATGCGCAGCAGTTGATTGTACTTGCAGATCCGGTCGGTGCGTGAGGTGGACCCGGTCTTGATCTGGCCCGTTCCCAAGGCCACGGCCAGGTCGGCGATGGTCGAATCTTCCGTCTCGCCGGAACGATGGCTCATGATCGCGGTGTAGCCATATTTGTGAGCCAGTTTCACCGCATCAATGGTTTCGGTCAGGGTGCCGATCTGATTGACCTTGATCAAGATGGAATTGCCGACGCCCTGGTCAATGCCGCGCTTCAGGCGGGTGGTGTTTGTGACAAACAGATCGTCGCCTACCAGTTGCACCTTCTTGCCCAGTTTCTTGGTCAAGACCTCCCAGCCGTCCCAGTCATCCTCGTCGAGACCATCCTCAATCGAAAAGATGGGATAGCGTTTCACCCAGTCGGCCCAGAACGCAACCATATCGAGGGACGTCTTGTTCTTCTTACGTTCCGCCTTGAGCACGTACTTCTTACCGTCATACAGTTCACTGGTCGCGGGATCCAGGGCAATCTTGATATCGCGGCCGGCCTTAAAGCCCGCCTGCTTGATCGCCTCCATGATGACCGAAATCGCTTCCTCGTTGGATTTGAGGTTGGGGGCAAACCCGCCCTCATCGCCGACGGCGGTGGAGTACTTCTTGGCGGTCAGTATGGCCTTGAGGGTATGAAAGACCTCCGCCCCCATGCGTAGGGCCTCCTTGAAGGAGTTGGCGCCAAAGGGCATGATCATGAATTCCTGCAGATCGACGTTGTTGTCCGCATGGGATCCGCCGTTAATGATGTTCATCATCGGCACGGGCAGAAGATGGGCCCTCGGGCCGCCGAGATAGCGGTAGAGGGAGACCCCTTTGTGATTTGTCACCGCGCGGGCGGCAGCCAGCGACACGCCGAGAATGGCGTTGGCGCCGAGCTTGGACTTGTTGGGTGTGCCATCCAAGTCGATCATCGCCTGGTCCAGAACCCGCTGCTTACTCGCGTCCATGCCCTTGACCGCCGGGAGTATCTTGGTATGGACGTTGCGAACGGCCTTCAAGACGCCCTTGCCGAGATAGCGTTTTGGATCTCCGTCCCGCAATTCCACCGCCTCATGCACACCGGTCGACGCGCCACTGGGCACGGCCGCCCGTCCCTTCGCCCCTCCTTTTAGAATGACGTCGACCTCGACCGTGGGATTGCCCCGAGAATCCAGGATCTCACGGGCTACAATGTTCTTGATTCTTGTCGGCATTACAGACTCCTAGCAGGTTATGCGCTTGCAAATTCAAAACGGCCAGTGTAGCGCTCACCCTCGAAAACACAAGGGAAAACCCGATTCCTCGACTCCGGCTAAAGTTTCAGTAATCAGTAATCAGTAATCAGTAATCAGTAATCGGTAATCGGTAATCGGTAATCAGTAATCAGTAATCGGTAGTCGGTTTGGCGGGGTCACTGGCCCACTGATCACTGATTACTGATTACTCGCCCTTCGAATCTCCAATAAGGCGTGATTCGCACCCCAACCCATTCGAATATGGCTCTATGTTGCGTTCGCGCCGAGCCCGTTCCGCACAAATCGGATTGAACGCACCGTCAGTCCTGATAGGATGAAGCCACACGCTCACACAAGGTGCTGGAGAAAACAGGTGACAGAGGATTTGTTACGCTTTGACAAGGTGGCCAAGCACTATACGACGGAGTCGGGTCAGTCGGTGACGGCGCTGCAGTCGGTGAGTTTCTCGCTGCCCGCGGCCAAGACGGTGGCCATCGTGGGTCGCAGTGGCAGCGGCAAATCAACGCTGCTGCATCTCGCCGCGGGAATCGACACCCCCACCGCCGGGGACGTTTCTTTTGCGGGGATGCGATTGCAGTCTATGCCCGATCGGCAGCGCAGTCACCTGCGGCGCCGAAGCATCGGACAGATCTTTCAGTTCTTTCATCTGCTCGGCCATCTAAGCATCGAAGACAATGTCCTGCTGCCCGCCTACATTGCCGGAGGAAAACGTCGTGACTATGCGAAGCGGGCGGAGCAACTGCTGCGACAGGTGCGGCTGGAGAAACGAGGTCGAGATCTGGTCCGGCACCTCAGCGGGGGAGAGATGCAGCGCGTGGCGATCTGCCGCGCCCTGCTCATGTCACCTCGGCTCCTGCTGGCCGACGAACCCACGGGCAACCTGGATGACGAGAGCAGCGCCGAGGTGATGGACCTGGTCTACGACCTGGCCGCCGAGGCCTCCATGGCCCTGATGGTGGTGACACACAGCGAAGAGATCGCCCGCCGCGCCGACGAAACCTGGCACCTGCACAGCGGCCTCCTGGAAACCGCATGACGGGCTGGTTCCTGAAATCCTCCTGGGGCCACATCCGGCAGACGCCCGGCATCTACGCGCTCACGCTGTTGGGGGTAGCACTGGGTGTCGCCTCGGTCCTCGCCATCCAGATCTTGAGCGAGAGCGCCCTGGCCGCAGCGCGGGCCGGTGCCAACGTCCTCGGCGGCAGCGCCGACCTCCTGGTCGTGGGCCCGACGGCTCACCTGCCGGAAGAGACGCTCTCCCGGGTCCTGCGTCACCCCGGCATTCGTCGCGCCTGGCCGACCCGCCGCTTTCACGTGGCACTGGTGAGTCGACCCCATACCTATCTCGAGATCCTCGGCATCGATCTGCTCTCGGCCCAGGGACTGCCCTGGGAAGAGGGCCTCCTAAGCCTGCCGGAGGCCTGGGGCCAGGTGGGTTGGTGCGCACTCAGCGAAGCCTTCATGACCCGGATGGGCTGGTCCGTGGGCGAGGATTTCGACGTCAGCCTGGGATCGATGACGCGACGCCTGACGATCGGCGCCGGCATCGACTTTTCTCAGCACCTGCCGCTGGCCGGCGGCAGGCTCGCGGTCATGGACCTGGCCCAGGTGCAGGGCCTCTTTGACCAGCAAGGAGAGATCGGCACCATCTACATCGACGTCGATGCGGACGAGGATCCGTCGCGGATCAGGGAGACCCTGCAGCAGCGACTCGGCCCCGCTGTCACGGTGCAGGCGCCCGAAGATGCCCAGCGCAGCGCCGAAGGACTGCTGTCCGCCTTTCGCCTGAATCTGATTGTTCTCAGTTGGATCGGACTCTTCGTGGCCCTGATCCTGGTCTGGAGCAGTACGCAGGTCACTCTCACGCGCCGCCGCGGCGAACTCGGTCTCTTCCGCAGTCTCGGCGCCACCCGGGGACAGCTCCTGGGGGCCATCCTGCTGGAGGTCTCGATACTGGGCATCGCCGGGACCTGCCTGGGTATTCCCATCGGCATCGGGGCCGCCCTGGGCCAGTTGGACCAACTCAGCGCCACCCTGACCAATCTCTACTTTCTGCCGGAAATCGAGACCGTGACCATTGAGCCCTGGCTGATCGCGATGGCGGTCGGCGTGGGTGTCGGCGCCGCCATCGGCGGCGGCTTCCTGCCCGCCTGGGAGATGGCAAGTCACGATCCCCAGCGTCTGTTCATCGGCGCCTCCTTCTCCGACGGAAGCCAAGCCTTGGCAAAACGTACGGCCCTGGCCGCCTGTGCCGGCATGGCCCTATGCCTGATCCTCTGGCTGGGCGTGACGGAGAGCTGGAAACCCAAGGGCTTCATCCTCGCCCTGCTCTCCCTCTTGGCGCTGGCCCTGCTGAGCCCCATGCTCATCGTCCAACTCAGTCGACACCTGCCCTGCCGGGATTTCTCCCTGAGCTTCGGCCTCAAAGGGCTGATGGGCCAACTTCTCACCAATGCCTTCGCCATCTCCTCGCTGGCCGTGGCGATCAGCATGTGGATTGGCATATCGTTGATGGTCCACAGCTTCCGGACGACACTGGAAGGGTGGGTCGAGGGAACCATCGCCGCCGATGTCTACGTCACCTCTCGATCCTGGGGCCGTTCGGGCGAGGTCGCGTCACTCGATCCCGCGCTGGTCGAAGCGCTCGCGCGCCGCGAAGAAGTGTCGGGCGTAGATCGACTCCGCCGCTTCTGGGCGCAGGTAGAAGGGCAGCGGCGCCTGGTACAAGGCGTCACGTTTGATTTCGCCCAGGCCGAGCACCGCTTTCCACTCCTACAGGGCAATCTGGAGGCGCTGCGCCCCGCACTGATGCGGGGCGACGGTGTCTTGATCAGCGAACCCCTGGCGCGGCATCGCGACCTGGGCGTCGGTGACCCCTTGACACTCCACACCTTGCAGGGGGCCACCGTCCTGAATATTTTGGGCGTATACACCGACTACACCACCGAAGCGGGCGTCGTGGTCATGGACCTGCAGGCCATGGAGGACACCTTCGGTCCGGGCCGGGTCAACAGTGTGGCCCTCTATCTCAAACCAGGCCATGACCCGGAGCGGGTGATCGACCAACTGCGCAGCGACTTCGGTCAGATGCCGCTGGAGATTCGCAGCAACCGCAGCCTCAGGGCAGCGGTGTTGCAGATCTTCGATCAAACCTTCGCCGTGACACGGCTCTTGCAGGGGATCTGCTTCGTCATTGCCATCTGCTCCGTCAGCCTGGCCCTGCTGGTCGCGGCCCAGGACAGCATCGCCGAGATGGCCCTCTACCGCGCATTGGGTGCCACGCGCGCGCAGATATTCCGCGTCTTCCTGGGAAAGGGCCTGGGTATCGGCGCCGGCGGTCTAACACTGGGTCTGGTGGGCGGGATCGTCCTGTGTTTCATCCTGGTGCACTTGATCAACCGCGCCTTCTTCGGATGGACCATCCACATGCATGTGCCCCTGGCCCAGTTGTCCCTGCAGTGTTTAACTGTCCTGTTGGTCTGTGGCGTCGCCAGCCTCTATCCGGCCCTTCGGGCCAGCGCCGATTCCGCGGGAGACCTCAGCCGTGAAACCGAATAGAAAGCACGGCATTAAAACTCGATCCGGCTTCAAGCGCTGGGTGCCATGCTTACGCCTACGTAAGCATGCTAGTCTGACTCACTCTCTGCCTAAAGACGGAACTTTATGAAAACACGTATTACCCTAGCCCTACTCTCATGCATGACCGCCCTACTCCTCCCGGCAGCAGCCTGGGAACAAGCGCAACCCGACTATCCCTGGCAATTCCCCCAAGACCACTGGCCGCACGACGCCTATCGCACCGAATGGTGGTACTTCACCGGCCAGGTCACTGACAAACAGACGCCTGCCCATCGCTTCGGCTTTCAGTTCACCTTCTTCCGCATCGGCGTGGTAGAAGAACCCTTGCCGCTGGACTCCAATTGGGTCACGACCCACCTGATCATGGGCCATGCCGCCCTCACCGACATCACAGCGGGAAAGCACTATTTCAGTGAGATGCTCTACCGTGACATCCCCCTCTTCGTGACCCGGGGGAAGTCACCCGGTCCCCTGATTCTCAGGAGCCAGCCGCCGGCCGGGACCGAGCAGGACTGGACGCTCCAATTCGACGATGGCCAATTCACCTTCGAAATGGCGGACCGGAAACAGGGGATCGCCTTCCATCTCGACTTCCAACCCACCAAACCCCTCGTCTTCCAGGGCCCCGGCGGGTACAGCGTCAAATCTGAGACAGAGGCATCCGCCAGTCTCTACTACAGTTTCACCCGGGCCAAGGTGGCGGGCAGCGTCCGGGTCGCGGGCCGAACGCACGAAGTCACCGGCAGCGCTTGGATGGACAGGGAATTCGCCTCCAACCATCTCGCAGAGAATCAGATCGGCTGGGACTGGTTCAGCCTACAGCTCGAAGATGGCCGCGACCTGATGATCTACCAACTGCGCAGCGCCGGAGATCGAGTCGACTATGCCACTGGAACATTGGTCGCGGTCGACGGGACACCCCGCTACCTGAAGCGTGACGCCTGGCGCCTCGATGTCACCCGACATTGGACCAGCCCGGCGACGAATGGCCGCTATCCCGTCGGCTGGCGCTTAGTCCTGCCCGACCAGGGCCTGGACCTGCGGATTGTCCCCCTGCTCGACGCCCAGGAGAACGTCAGCCGCCTGATCCCTGGCCTGGCCTACTGGGAAGGCGCGGTCGAGTTGCTGGATGCCACTGGTCGCGTGCAAGGTCAGGGGTACGTGGAGCTGACCGGTTATGTGCCGGGGGGTCGACTACCGCTGGAATGAGATTTGAGAAATCACAGGAGACTGGTATATACCCCTAGCAAGCTGAAAACACGCAGAACGTGCCCCGAGAAAGCTGTAACCGTTCACGTAGTATTGAAATAGCAAGTGATGGCAAAGGTATCTCGAACCGCAGAATATCCAACAAGGAACAGCAGAATGTCGAAGGGGCGTTAACTTCATCATTGGACATTCCTTGTTGGATATTCTGCGGTTCATTTCTGATCGGAATAACCGGCGAACGGTTACAGAAAACTTAACCGTCGGCCAAACAGGGCGCACGCTAGATTATGTCTCACAGACACAAGGCCACAGAGTTCCAGATTTGTGAGTTGCCTTTCCCCCGTGCCTCCGTAAGAGAAAGGTCGGTTGTGGCCAATGGCCGCGTCTTGTTGACGTTTGAACCGGAAGGAGTATAGCCTAGTTTACCAGAAAGGAAGTGGGTCTCCTCATGAAAACAATCGGGGCCAGCGCGTTGCGTACAACTCTCACGTTCCATAA